>CAYRKE010000123.1:0-4645 GCA_964424695.1 uncultured Polyangiaceae bacterium
GTCGGCCCGAGCCGGGAAACTCGCGGTGAGGGCCGCCAGCCCGAAGCCAAAGGCGGCGATACCGAGTCTCCAATCGAGGGCGCGTGGTCGCCCGAAGGGGGACCACGGAATCATGGTTGCCGTCTTCGTCACGATGCACCTTCCCCTGGGTTCGTGGGTTCCCGACGCCCCGCGGTGTCTCTCGGAACTCCATTCAAGACGGCAGCCACACCGCTGGCGGCTCGTTCGAAGTCGGTTCGGGCCTCCTGGACCAAGCCGATGGCGGCGTGGAGACAGGCCAGTCCCTGAGGACCAGCCTCGGGCACGAGCCTGGGGAGATCCTTTCCAGTCTTCAGCAGCGTTTCCAGATCGGCTTCTAGCCTGCTGAACATGGATTGCTGGGCGTGAATCAACCAGGGAAGGTTCCGCCGCATGGTTTCGCCCATGATGAGCAGACTCCTCGCCTCGTGGCCTGCAGCCTGGAGGTTTGCCGTCACCGTTGCCGCGCTACAATTCGCGTACACGCTGGCCTGAGACGCGCAGGTGGTCCGGCAGTACGGGTCCACTCCTTGTCCGGCTGCTGTCGCGCACAGCGCCTCGCAGCGACCACGAAGCGCTTCGTCAGCGTTGCAGCTGGGCTCCGTCCAGGAAAACGCGAGAGATCTCGGGGCATCGCGCAGCACCTCTTTCACCCGGGCCGCAGCCTCGCCGCACACGGTGGCGGCGTCCTGCTGCCCATAGGGGGCTCCGGTCACCGCCGGCAGCTGCGAATAGTGGAGCCCCAGATCGGTGCCAATCGCCACGCAGGCCAAGCGTGTCATTTCCTCGGCTTGGCCCGCCGCGTCGCGAATCCCGCGCGCGGCAGCGTAGAATGTGCGGAGCTTGGCGCTCGCCTCAGGGTTGGGATCCACCACTGACGCCAGTGGATCCAGCGAACTGGTGCTCATTGTGCAGAGATCTGCCGATGAGGCACAGCCCGCGAAAATCAAACCGGCCAGGGCGCCAGCTGCCCGACCTTTCGCACTGCGATTGATGAGTCTACACATCCCAACGCCCGCGCTCTCTTGTTGTCGACGCAGCAGTGACGTGACCCGACCGCGTCACTGCGCACAGAATGGGTCGCAAGATGACGCGGCGCGGTTCGGGACCTCAAGGTACTAATTGGGTACCGAGGGAGGCGGAGTCCTTCGCGACAGGGCGGGTGCCATGGGGCGCCCCGACCATCGCTCCTGGGCACCAATCACCTCTGATCCGTGGAAGACCGTCGGAGCGGCATCCTCCGCTGGAGGGCGACGGACTTCTCCTCGGAGCCTAACCTCGACTCGGGGGGACTCTGGCGATGACGACTCGGGTGGTGGTGCGAGTGGGGGGGCAGTGGTCTTCGGCTCCGCCGCCTCCGCGTTCCGAGTTGACCGTCACGCGACGCGGGCCACGTACTCGTCGATCCGGAATGGAACGGTGCATTGGAGTCTCCAGATTCCCCGCGCTGCGCGAGTGAGGCGCAGCGCGGGGCAGGTCCGTTCGAGTGAGGCAGCGAGCCTTCGGATTCGGATCTCGAAGCTGGGGTTGTGAGGATCGAGACCAGCGGCTTTTACCAGGAATTGCCGCTGGAATTCCTCGGTGCCGCGCGACGCCAATTCACGCAGCATGGCCGCCAACATGATCGAGGTCGCGCCCCGGGTCACGAGGGTCGCTTCCGAGTAGAGACGTTCGCCAGCGCGATCGAACCGGAGTAGAAGCCGATTCGAGGTGCGCAACCTCTCGAGCAAGGCTCGATGCCGCAGCGAGACCTCGGCGAGGAGCGGCGGTGGATGCGCAACCGCCTTCGAGAATCGAAGCAAGGAGCGCGCCAGGTCATGGTGCTCCATGGCGTAGGTCACGCGAAAGACATGGCACCGAGCGCCGTATGCCGCACCAGCGGTGACTACCGACGCGCCGCAGCGGGAGCAGCAGAGTGTTTCGGTGGCGACCTGGACGGGATCATCGGGGAGCTCGAGCCCAGGCGGGGTCGGGATGCCTCGGCGTGCCAGGAAGGTGCGCAGGGTCATCTGCTCCGCAGCCCCCTCGGGTCGATGCGGCAGGACGTGTGCCGCCCCGATCGCACGAAGATCGCGCATGTGACTGAGCGATTCCACCTCCTCGTAACGACGGAGCCCGAGGAGCCGCGGGTTGTGTCGGAGCACTGCGCCCACGGTCGCATGAACGTCCCACGCTGGAAATCCGGCTTGAAGGTGGGCGTCGGGGCTGGTGATCACGTACTCGCGCCGCTGCGCCTCGTCCGCGGTCGTGCCGAACACGTGAAAGCACGCCTCCGGCGAGTTGAGGCGGATCATCAACTCGCCAACGCGGAGTAGGCCGCGGCGCAAGTCCCCGGTGGCGGTGAGGAGCGGCGATGCCGCGACGAAAAGGCGCGTTATCAGGCGCATGGGTAGCATGTGTCCCCGGCGAAGTTCGCTCATCGAAGCATCAATGGATCGCTCGAGGCTGAGGCCGTGCCGGCAGAGGAGCGACTCGGCGTCGACCGCCACCTGGAAGACGTACCTCGACGGGTAGCGCTTGCGGGTCGTCCAGAGCGACTCGAGGGTTGCACTGAGCGGGGCGTTGCCTGGTTGGTCGGGAAGCGGATGAGCGCTCCAGAATGCCTCGACGGCCTGCTCGGGGATCCTCTGCAGCATGATTTGGTAGAGCAGAATCAGGAGGTCTGAGTTGGTCTTGAAGCGCCTGTCGTCGTGCTCGGTGATGCTCATGGGTCGGGCCGCACTTGCTCCCGCGTGCCCCCGCGGGAACGAACAAGATCGCCTACTTGTCGTCCCAACGTAAAGGGTCAACTCAACGTCGCACTCGATCTCGAGGGATCGAGCTACTGGTGCTTTGTAAGGATCCAGTGCAGCTGCGCTGATCGTGGAGGTGCAGCCTCGCCGCCGCACCCGAGGTCGGGGCGGCTCCGCGAGCTGGCGGAAGCCGCCGAACCGATTGGTGGTCTAGATCCGCCTCGAGCCAGGACGCACGCTGCCAGGCCAGGCAGATGAGCACTGGCGTCGGGGGCTCTAGAGGTCGAGCCCGGTGATCACCATGGTGGCATCACCGGATGCGTAGGACTCGATCCTCACGTTGATCTGCTCGACTGGGCCTAGGCCGTAGTCATCGAAGTCGCCCCAACAGGCAACCTGGTCGTACGGCAGGTACTCCGTGCCTGTGGAGTAGAGGTCATACACACAGCCGTCGTTTCCGCCGTTTGCTTCGAGGCTGACGGTGACGGCGGCTCCCCCGCCTGCGGCCCCATCCATATAGATCACGATATCGTACGGATCGATGGACTGCGCGGACGACAAGTTGAAGGCGATCGCCAGTAGCTGATCCGAGGATGTGAAGGTGCCCGATAGCGCCACTTCCGAGCTGCTCTGCGAGAAGCCGGTCACTAGATCATTGTCGGTGACATAATCGGGGTAGGTTACCGCCCCGAAGTGCCCAACCGAATGGCAACAGGCAGTGCCACAGGACAGCACCTCGCATCCGCTGCAGTCGCGAGGCGTCAGCTCCCCGTCGACGCAGTCCATGCCGTTTCCCGCGGCACAGCTTCCCGTCGGCGTGCAGTCATCCACAGGCGGCGGGTCCTCCCCCGCGCCTTCGAGCATGCGCGAGATTACGAACTCAGCATGACCATTGAGATCATTGCTGGTCCAATTGCCATCGGGTGACACGGTTCGGTCCCTGAAGAAGCAGGTGCTGTCGCTGCATCCGTCGAGCTTCCACGCTGCCCAGCCGATACTCCTGGCGTCCAACCAGTCGAGCCAGGCCGCCGCCTGGGATTCGCAGACCACACCGTCGACTCCGCCGTCGGCATCCGCGGCTCCCCACTCGGTGACGAAGATCGGCAGACCGGCAGAATAGGCGTCTGCCGCCTTGGCCATCAGCTCATCCCCATGGCTGCAGGCATAGAAATGCAGAGTGTACATCAGGTTGGTTCCGCTAATCGGATTGCCTGCCGCGACGTCCACATCCTGAGACCAATTCGGGGTACCCAGGATGACGATGTTATCGGCGTCCTCGGCACGGATCGAGCCGAGCACGGCTTCGTGATACGAGCTCAAGGTGCTCGACCAACTGATGTCCAGAGGTTCGTTGTACACCTCATAGATCACGTTCGGGTACGCGCCGTAGTCCCTGGCCATTTCGGCGAAGAAGCCCTCGGCCAGCGCTTGCCGGGTTTCGGCCTCGTGATCGTGCCAGTCGATGATGACATAGACGCCGAGCTCGATCGCGTTTTCCACGATCTGACGCACCTTGGCTTCAGCCTCGGTCGGGTTTCCGGAGTAGGTGTCGTCTTCGGTTTCGGTCGAGTCTGGGGGAAGTGCCGCGCCCATGGCCGCACGGAATACGGTCATTCCCCAGTGGTCGCGCATCCAGCGCATCCCTTCCTTGTTCTGGGCGTACCCCATGTCGTCCCAGTTGAGCCACATGCTGCTGACCCCCTTGAGCTGCACGACGCTCCCATGTTCGTCCAGCATGTGCGTCCCGCTGACGCTGAGCTTGCCGTGCACTGCTACGGGGCTTCCCGCTGGCGCAGCTCCCGGGGTCCCGGTGCTCCCGCCCGTGCCCGACGGATCGGCACCGCCCGTGTTCGTGCCACCCGTGCCCGACGGATCGGCGCCGCCCGTGTTCGTGC
>CAYRKE010000123.1:4745-15605 GCA_964424695.1 uncultured Polyangiaceae bacterium
CCGCCCGTGTTCGTGCCACCCGTGCCCGACGGATCGGCGCCGCCCGTGTTCGTGCTACCCGTGCCCGACGGATCGGCACCGCCCGTGTTCGTGCCGCCCGCACTGCTCCCGGAGCCCCCCGTTCCGCGATTTCCAGCGTCCACACAAAGTCCGGACATGCAGCTCAGCGTTCCGTTGCACGTATCGTTGGGGTAGCAGGGGCAAGTCTCGTCGCCCGTGACGCACTCCGAGTCGTCGTCCGAGTCGTCGTCCGAGTCGTCGTCCGCGCCAGCGCCGCCGCCATCATCATCGTCGCTGTCGTCGTCCGAGTTGCCCGCGCCAGCGCCGCCGCCGCCATCATCATCGTCGCTGTCGTCGTCGGATGCGGGGGCACCTCCGCCCTCGTTTCTCTTGGAGCCGCTCCCGTCAGAACACCCCATTGGGCCAGTGGCTAACAAAATGGCAGAGACAGAACAGACGATGGCAAGACATCGCGAACGACTCATGACGTGATCCTCTCCTGGTGGATTGGCGCGAACGTAGTCCGCGGATAGCGAAGCACAGCTTGCCCCGACGGACAAACCAGACCAGTCGTTTACGTCCAGGCTCACGATGTTGCAGGCACTGGCGGCCTCCCCAGCGAACGACCCGGAAGCCAAGGATGGGCCGTCTGACTCAGGGGGCCGACGCGGTTCCGGAGGGGGGCGCCAAGACAAGGTGCGACTCGCACGGCGCGAGGCATACCGCACCCCACCCGCGTGGGCGACCGCCCTGGGACGACAGACGGGTTACTTGTCGTCCCCACGCGCGCTCCGCTCCGGTTCTCGCGAAGACTCGCCAGAAACCGAGCCCCACGGGCGGGCCACCTGAGAGTTCTCGGTATCAGGACTAGTTGCGGCCGAGCGACTTTGGTTGCCCGGCACGTGGCCGCTCGGGGCGTGCAAGGCGGGGTTGCCGGTGGCGCGCGACTGCGCTCACTTGGGCGCCGCATACTCGAGCGGCGCCCAGTCGCAGCCCAGCGCCGCCGCTGCTTTGCGATCGATCTTACCGGTCTGAGTCGTGGGGAGCTCGGATACCACGCACAAGCGTCGCGGACGCTTGTGCCGGGCCAAGTGCTCGCTGGCGTGAGCGGCGACCGCCGCGGTCGAGATGGCGGGGTCGCCGGCTGCCTCGACGACGAGCGCAATGAGGACTCCCCAAGTCTCGTCGGGCAGCCCAACCGCGCAGGCCTGCCGGATCCCTGGGCAGGAAACCATGACCGCATCGATCTCACGGAGATCGACGTTTTCGCCGCCGGTGACCACCACGTCGTCGCGACGTCCAGAGACGTGCACGTGCCCAAGGGCGTCGAGCCAGCCGAGGTCGCTCGTGCGTAGCCATCCCCCGGGCCGTAGATTGGCGGGGGAGTCTGGCCACGTGCCGGTGAGCAGCGAGGGCGTGCGGATTTCCAGCACGTCTGCTACCGAGCGGACCTCGTAGCCGGGCAGGGGGGGACCACAATCGGTTGGGTCAGCGTCCGTGGCGCCGGGCACCTGGGTTGCGACTTGGGAGCAAGTCTCGGTTAGCCCATAGGTTCTGAGTAAGGGCAGTCCGAGGCGCCTGCCCGACTCGAAGAGGCTGGGGGGCGTCGCCGCGCCTCCCATGAGGACAGCGCGGAGCGCGGGCCACGGGGTGAAGTCCGGCTGTGCGAGCCATCGGACGAGTTGGGTCGGGACGAGAGAAGCAAGCGTTGCGTCGCGACGTCGTGCGAGGGAGAGGGTCGCAGCCGTGTCCGACGGAGAGCTGGGCAGAACGATGGTGCGTCCTGCCAGCAGACAGCGGGTGACCACGGAGAGCCCTCCCACGTGCGCGAGGGGTAAAGTGAGCAGCCACTTGTCCCTGTCGTGCCAGCCAAGTCGAGACGCGCTGGCGCGCGCGGATTCGATGAAGGCACGGTGGGAGAGGACAACCGGACGAGGAACCGACGTGCTGCCCGACGTGAACAGTATTGCAAGGGGGGTCTCGGGTGGCACCCCCTCGTGGCTTGGGTCGCACCGAAGGTCTGGGCTGGCGTTTCCGTCACCCGGGTTCGCCCGAGCCCAGGGTGTGACCCGAGTACCGTCGACGAACGCCTGGGGCGCGAGTTGCTCGAGCTCGGCTTCTCGCTCTGCGGGCGTCGAAGAAGGGTGGAGAGGACAGAGCGGGATCCCGCGGCTCACGAGCCCGAGACCCAGGGCGATACCGTCGATGGAGGGGCGGGCCACCCATGCGACGGGCTGTCCCGGGGCGAGCGGCCCCACGGCCCCCACCAGGGATCCCACGGCAGCTTGTGCCCGCGCTGCGAGGTCGGAGAACGTTATCCGATCGCGATCGGTTTCGAGGGCGGCGCGGCCGGGCCAGCGCTCGGCGGCGGCGAACAGGTCGATCTCACTCACGGGGCACCTCGGGGCGCCTCGACTCCATGCCGAGACCTGGGCGGCTGGAGAGCGCGAGCCCACCTGAGGCCACGCCGTCGAAGACCACTTCGGGAAACCGCGCCTCCAAGATGGCGTGGGGGGCGAGTCCGTGGGCGCGATCGGGGCTACCGACGGCCGACGCGAGCGCGAGCGCGAGCGCGAAGCCGCGAGGTCCTTCGAAGGTGTGGCTGATAACGACCCCAAGCCCGAGGCCGCGCGCCCAGGCGGCGGCCTCCAGGCAGCGAGCGAGCCCGAGGAGCATGGGTTTGAGCACGATCACCTGGACATTCCGCTGCCGGAGCTCACCGGGGCTGGGCCACGTCACGAGGTTCGCAAGGCTCTCGTCCAAGGCAGTAGGGGTCGGACTTACCCCTCCGCGCCACGGGTGGTGAAGGGGGACTGGCTCCTCCACGAACTCGGCTCCTTGTTCGGCAGCGGCGCCAAGCCATCGGTCGAGCTCGCTCTCTTGCCAGGTTTGGTTAGCGTCAAGCCGAAGCGGCACGCCCCCGAGATGCGCCACACTTCCGGCTGCGTGCCAACGCTCCGCTTCGAACGGGAGCGGGTGCTGCCCGTTGGTCTTGAGCTTGACGGCTCGGTAGCCTTCACCGAGCCGCTTCGCCGTCTCTTCGGCGAGGGCGCCAGGATCTGCCGCCGAGAGCAAGGCCGCCACGCTTCGGTGGGCGGGGGGCGGCGCGCCAGCGCTCATGGGCAGCGTGTGGAGGAGCTCCCACAGCGGCAGTTCCGCGTTCTGGGCGCATAGGTCAGCCAAAGCCATCTCCACCGCACAGCGTGCGGCCGGGAGGGAGTGCGGAACCAGCCCGGCGAGTCGGATCCAGGAAGCTTCGACATTCCGCGGTTCGTCCGGTAGCCGAACGGCGCTGGCGGCGAGGGACGACAGCGCGGCCTCGCACTCCTCGAGGGTGTCTGGGGAATAGCCGGGCAGGGGTGAAGCCTCGCCGCGGCCCACGAGTCCCGTGTCGGTCTCGAGATCCAGCAGAAGGCCGCCTCGGCTCGACCACGACATGCGGGCGTGTCGTGCGCCAGCAGCGTCTTGGGTCGACCAGCGCCTGAGCCTCACCCGGGTGACGTGCATGGGGGGATCCTGCCCCGCGGTGTGTCGCCGGGCAAGGGGGGGCCACGCCGAGTTCACGCAGACGTTGCGCGAACCGCGTGCCTCAGCCCAGAGCCACCCCGACAGAGTACAGCGCGCCAAAGATCGCCATGAGTCGGGCGGTTCCCTCGAGCGAGCCATTGAGGGCGCTTCCCTCGTCGGTTGCGACGCTGCGCGCCAGCCTCACTGCCAGGGGCGCCACGAGCCAGGGCAGCAGCACCGACAGTCCGAGGCGGCCGCTCACCGCAAGCCACGTCGGGACCGCAAAGGACGAAGCGAGGAGCAAGATGTACTCTCCGCGTCCGAAGGAGCCGCCGAAGCGTACCACCAGGGTTCGCTTGCCGGCGATCGCGTCGGTGTGGCGGTCGCGGATGTTGTTCACGGTCAGGATCGCGGTGGCCAGCGCCCCTGCCGGGACCGCGGAGAGCCACGAGAGAGCCTCCAGCCTCCCCACCTGCACGTAGGCCGTGCCGCACACTGCGACGAACCCGAAGAAGAGGATCACGAAGACGTCGCCAAGCCCGTTGTAGCCGAGCGGGTAGGGGCCGGCCGTGTAGGCTACGGCCGAGACCATCGCCAGAATCCCGACGATCCAGAGCCATGGGGTCACGGTGAGCGCCAAGTAGGAGCCCGCCGAGAAGGCAAGCGCCAGCATGAAGCCGAGCCCCAGGTGTAGCTGCCGCGGAGTGAGGAGCCCGGACTGCGCCGTCCGAACGGGCCCCAGCCGCTCGTGGGTGTCGGCACCCTTCTGGTAGTCGAAGACGTCATTGGCGAAATTGGCCGCCATCTGGAGCGCAAGCCCCACGACGAGGGCGGCGAGCGCCCCAGGGTACCGAACGCCGCCGGTCTGGTGGGCGACCGCCGTGCCGATTGCCACGGGAACCGCCCCGGCACTGAGGGTCTTGGGGCGTATGGC
Organism: uncultured Polyangiaceae bacterium; assembly: GCA_964424695.1. Classification (GTDB taxonomy): domain Bacteria; phylum Myxococcota_A; class Polyangia; order Polyangiales; family Polyangiaceae; genus JAEWRL01. The sequence continues at coordinate 9,187 of CAYRKE010000123.1, forward strand.
GAGCCACCAGGCGTTCAGGGAACCGGGGGTGACGCTGCTGGCTTGGTGGTTCATGGATATCGCTTGAACGTCGAGAAGTCGGGCTCCCGTTTCTCGACGAATGCATCGCGTCCTTCCTGGCCCTCCTGGCTCATGTAGAAGAGCAGAGTGGCGTTGCCCGCAAGCTCTTGGAGCCCTGCCTGCCCGTCACAGTCGGCGTTGAGGGCTGCCTTCAAGCACCGGAGCGCCATGGGGCTGTTCTTGAGGATTTCCCGGCACCATCCCAGGGTTTCCCGCTCGAGTTCGGCGAGGGGCACCACCGCATTGACAAGCCCCATATCGAGGGCCTGCTTCGCGTCGTATTGCCGACACAAGAACCAGATCTCGCGAGCCTTCTTCTGTCCGACGATCCGAGCCATGTACGCGGCCCCGTACCCACCGTCGAAGCTGCCAACCTTGGGCCCCGTCTGTCCAAAACGGGCGTTGTCTGCGGCGATCGTCAGGTCACAGAGCAGGTGCAGGACATGGCCGCCGCCAATCGCGTACCCCGCCACCATGGCGATGACGGGCTTGGGCAAGGTTCGGATCTGCCGCTGCAAGTCGAGGACATTGAGGCGCGGGGTACCATCACTTCCCACGTAGCCGGCATCGCCTCGCACCTTCTGGTCCCCCCCTGAGCAAAACGCCTTGTCGCCTGCACCGGTCAGGATCACCACGCCAATGCTCGGGTCCTCGCGCGCATCGGCGAAGGCTCGGCTCATTTCCATCACCGTGAGGGGTCTGAAGGCATTGCGAACCTCCGGGCGATTGATGGTGATCTTGGCGATGCCGTCGCCCGTCTTGTCGTAGAGGATGTCCTCGAAACCGGCAATTCTATTCCAGTTCGCATCAGTCATGCTCTGCTCCTTTGGTGAACGCCTCGGCCAGAGCCGAGGGCTGTTCGAGCACGGGATTATGCCCGCTCGAGGGGATGATGGTCAGATCGAGGGTTGGGTTATGGCTCCGCGCCAGCTCGGCCAGCCCCCGGAACTTGCCGTCGAGCTCGCCAGCGATCAAGTGGACAGGCACGGAGGGAGCGCGAAGCAGTGGCCAGTAGTCGGGCATCACTGCGAGGCCGAAGGTTTCGAGGGACCACGCGAGCCCAGTGGCGCTGAGACGCCGGCGCTCGGAATGCTGTGCGTTCAAGGCCGCGCCTGCCGCGGTGCGCTGGGTCAGGAACAGCGGTTGCGCCTCCCAGGCGTCCGAGAAAGCCGCGATGCCTTCCAGTCTTAGGAGCCGAACCCAGCGCTGATCGGACTCGGCACGCGCGCGGCGTTCGCTCTCGGAGCGGAGCCCTGGATGGACCCCCACCAGGGTTACTGACGCGAAGCGCTCCGGACTGCGAGCTAGCAGACCGAGGGCGGTTCGAGCCCCGAGCGAGTAGCCGAGGAGATGAATGCCGTCGGGCGCCTCGCCGAGCGCGGGCTGGAGCGTGGCAGCAAAGTCGGCGATGCCTTCCGTGAAGGACCGCGGCGTGAGCTCTCCCGGCGCCGTGGCGTGACCCGGGAGATTGGGACAGAGACACTCCCATCTCGGTCCGAGGGCACGACGAAAGCCGGCGAACCCCCACGGCCCTCCGGCGAATCCATGAAGCAGTAGAACTCGGGGCCGCATGATCGCCTAGCCCTCGAGCTCTCGGGCGGCGCGGCGAACCGCGGCCAGCGTTTCGCGGGTACTGCGAGGGGAGACCACGAGCTCGAGGACGCTGGCTTTGGGATACGAGAACGCCTCCGCGAGGGCCGGAGCGATGTCGGCGGCGCCCGTGATAGAGGTGAAGCGGAGGCCGAAACCGGATGCCAGTGCCCCGATGTCCAGTCTCTGCGGCAGAAGCCAGCCGGCCTCGAGGAGACCGTCGGAGGATGCGAGATCCCCGAGTGGGAGGTGCTCGAAGATCCGACCCCCACTGTTGTTCAGCACCACGAGTGCGGTCGGGGTGCTGGCACGGGCGGCCACGGCGAGCCCCCCGAGATCGTGCAGGAAGGTCAGATCGCCAATCAGGGCTGCCATGGGTCGACCGAGTGCGGTGGCGATGCCAGCCGCCCCAGAGAGTGCGCCGTCGATACCGTTTGCGCCGCGCTGGGGGAAGACGCGGACATCCCGAGGAAACGCCGGAGAGAACCAATCCACCTCGCGCACGGGGAGGCTATTGCCGAGCGCCAACACCGATCCGCTCGGAAGTGCAGCCAGTACAGCTCGGGCCGCTTCGGGTTCCCCCAGGGGCGTGTTGGGAGCGGCCCTCGTGCCCAGCACCTCGTCGACGGCCGTCCACCACCTCGCGTTGTGGCGTCGCAGGCGGTTCTCCCAGTCTCGACGAGGGGCGCGGGGAGCCGCATTCGCCCTCCGAAGGGCGGTACAGAGTCGGCGAACCGAGTCCTCCAGAGCCGCGCGGGTGACCGTGATCGCCCGTCCCGACGGATCGGCCCACTCGCGAGCCGAGAGCACGTGCAGTTCGAGGTTCGGCGCTTCGTTGAGCATCCGGCCATACGAGCTAGTGACGAGCGGCGAACCCAGCTGCAGGACGCTCAGCGGACCGCTTTTCGGTCCAGCCACATGCTCCAGCACATGGTCCACGGCGTCGCAGAGTAGAGGATATCCCTGGATTCCCGAATCCAGCCGCGCGCCAGATGCCGTCTCCGCCAGCACTGGCAGTCCGCTCACGCTCGCGAGCTCGCGAACCAGTTCCGGTTCGAGCTCGCGCGGGCACAGCCCCGGCCCGAGCGCGATGAGCCCGCAAGGAGCTTCACGAAGCTGATGAGCGAGGTGACTCAGGACCTCATCCGTTGCCACCACCTTAGCCGGTACCGCGGGAAACAAACCGTGAAGCGTTTCCGTGTAGCCCAGCCGCTCCACGTCGTCGCTCTGCACCCTCCGGGTCTCGGGGGCGAGGGGTTTCCGTAACGGAACATTGAGGTGCGTGGGACCAGGAGCCGACCCCACCGAGCGTGCGACGGCCTGCGCGACCAGGCGGGCAGTGAGCCGCAAGGCATCGGCGCGCTCCTCGGGTGGCCCCAGGTTGGCCTGGAATCTCACGAAACTGCCGAAGAGCTTGGTCTGATCCACCGTCTGAGCGCAGGCCGTGTGCTGGAGCTCTGGCGGGCGATCGGCACTGAGCACCACGAGCGGAACGCCATCCTGCGAAGCCTCCACCATGGCTGGGAAGTAGTGGGTCATGGCGGACCCCGAGGTGCACACCAGGGCAACGGGCTTGCCTGCTGCCTTGGCCAGCCCCAGGGCGAAGAACCCCGCACAGCGTTCGTCCACGATCGCATGGGTGCAGAGCGACTCGGTTTCGAGAGCGGCAAAGGCGAGGGGGGTTGAGCGCGAGCCGGGGCTCAGGACCAGGTTGGTCACCCCGGATCGAACGAGGGCGTCCACCACCATCCGCGCCCATAGAGTCTGCAGGGACGCTGGGGTCATTCTTCGACACCCAGCGCACGCAGGAATCCGCGCTGCTTTAACCGGATCTCGCGGGACTCGATGGATGCCTTGGAGTCCGGCATGATGCCGGCCCCGGCGAAGACTCGTACCGTGTGACTCGAGACCAGGCCCGATCTCAGCCCGACGATGAAGCGCGCCTTGCCCTGGGCGTCGAACCAACCGAGGGGCGACGCATACCAGCCCCGCTCGGAGCCCTCGAACCGCCGGATCGCCTCGAGCGCGGAGAGGGTCGGACTGCCTCCAACGGCTGGAGTGGGATGCAGGCGCTCCACGAGCTCGAGTGGAGGGTGGCGCCCGCGTAGCTCAGCGGTGATCGCGGTTCGGAGATGGAGCACGTGCCGAAGACGGAGGATCTCGGGTTCGCTCGGGCGCGAAAGGCAGGCCGCGAGTGGTGACAGGGCGTCGACCAGGCCAGAGACCACGAGCTCGTGCTCCGAGCGATCCTTGGCGCTGCCGAGCAGGACGCTGGGATCCTCGTCAGCGGCGCAGGATCCGGCGAGTGCCTCGGTTTCCAGCCTGGTCCCTGTCAGGCGGAGAAGCCATTCGGGACTGGCGCCGAGGAAGGTCGTCGCGCCTCGGCGCACGGCGAACACGCAGCACCCCGGAGATTCTTGCTGGAGCCGTCCGATGAGCCACGCGATATCCACGGGCTCCTCCAGGGTCAGGGTCGTGTGTCGGGCCAGCACGACCTTGCGCAGTCGGCCGCTCGAGAACTCGCCGTGCAGCTGGTCGACTCGCTCGCTCCAGGCTGCTTCGTCTGGCGCCGAGCGCGATACGGGGGTCTGCCGGCGCGGTTCGACTTCGTCTCGGTCCTCGGGGAGCAAGTCCACCAGAGCGGCGGCGGTGATGAGCCTCTTCCATGGGCTACCTGCGCACTGCCGCAGACTGGGGTGAGTCGAGGTTCCTGCCCCAGCGTCCAGCTCGGTCGCATGAACGGCGTGGGTCAGGGTCGCGTTTTCGCCTCGCTCGACGTAGAGCCAGCGCGGCATGTGAAACGCGGCATCGGGAAAGTCGCGCCAGAGGGTTTCGCAACGCGGCCCCGGGGTGAACGAGAACCCCCCCACCAGGCGCGGCACCGCCGGAGCCCGACTCGGGAGCGCCAGGGATTCGACGCGGCGCCAGAGTTCCTCGGCGCCAAGGGTGATTCGGCCTGCACGATCGGGACCCGTGGATTCGAGCGGTGAGCCTGCGGTGCCGAGGGCTATCGAGCGTTCTGCGCCGGCAGGCTCGAGCCACAGCATGGATGGCGCGACGCCTGTCGTCGCTTCTCCGTGCTCCCAGAGGGCACGAGTACGCCGCGGTCGCACGGGGACCGTAGCGAGTACCCACTCCGTGCTGGGACGAAGGGCGCCGGCGAGGCGAGCCCACGGGTCGTCTGGGGCGTCAGCGTCGCACAGGCGATGCCAGCGTGACTCGGATCGAGGCTGCTGGGTCATGGGCGCGGCGGGGATTCGGCCACGTACAAGTGGCAGGCTCCGAAGCTGAGGCGATGGGCGCTGGCTCGCTCGAGACCAGCACGCTTCATCGTCTCGACGAAGACATCGGGCTCGGGAAAGGCTGCGATGGAGCGCTGGAGATAGCGGTACTCTCGAGAGCCGCTGAGGAGTGACCCGACCCAGGGAACGACCGTTCTCACGTGAAAGCGCGCCAAGGGACCGAGCAGCCCCGAGCGCGGCTCTGACAGTTCCAGGATAGCGACGCGCCCCTGACTTCGGAGGACGCGCCGGATCTCGCGGAGGGCGAGCTCCCGATCGGGAACGTTTCTGATGCCAAATCCCATGCAGACGCCATCGAAGCTTTCGTCCTCGAACGGCAGCGCCTGGGCATCCCCCTGCGTCAGCTCGATGCGATCCTGGTAAGTCGAACGCTGGATCTTACGGGCTGCAATCTCCAGCATGCGTTGCGACGGATCGAGCCCCACGATGTGCGCGTCGGGAAAGCGCCTGGCGACCGCCATGGCAAGATCGCCCGTGCCCGTTGCTAGGTCGAGGAAACGATGGGGGCTTGGGCACTCTAGGACAGCAGCGGTGCGACGCCGCCAGCGCTGGTCGATGCCGAGGGAGATGATGCGATTGAGCAAATCGTAGCGTCCGGCAATGGAGTCGAACATCGCCCCAGAGCCCTCGCGCGGAGAACCAGGCACGGCGGACCCTCCGTGCTCAGTCACTGCTCGGCCTCGGCGAAGGGACCGCTGGCGGCCTCCCCAATGACACTCGGATCCACGGACTCTCCGGCAACCAGGTGAACGAGTAGGAGCTCCCCGACCTCGGCGAGTCGGCAGAGCCGGTCGACTCGGCTCCTTTTGAAGGCAGTTGCCGAATCGGCAGCCGGGCGGGTCGGCAGCAGGCTCTTGCTGCGCCGCAAGACGTCGAGAGCATCTCGAACCAGCTGCAGCTCGCGGTCGCGCAGCACTCGCAGGACCAACCGGTAGACACGCGTTTCCGCCTCGTAGAAATCGCGACGCTGCCCAGGTTGCCAGGTCTTCAGCACCGCCCCCCAGCGAATCAGCTCGGTGAGCGTCATGCTCATGGCACCCGCGCTCATCTTGAGCCGCTCGGCAAGTTCGGCCGCCGAGAGTGGGCTCGGGGACAGGTAGAGCAGCGTCCACACGCGGCCCAGAGCTCGCTTGAACCCCCAAAAGTGCATGAGGCGTCCGATGGCGTCCGCGATGTCCAGTTCAACCGCATCGGGTGCTGGACGAGTGGCTGGTTGAGGCACGGTCATTGGTTTCAGAAATTTCTGAAACCCTAGGACGCGACGTCCCCTCGGTCAACCGGGGTTGAACCGAGTTCGGTCGGGACAGACTCGACGCGACCCATGGCCTCCGAGGGTGCCCGGGCTCGTGCGGCTCCGGCGGTAGCGGGCTAGGCGTCCGCGGGCCAGGCGCAACGGTCCGGGCGTCTGGACTATTCGCTGTAGCTCGGGACCCAGCTCGGGAAGATGTTGGAGAGGGTATAGCTGGC
>CAYRKE010000123.1:15705-22689 GCA_964424695.1 uncultured Polyangiaceae bacterium
ATTCGCTGTAGCTCGGGACCCAGCTCGGGAAGATGTTGGAGAGGGTATAGCTGGCCGCTTGCGCGTCGGTGAGTTGGGGACGGATCCGTGCGCTCGGGTTGGCGCCGGGCCCCGTGCTGTTGTGTTCCCAGAAACGGGCATTCGCGGGATCATTGCCGCTCATGTCCGTCCATCCCGGGGCGGAGATGTGCGCGCCAAGCTCGACGCCGAGGTAGGCGGCCATGCCGTCGGCTCCCCAGGGTCGCGCCAAGGCGATGCTGCCTGCAGCGATGTTGGACGTGGCCGTCAGTCGCCCCCCCAGGAAGACGATCCCGTACTGTGTCGAACTTGCGGTGTTCGGCGCTGCGACGGCAGATCCGCTGCTGATGTTGCGTACCTCGCAGTTCTCGAGCACCGCGGTCGCTCCGCCGAAAACGTAGTCGACGTTGCCTTCCACGTAGCAGTCGCGGAAATACTGGCTCCCATTCTTCGTGTAGAGGGTGTCTTGGTAGCTGGTGAATCGGCAATCCAGGAACTGCTGCCGGTCGCCATCGCAGAGCAGGGCTACGGCCTGTTCGGAGCCGAGTGGGCGGCTGTTGGCGAAGGTCAGGTGGGCCGCAGAAAAGTCATCCGCCGTGATGGTGGTGCTGGCGCTCGCGGAGGTTCCCCCGGCCGAGGCGTTGTTGTCATCATAGGTGAGGATGGTGGTTTCTGCGCTCTCGCCAACCAGGCAGAGATGGCTCCGTCCTCCGATGGCGAGCTTCTCGTAGTAGGAACCAGCACGGATGTTGATGCGGGTTGGGGTCGAGCTCCCGTTTGGCAGCGAGCCAATCGCCGCACCCACGGTCGCGAACTGCCCCGAACCGTCGGACGCCACGGTGATTTCCTGCACGATGCCAGGCGGACAATCGTCTGTTCCGGCGCCCGACGAGCCGCCCGTGCTCGTTCCACCGCCCATGTCGGTTCCGCCGGTCTCGCCCGAGGATTCGCCACCGCTGCCGCTCGAGCCTCCGGCGGACTCGCCTCCCGATCCGCCCGCTTCTGAGCCCGCGCTTCCGGGGGTGCTGGAGCCACCGGTCGCATCGTTCGAACCACCCGTGCCCTGGAAGCGGCCGCCAGTGCCTTCGAATCTCCCGCCAGTTCCGTGGAACCTACCGCCGGTGTTCTGCGCCGAGCCCCCCGTGTTCTCCGTCGATCCGCCGACACTATCACTGGAGCCGTTGGCGTTCTCCGTCGATCCGCCGAGCCCCTGGGAACGACCGCCGGTGTTCTGCGTCGCCCCTCCGCTGCCCTGGGTGCGTCCCCCGGTGCTCTGGGCAACCCCGCCCGTTCCCGAAAGCGATCCGCCCATACCCTGTGACGCTCCGCCCCCGGTGTGCCAGTTGCTGGTTCCACCCGCGGAGCTGCCTGTGAGACCACCGCTGCCGGTGCCGCCAGCGCCGGTGGACGCAGTCCCGCCCGCCCCCTGCGCCACCTGGCTCGGGCCGAGTCCGCCGGAACCCGTGGTGCCTCCAATGCCGTCCGCGGCACCGTCATGACCCGCCCCTCCGGCATCCGTGACCGCATTCTCGTCACCACCGCCACAGCCGGCTAGTAGGCCTGTCGCGGCGACGAGCGCGGCAGTGACTCTCAACGGGAAGCGATGAAGCAGGGAATGACGGGTCAAAACGGGACTCCCTTCTGGAAACAGACCATCGTGCTGTGCCCATGCGCGGCGACCACCGATTGATCACGCATTCTGCCCCCTCCACCGAACCGTTCCACGCGATCGGGACTACCACCCGTTGTGGGGCGAGGCATGGTTTTGCCCGGGCCAAAGAATGGGGCTCGGTACACTTCGGCAAGGCTTGACTCGAGGTCTTGCCCGCGCGTGGGGAAAGGGGGCTCGGCGCACTCCGGCTAGGCATGACTCAAGGTCTTGCCAGGAAGCGAGCGGGAAAGGGGGGCAGCACGTCTCGTGGCGCGCCGCGCTGGGCCGAGTGGCCGTCGGTGACGTGGGCGGACTTGACGAAGAGTGGGGGAGCGCCGCACCCGTTTCAGGACGACTCTGCCCTCCCGAGCGGGCACTCGTTGCGCTTCGCGACCGTTCACTCGCCGAGCCGTCGGATCGGGAGCCGTTCGAGGGATCAGCTCTCGCGCACCACGCCGGCGCGGCGAATTCTGGTGAGCGGAGGCTTTCGGGGCACGTTCCGGTCGAGGCCGCTCGAGCCATCGGGCTTGCGGGGGCGTGCGGCCGTTTGGGGGGGAGGCCGCGAGGGGCGCGGAGCGGCGGAGAGGGCTTCGGGCGCTGCGGCAGCGACGCGTGCCGCCCGGTCCAGCTCGCCGCGCATTTCCAGAAGGAATCGGCTTGGCAGCGAGGGGACGGCCTTGCCCCATTTCATCCGGTTCTTGCTGAGGGTGAGGGTGAGCGTGTCGCGTGCCCGGGTCACCCCGACGTAGCAGAGCCGACGCTCCTCCGCGATGCCGTTTCCTCCATCCAGAACGCTGCGCTTGTGGGGGAGGAGTCCCTCTTCCATCCCGACCATGTAGACATGGGGGAACTCGAGGCCTTTGGCGCTGTGGAGGGTCATCAGCGTCACGGCGTGGGCCTGCGATTCCTTCTCATTGTCCCGATCGTCGTCGCGATCGCTCAGGGCCACCTCTTCGAGGAATCCAGCAAGCGATCCTGCACTCTTGGCTGTCGCTTCGTAGCGCGCGATGGCGTTGATGAGCTCCTCGATCGTAAGCCAGCGGGCCTCGACGTCGGCGGGGGTCTTGTAGGCGCGCTCGAGCTCTGAGCGGTAGTCGATCTCATTGATGAGTTCCCGCACGGTCTCGGCGAACGGAGGATGCTGGAGCCGCTCGCGATAGTCGTTCACGAGCTTGCAGAAACCGTCGACCCGGCGGGCGACGTGAGGGGCCAGCAGATCGTCTCCCTCGGAGTGAGGGAGGATCTCCCAGAGTGGCTTGCCCTGCCGGACGGCGACCTCGAGGAGCGACTGTACCGTCGTCGTACTGATGCCGCGTGGAGGCGTATTGATGATGCGAAGCAGCGACACTTCGTCCCGCGGGTTGGCGAAGACTCGGAGGTAGCAGAGGAGGTCTTTAATCTCTTTCCTGTCGTAGAACGACTGCCCACCAACCAGTCGATAGGGGACTTTGGCCCGACGTAGCTCCAGTTCAAACGCACGGGGTTGCTCGTTGGTGCGGAAGAGAATGGCAAAATCGCTAGCGGGTTTGCGCTCACTGTTCTCCGGGTCAATCTCGGTCCGGATCTCCCGCACGACTGCCTGGGCCTCGGCAGCCTCGTCCTCGAACCGGAGGAAACGCGGGGGGGGGCCCCCCTCGCGATAGGCGCGCAGGACCTTGCTGTGGCGTTCGGTGTTTCGTGAGATGAGGGCGTTCGCTAGGGCGATGATCGGCGCCCGCGAACGGTAGTTGTCCTCGAGCCGCACGATCTTCGCCTCTGGCCAGTCCTTCTGGAAATTCAGGATGTGGGCGACCTCAGCTCCCCGCCAAGCGTAGATGGACTGATCGTCGTCGCCCACCACGCAGATATTCCGGTGCCGTTCGGCGAGAGCGCGTGCGGCACGGTATTGTAGGCCATTGGTGTCCTGGTACTCGTCGATGAGGAGATGATCGTAGCGCGTCGATTCGGCGAATCGGACCTCGTGGTCGTCCAGGAGCAGCTTCTGGGTGAGGAGAAGCAGATCGTCGAAGTCGACCGCACCTGCCGCCCGGAGCGAAGCCTGATACTTGGCGTAGGCCATGGCGGCGAGCTGTTCTCGGTCGCCTCCAGCGTGGTCGAGGGCAGCCTCGGGCATCCGCCCCTCGTTCTTCCAGACGCCGATCTGGCCCAGAAGCTCGGATGGTTTCAGTTTCTCGTGGCTCACCCTCACGTCCCTGAGCGCACTGCGCGCGAGGGACTCCTGATCACCGCGGTCGTAGATGGCAAACTGGGAAGGGTAGCCCAGTCGAGTGATGTGGCGACGCAGCACACGCACACACCAAGCGTGGAAGGTGCAGATCTCCGGAACCTTTACGCCATCCTGCCGGCGCTTTCCAAGCAGGGCGAGGGCACGCTCCTTCATTTCGCGGGCCGCCTTGTTGGTGAACGTCATGGCAAGAATGCGATCCGGTGCCACGCCCGTTCGAATCAGAGCGGCGATCCTGTAGGTGATGACCCGCGTCTTGCCCGTGCCCGCACCCGCGAGGACGAGCAGCGGCCCCGACAGGGTCGTGACAGCATCCTTCTGCGGTGGATTGAGGTCGAAGCTCGACACGACAGCCAGGCGCAATAGGGATCGGGGACCCCCCGGTCAAGCGCGAGGGCGAACTTCGGCCATCCGGTCTTCGGTTGGCGAGCAAGCCTACGAGCTGGGGCTGGCATCTCGAAACGAGAAGAGCGAAGCTCGGGACCGGACACGGAACTGTGAACGCGGAACCGCTACATTGGGAGGCCACCGGAAGCGGGACACCCGTCGTATTTGCCCATGGGTTTGGCGGCAGTGCGCGCAACTTCGGACCTCAGGTGCGCGCGCTCCAGAGTCGCTATCGAGTCGGCGTCTTCGACGCCCGGGGGCATGCGCGCAGTCCCAGCGAGGACGAGCCACGGCTGTACACGCTGGCGGGGTTCGTCGAAGACTGGCACAGCGTTCTGGACGGGATGGGCGTCGCGCGGGGCGTGTTGGGAGGGCTCAGCATGGGCGCGGCCACCGCCGCGCACTTCGCGTTGGCGGAGCCAGAGAGAGTCCGCGCTCTGGTCTTGGCGTCGTTCCCATTGGGCGATGCTGAGTCGCTGGCGTGGGCAGCCTGCTTCGCGGCAGAGCTCGAGCGGAGTGCGCCAGTGGAGGCGCTGACTGCCGTCGCGGACCTTCCGGGTTCGCCTATCCGCGAGGGCGAGCTCAGTCTCGTGACGGCTGGATTCGTGGGGCACTCGGCGCACGCCTTGCGTCACACGCTCCACGGGCTCCTCGCTGCACAGTCGCCTGCCGCCAAGGTGGCACGCGCAGTGGCGGAGCTTGGGGTGCCCGTGCTGGTGGTTGCGGGACAGTGGGACGAGCAGGCCATGCTGGCAGCCGACGAGTTCGCCGAGCGCTGCCCCCGCGCCGAGATCGTGCGGATCGTCGGGGCAGGTCACGTCGTCAATCTGGTTCGGCCAGTTCAGTTCAACGAGGCGCTACTCCAGTTCTTGGAGCGACATCATCTCGACGCCCGGACTTGAGCCGTGCCTTGAAACGACGCCCAGGCGCGAAGGGGCAACCCATTGTTGCGCGATTGTCCCCGTGATAGGCATGGACCATGGCTGATGAGCTCCGTGCCCTCGTTGTCTCGTATGCGTTTCCTCCGGTTGGCGGCGCTGGCGTACAACGCTCCGTCAAGCTCGTGAAGTGGCTGCACGAGTACGGGATCCAGCCCTCCGTGCTGACCGTCGGCAATCCCTCGGTGCCTCTGCAGGATCCGAGCTTGGCGCGAGATCTCCCGCCCGATATGCCGATCTTCCGCGCAGCGACCCTCGAGCCAGGCTACGCGGTGAAGCAAGCGGTGTGGGCGGCCAACAGCAAAGCGGCGGATCGCACGGCGGTGCCCAGCCAGCTTCGCAAGCTCAAGAGCGCGGTCATGGGATCTGCCAAGCAACTGCTCCTCCCCGATCCGCAGGTTCTGTGGGTTCCCGGCGCACTCGCCAGCTTGACTCGCCAGTTCTGGGGAGGCGCGCCCCCCGACGTGGTGCTGATCACGGCTCCGCCCTTCTCCCAGTTCCTGTTGGCGCCGGCCCTTCGGGCATGGATTGGCACGGGTGTCGTCCTCGACTATCGCGACGAATGGCTCACGGTGCGAACCACCTACGAGGCGCTTCGCGGCCAGGTCACCGCAGCAGTGGGGGCTGCCATGGAGAAGTCGCTGGTTCGATGCGCGCACGTCATCACCACGGCAACCGGCGAGTTCCGCGAGAGCCTGCTGGCGCGTTTTCCGCTTCTGAACCCCGATCGGGTGAGGACCGTCACGAATGGCTACGATCCCGATGACTTTCCGGACGAAGTGCCGCTTCCCCCCGAGGACCGCTTCGTCTTGTCCTACGCTGGTACGGTCTTCAAGCTCACCAGCGCACGCGGGCTCCTCGGAGCCATTCGGCGCCTGCATCGGGATTCACCCGATTTGGCACGCCTCCTCGATGTCCGCTTCATCGGCAGGATCGTGGAAACCGAGTGCGACGCGTTCGAAGGAATGGAGGCTCTGGGCGTGCAGCGTCTTGGGTACGTTCCTCACGGGGAGGTGTTGCCCCGCCTGGGCGCGAGCCACCTCGTCCTCTGCTTGCTCGACGACGTTCCAGGGGTGGAGCGGATCTATCCGGCAAAGATCTTCGAATTGATGGCGTTGGGTCGTCGAGTGCTGTGCCTGGCGCCTCCGGGTGCCCTGACCCGGTTGGTGGAGCGGCACCACCTCGGGGACGTGCTACCGCCGCGAGATGAGGCAGCCATCGCCCGGTATCTCGCTGCCCAACTGGAGGAGTTCCGGGCAGGTCAGCGGGCGCCCGCCAAGCCCGCCACGGTGGAGACGGAGATCGCCTGCTATCACCGCCGGGTCTTGGCGGGGCAATTCGCCGAGGCCATGCGAGAAGCCGTGAGGCTCGCGCGGTCGTAGTCTGGGGGGAGGAGAACCATCACCCTCGGTGGATACGCTCGGCGTGTCGCTCAGACGAACCGATCCGATGAGGGGCGGCAACGTTGGCGCCGCACCCTGCGGCTAGTACCAGCCTCGATGATGCCCAGCCGTGATTCGTCGGAGATCTGGCCCGCTCCATCGGCTTGACTCCGATGGTTGAGAGGGTTTTGGGATGAGGTAGTTCATCGTCTCCGAATACTACTGCCCCACGTACTTCGCTTGCGCAGAAGGGAACTAGAAAGAGGAAACTAGCAACGCGAACGCAGACCAGAAATGGGGACCGAGCGCGAAGACCAGCACAGTCTCCACACTCGTGCGCCCATTCAGCCCAGAAATCCCGATGCAACGACTCCAGGGCGGGTT
>CAYRKE010000124.1:0-22643 GCA_964424695.1 uncultured Polyangiaceae bacterium
ACTCTGGTACGCTCCGCGCGCTCCTCGCGGTCGGTCTCGCCTGCGCGGCGCCAGCGCCTCAATCTGGAGCTGTTTGGATTCGACGAATTAGCTCGAAGTTGCAGATGCGTGCGTCAAGCTCTCCCGATGCGTCTCGCAAGAGCTCCCCGTTCGGGGCGCAGGCGATGAGCACGTCGTTGCCGGCGAGCAGGGAAGCATCGAACCCCGCGGACTGCGCTTGGGAGACGATTCGCTCGAACGTGGATTGGTAGACTCCCGACTCGATGAGTTGGAGCGCGTGCGCCTGGTCGAGAGGAACGGGACGACAGAGTGGCCCATGTTGCTCGGCGACCCAGTTGTCGGGGCCATTGAAGTATCCACGAACGGTGATGTAGTTGTGATCTTCTCTCAGTACGGGCATTCCGTCGGGATCGACGAGGTGCTGGTGGCTCTGGTAGCGTCGAGGGTCCGTGGATGGTTCGAGCTTCATGCTGCCGGTCATGTAGATCGCGCGCAGATAGACGGTGCCAATGCCTTTGGCCGCAAGCTCGTGCGCTATCGAGAACTCCTCGAATGGGCTGTTGTAACCGTGTTTGGTGAGAGCCTCGGCGCGTGGGTCGTCCTCGGCCGGGGCGGGCATCTCTCCCACTCGTGAGGCTTTCCAGACGACGTGGACGTAGTCCTTGGTCAGCGTGTAATAGATATCGGATTTCTTGGAGAGCTTCCACGCATGGGTTCTCCGCCAACGTTCCGGCAAGAAGTAGTCGAAGAGCCGACCGTTGCGTCCCACGACCCACAGCGTGCCTCCTGTCGCCTCCGCGCGTCCAAAGACGTAGGGCACGCCCATGACCTCATGTTGCTTGAGGTGCTCCGGCAGTTCGCTGGCGGTGTAGCGATTCCGCTGATCATCGAGGTAGCTGTGTCGGCGCTGCGCGGTCACGCTACGTTCGTGATCTGGGGTGCGCAACAACAACTCGTAGTCGACGATGTTGTAGGCACCCGCCTCGACGAGCGCCCCAAGCTTCTTGGTGGCTTCGGCTCGGTCTGTTCCGGGCTCTTCGAGCTGCCGAACATTCTCTTCGTCAATGATCAGATGGCTTGCCTTCATGTCGGCGACCGCATAGCCACGGTTTTGGAGGTCTTCGGTGGCCTTGCGCGTCCAAGGAGCGAGGAGCGCTTCCTGGTCGGCACCATGGCAGCCGAACCTCTCCAAGAGCTCGACGATGTCGCAGCCGTGGATCCAACCGTAGACGAGCTTGTACTGCCGGAGGATGTCCACCTCGATGCCCGGGTGTCGCGCCTGGATGCGCTTGATCCTGTCGAGCGAACGCCCACTCTGCCAGAGCTGCATGGTTTCCGGGGGGACATAGATGGCGAGCGGCTCTTGCGTGCGAATCTGAATGTCGCGCGAGCCGTACTTGCCTTCCCGAAGCTCGGTGACCAGGCTGAACTCCTCCCAGGGGCTATTGAACTCCGTGTTGATGAACTCAAGAAGCGTCCGCGTATCCGCCGGAACGTCCTCACCAACGCGGCAGTTCTTCACCACCAGATCCATGGACCGGCCTGCGACTTCCTTGGTTCGGACACGAAAGATTGCGCTCGTGCCCACCAGCCTCACGCGGTGCTTCTTGAACCAAGACCGCTCGTACCAGTTTTCTACCTCCAGCAGGTCCGCGTACCGAACTCCGAATCTGGTCAAATAGAGATCGCCGCCGTCGCCCGTCTTTCGATGAACGTAGACAACGCCGAGTATGGACGTCAGGCTCTGCGGGATGGTCGAAGGCGGGACGATCGAGATCGACATGGAGCGGCGGGGCGGGCCCGCTGCGCTTGAGCCTAACCCAGGACGCCGTCGGATACACCTGGTGGGGACTGGTAGGGCGGCCCAGGGGCGGGCCGATGCTCTCTGCCGGGAGTTCTTGAGCCAAGAGTGGCCCGACTTGTGCTTTGATTCCGATGGATTCCATGTGGCAGGCCGGAGCCGGAGCCCGGCCATCAATGGGGGCACCGGGGGGCACAGGCCCGCTTGCGGCTGACACGGCGAACGTCCTAGCCTGTGCGGCAGCACCAGAACCCAGGAGGGTTGTCCCGATGCGAAAGTGGATCTGCTCGCTGTCCGTGCTCGCGGCGTGCTCGAGCACGAAACCGAACCCTCCCGATGCCGCTGCTGGTCCGGACGTTGCTCGTTCCGACCGGGTTGAGTCGGTGGTGAAGGCAACCCGAGCGAACTCGAACGCAGCTGCCTCGGGCGCAACCCTCGGCGCGGCGCCGTCCCCGTCAGGCGCGCCTGATCAGTCGCAGCCCACGGATCCGCTCGGCGCCCTCCGCATCGAACCCGACGGCAACGATGACGTCGAGGAACAAGGCGAGGGACCGCTGCCGTCGTCGGGACGCTTCGAGAAGGTGGGACGACCACCGATCTCGCTGCGCCAAATCTGCGATCTGACTCCCCTTGGTGACGCCCTCTATGCGGCGCATTCGCTCGTGCCGCTCGGCGCGGACGGCGCGGCGATTTCCCGCTATCGCCCGAGTGACGGCGGACGTCCGTTCTCCGTGGCTTTCGACTGGACAAGGCCGGGGCAGCCCGCCAAAGGTGGCGGCGCTGGCCAGGGGTTTTTGCGGATCCGTTCGATCGGCGGACGCCTGTACGTACCCGATGCCGATCCCCCGTACAACGGTTTTGGATTGGTGGACTGGGGCACCGAAGGCTACGTCTTCGTGTCGGGCACCGACGGAGGATTCGCCCGCGCAACCCGGCCTGGCTATCGCCCTCCGGGCCTCCCATCCCTCGAGGGGAAAGCCGGTGCGAGCGTCTTGCCACGCGCCTACCACGTATTCGACGTCATTCGATTTCGCCAGAGGCTTGTCGCATCTGCCGGCTCGGTTCCTCCCAAGGAACGCGCCTGGTCCGGGCCGTCTCCTGGCGCCCTTCACGTTGCCACCCAGGACCTATCGCGATTCGAGTACGCTCTCGCCTACCCGTTCCCCTACGACGGTGGCGTGTGGCGCCTCACCTATCTCGTGCGGTTTCGTGACCGTCTCTACGCCGGGATCCAAGACTACGACGGCCGGTCTCCCCATGACTATGTGGTGGTCTCGCCTCCCGCCGACGCCACTGATCTGGCGCAAGAACAGCTGCAACCCGCTCGCGTCACACCGGGTGGCGCCGCCCAAACGATCCGCTGGTACGCCGACAACTACCGTCTTTACTGGATCGCTTGGGGGCGAGACGGCGTGCTGCTTCGCTACACGGACGACGGGGAGCGTTGGAGGCTCTTCGAGCTTCCCGAGGATGCTGGGGCGCCCACGGATCTGTTGCGGTTTCGCGGTGCTCTCGTACTCCTGACCGAGTGGGGTCTCTATCGCATCGACGGCGGCCTTGCGGAGCCGATTGCCCGCATCACCGACAAGAAGTCGCCGTTCGAGTTGCGCGACTCCCTCTGTGCTGCGCCGCTCGCCGTGTTCCAAGGGGCGCTTTACGCCGGCGGGCAGCGCGACGGGAGCCTTTACCGTTGGGTAGAAGGGCAGCCCCCGGCTCTCTAGTACTACTACCCCAGGTACCGCAGCTCAGCTGGCTGCGATTTCTAGTTCGCATTCGCGTTGCCAGTTTCCAGTTGCTAGTTTCTGTGCGGAGGGGGAACCTGCAAATTAGGGGACTAGCAACCGGGAACGCGAACTAGAAATGAGGAGTCCTCTGGGCGCGTCGGTCCATTCGCCCCTTGGCCGTGCTGGCCGAGGCAGTCAGGATAGCGATCAACTGACTGGTCTCGTTGATGAGCGAAGGAAGCGCGTCGGGACGGTGCACGAGTCCCGCTCGAAGGGTGAGTTTGAGCCAGTAGCGGGTTTCTCTCAGCTCTTTGAGCGCGATGCGCACTTTGTGCACGAAGTCAGCGCTGCTTTCAGCGCCGCGAGCCTCTTCGTAGTTCGCTCCAGCAGAGGGGCCGCACCGTTCCAGTTGCCTGACTACGCTTCGAGCACCGGGGCTGGTCGCCGAGGGCTGGAAGAAGCTGGACGACTCCCGCAGCGATATCGAAGAGGCGCTCGGCTCGGGCCGAGCTCAGTTGCGGGGCG
Source organism: uncultured Polyangiaceae bacterium (assembly GCA_964424695.1). Lineage (GTDB taxonomy): Bacteria > Myxococcota_A > Polyangia > Polyangiales > Polyangiaceae > JAEWRL01. Next base: position 4,051 of record CAYRKE010000124.1, read on the forward strand.
CTCGGTGGCAGCAGGGCACAAAGCCGTGGCACCCCCGCGCAACGGGGGCTGCCACGTCGGTAAGAATCAGACCCCTTGCGTCACTAGGCGCGCGCCGCAGCAGGGCCAGGGCTCACGTGGCGCGCGGCCGTGCGCAGATCCCTTGGTGCGGTAAGGCGTTCTGGCTTCGGAGACGGGAGGCTCTCGAGCTGCCGGAAAGGGGAAATGGTGCTCTGTCCGTGTCGTCGGATGCGAGCGCCGATCAGTCGCTCGATGTCGGCGAGATAGGGGCGCTCGTCCTCGTCACAGAAGGAAAGAGCAGTCCCTCCGGCTCCCGCACGACCCGTTCTCCCAATCCGATGGACGTACGTTTCTGGTTCGTTGGGCAGGTCGAAGTTGACCACGTGAGTGATGCCGGCCACATCGACGCCACGCGCCGCAATATCGGTGGCGACGAGAACAGAAACCTCGCCGCTCCGGAAGCCTTCGAGTGCGCGAGTGCGCGCGCCCTGTGATTTGCCGCCGTGGATAGCCGTGGCAGAGACGCCGCTCTTGAAGAGGGACGCGGCAATGCGATTGGCACCGTGCTTCGTTCGGCTGAACACGAGCGTACTGCGGCAGTCGGGCCTCCGCAGTATCTCGAGAAGCAGGTCGGGCTTGTCGCGTCGCGCGACAAAGTGCACGACCTGTTCGACCTTGTCTGCGGGCTTGGCCACCGTCGCCGCGCTAACCTTGAGCGGGTCTCGGAGCAGCTTCTGCGCCAGCTTCAAGATGGCGGGCGGCATAGTGGCGGAAAAGAGCAGTGTTTGCCGCTCGGTTGGCAGAGCCTTGGCGATCCGCTCCACATCGTGGATGAAGCCCATGTCGAGCATGCGGTCAGCTTCGTCAAGAACGAAGACCTCGATCTCGTTGAGCCGGACGAACCCGCGATTCATCAAGTCCAAGAGACGACCAGGAGTCGCGACGAGGAGATCGACGCCGCGACGAAGCTCGGTAATCTGCGGCTTGTCGCTGACTCCGCCGTGGACCACTGTATGCCAGAGCTCCAGATGGCGGCCATATGTTGAGAAGCTCTCACCGATCTGGAGCGCGAGTTCGCGAGTTGGCGCCAGGACGAGAGCACGGAGGCGCGGGTTCTCTCCGGCTCGCTCGTCGAGACGCTGCAGGATCGGCAGAGCGAAGGCAGCGGTCTTGCCCGTACCGGTCTGAGCGCAGCCGAACAAGTCGCGGCCGCTCAGAGCGGGCCCGATCGCCTTTTCCTGAATGGGGGTGGGTTTGGTGTATCCGGCCTCGGCCAACGCACGTTGGAGCGGCGAAACCAGATTCAATGCTGAGAAGCTCACTTTGGATCGTATCCTGACTCAGTTGTGCTCACCAACGGTCGTGATTTGAACCGCTGGAACCACGCGTGCCCCGACCGCCACCCGTGCGCTCGCGCGCTTCACTGACCTTGATATTGCGACCAGCGAGCAGACTCCCGTCCAGCTCCCGGATGGCTCGGCTGATGTCGGAGGCGGATTCCAGTTCGACGAAGCCGAACCCCCGCGACTGACCCGTAATACGATCGCTGACTATTGTGACATCGACTATCGCGCCATAGGGCGCGAAGACGTCGCGGAGCTCTTGCTCGGAAGTTGAGTAGCCAAGATTGCCGATGAAGAGTCGATTGCTCATGGGACGACCTCAGATTCGACGCGCCTCGATGGAGATTCGGACGAACGCTCGGCGCGGTGCGCCATCCGATGCCCCGAACTTTCGGGGGCCTGCCGGGGACACAGAGGCAACGCGAGCGGAACGAACCAAACGTGCTGTGGATCTGAGAACCAGGAGGCGCCTCTTTAGCACCGCTCTCTCGAGGTGGCGAGGAGTTCCTTGCCGTCGTCGGGCGAATTCCGAATCGGAGTCGACGACTAGCGTTCCGAGGCGTCTCTTGCCGCAGCGAGGAGCCTCCCGTACCCAGGAACCCGGGCGCGGTCCCTGCGAGCCCCTTCGAGGGGCTAATTCCTACAGGCCTCCGACTCCTCCGAATGTCTCTGACTTGTACGTGGCCAGTGCCCGGTATCGCAGGAGACGGCCGCAGGCATCATTGCTGAGCCGCCCCGAGCAACCCTCTTCGCCATGGAACTCCTCGCGTCTTGCGCGGAGGTTACGCATGATCTCGTGGGTCAAATCGTAGCCTCCTTCGACGCAGTGTTCGTCGTGGCAGGGCAGCAGGAATAGCGCGGGCGCCGTTTCCACCACGATTCTTCGGGTGTGGCGCGCGCCAACCACGACGGTGTCATGGCGACACTCGTCGATCTCGAGGGCAAGCGAGAGCAGATCCGGCACTTCACTACGGAGACGTGGAGCCTCGTGTTCACGCGTACGCCGCTCCGTTGCAAGCTGCGAAGCTGCTGTTTTTCGCCAATTCGTTCTCATGGACTCCTCTGCGGAACAACGCGAGTATTGGTCGGCATCCAAAGCTTTCGAGATTGGAGCCGCCAGCAAGTCCCCAGCGTTTGCGGGAACCGAGGCATCTCGCTCGATCGGCTACGCTTCATTCGCAGCGACGGTCGAAGAGCCGATGTGCCCAGCGCCGCTCGTGCGCTGGTGCTCGCTCTGGGGGGCGAATGGAGCGGGATGGCTTCCCGCGCGCTCGTCGGTGTCGGCTCGGGCGTCTGCGGGTTGCTCCGCGACGGCCGATGCCAGCGCAGGATCGGCGTCGACCGTCCCATCGTTGCTCTCCCCGCTTTCGTCCAGCGAAGTTGCTTTGAGCGTCTTGCGCTCCGCTCTCCGAAGGGCCTTGTCGCGTTGTCGCTCCTGGCGCTGCAGCTCCTTGCGGCGCTTCTCCAGACTAGGCCGGGCCTTCACGACCCCGCTCCGGATAGTCGAGCGGTCACCGGAGCAGAATTCCCTGCCAGTTGCGGATTACGCCCAAAACCAAGGCCGCGATGGCATGTGCTTGGCGCTATCGAACTCTGGACCGCTGTGGCTCCACAGCACCGACCTCCGTCTTCACGAGTCGCGCGATTGGTTCTCGCGCGTGTTTGGCTCGGAATTGCCCTCATCTGTCAGGATCCTCGAAAGCGCCTGGACGAATTCGGACAGGCACTGGGCGCCAGCATCAGCCCGAGACCCCATCACCCGATGAGGCATGCAGCAGTGCCAGAGTCGCCGGGAACCATTACCCTGTCGGCTTCTTGAGGTCGCCAACCTACGCTTCGAACACCGAGCAAGCCTGATGCTAGCACACCGGACGCTGCAATGACACGACTGATTCCGTGGGTGCGCCGGCCCGTGGGTTCTGCTGGGACGCAGAGCCCAAAACGCACACGCCTCGGAAGACCGACGAGTAGTTGCTGCGAGTCATGGAGCGGTGGGTGTCGGGATGGGACGCCACAGCTGCGACGCGATGGGGAGGACGGGGCAGTTCCTGCGGTTCGAGCTTCGGGTTCTGGCCCCGCCAGCTCCAGCGATCTGAGCCGGTGCTATTACCCAGCTCCGCGCCGAGCCGTAATGGCATGGTATGCGAAAGGCGCCCCGTGTCTGGCAGGCCCGAGGGGGCTGGATCACACATGGGCGCATAGTGGTCACCTCGGATCAGGCCAAGGGAACCGACAGGGTTGGCGAGGGCGCTTCGTGACTCGCTTGCATCTGTCCCAGACGCTCGAGCCAACGTGGGGGCTCGTGCGCGACACGCGCCGAAAGGTCGAGATGCTGCTGGCCGACTTCCCGGAGGAGTTGCGCTTTGCCGCGACGATGACCACGTCGGAGCTGCTCGAGAATGCGGTGAAATACGGCTGCGCGGTGGAGAGCGCACCTCGTGTGTGCTTTGACCTGTGTATCGATGACAAGGAGATCCGTATCGCCACGGCCAACGGTGCAAGCGATCGGGACGGCGTCGATCGCGTCTTTGCGTGCCTTGCCCAGCTGGCAAGCGCACAGGACCCGCGAACGCTCTACTTTGAAGCGAGCAGCAAGACGTCGGGGCGGCCGGCTAGCGAATCCAGCGGGCTCGGACTGTACCGAGTCGTTGCCGAGGGTAAATTCAGCGTTACCGGTAGCTATGAGGACAAGGTACTCAGGCTCGAGGCGAGGAGAAAACTTGGATGAGTCAGCAAACCTATGAGTATGAAGGCCTGGTTCTGGAAGTCGAGCGTTCGGCGGCCAAGGCCCAGATCCGATGGAAGGGCGTGAGCGATTCGCGCTTTCCCGGTCGCTTTCTGAATCCACTCATCGATGCGTTGGTGCGTGAGATGCAGGGCGCTGCGGTGACCGTGGATCTGAGGCGGCTCCAGTATATGAACTCGGCGACCGTGCACCCCATGGTAAGCCTCGTCAAGCGCCTCGACGAAAACGGCATGCCGATCACCGTGCTCTTCGACCGGACCGACTGGCAGAAGACGCACCGCAATTGCATGGCAGCGATCGCGCGAACGCTCAAGAATGTGACCGTCAGCGAATCGGTCTAGACTGCCAGTGCGCTGACCACGAGCGGCCTACCGTCCCGTTCAAGCAAGAGCGAGCTCGAACCAGACGAACAGGGGGGACGTCGGTAGCGGGGAGCGATTGGGTTGCTGGCGCCCGAGCGACTGCCCTCCGGGGGAGCGTTGAGCGCCAGTCGCAAACCATCAAGCTCACTGTGTGTTGGACGGCGAGCTTCGGTCGCCCCCCCCACCGTGGGACCCGACAGATACGGCCTGTCCCAACCTCGAGGGGGCAGGCCAAGCCGTCCGAATCGCGTTCGGCGATTCAGACCATTTCGCCCGTGTAGCGTGCGACTAGGGCGGTCACATCGTCACGCAGATCCTTCGTGCCGATGGGCGCCAAGACACGCTCGACAACCCCAGCCGGTGGCAGGCCCTGAGAGGCCAGGGCCTGGAAACGCCGAGCCAACCCAGGAGTCTCGAGCATTCTCCCGTCGACGACCGATTCCGTAACGCCGTCCGTATAGAGCAGTATCGAGTCTCCTGGCTCCAGGGTGACCGTTTCATTCTCGAGGAGTCCAGAGATCTCGTCCTCGAACCCCAACCAGATGCCTTTGGACTCAAGGCGCTCCATGGAATCCGTTGCGGCGCGGTGTACCAGAATGTCCTGGTGCAGGCCCGCATAGGTCACGCGGTTCCCGTCGAACTCCAGAGCCGTGATCGTCATGTACTGATCCTGCCCCATCAGCGCAAGGTTCTGCCGGACTGCACGGTTCACGTGGGCGAGTACCATGGCGGGTGACAGAGGTTGCTGTTCCGCGCGCGCCGTGAGGATCACTGTCCGCACTGCGACCTGCACCATCATCATCACGAGGCCTGCGGAGACCCCGTGGCCCGAGACGTCGCCGATCAGGATCCACCCACTGCGATCGGTCTGGATCACATCATAGTAGTCCCCGCCGACACTGTCTGCTGGGTGCATCACCGCCGCGATGTCGTACCCTGGTAGATGAGTCGACTTCGGGAGCAAGACGGTTTGAATCTTGCGGGCCAGATCCATCTCGCTCCAGAGCTCCGCGAGCGTGCGTCGCAGCTCCGCGGTGCGGTCCGCGACCTGAACCTCGAGGCTTTCGTTGGTGCGTCGCAATGCTTCGGTCGTCGCGGCTAGGTCCCCGTAGAGTCGCGCGTTTTCGAAGGCTACGGCGGCTTGGGTTGCCAAGAACTCGAGGAGGGCGGTCCGGTTTGGGTTGAATGCACTCGTAGTGACCGTGTTCTCGAGATAGAGGACGCCGGTGAGTTTGCCCCGCTGCATCATAGCAATGCACAGCGCTGACTTGGGCCGGTTGCTTTGCATGTAGGGGTCCGAACCAAAGCGGGAATCTCGCGTTGCGTTGTCCAATACGACGGATTCGTGCGTTCGAGCAACGTAGCGCACCAGTGAGGCGGGGACCTCCGGGGTGTCGGCGATCGACTCTGCGAGATCGAGGCGCACGACGTCCGGATCGATGGTGACGGTGGCCTCGAGCTCCAGTCTGTCGTTTCGAGACATGACCAGGCAGCCGCGTTGGGCTCCAGCATGTTCGACGAGGGCTCGCATCAACCGCTCCATGAGCCGAGCCTGGAGCAGCTCAGTGGCGATCGCTTCCGTGGCGCGCACTGCGGTGGCCAGGTCCAGATGCCCAGCTGACCCGAGAGTCGTGGGTGCCCTCGACGTGCTGCTGCTCAGTCGAGCCGTATGCACACTGACCGAATCGAGCTGAGTGGTCTGTTGCTGCGTCGGCAGGAGGTCCGAGTGCTCCCTCCGGATCTGTTCGACCTTGACCGTGGCGCCCCAGCGCTCATAGGCGTACACGCAATCGGCGACGTAAGCTCGAGCCACCCGTGGCCTTCCGTGCCGGATGTGGAATCGAGCGGCGAGCTCATTGGCCAGAGCCTCGTGATGCAGGCAACCGCTGTCTTCAGCCAGACCTATTGCTTCGTCGTAGCCGCGCATCGCAGTGAGCTGGTCGCCCTCCAATTCTGCGAGTCTCGCACGCACGAGCGCGGCGCGGTGGGCGTGATTCTCTGGTGATGATTTCGCCCATCCTTCGATGAGCACGAGCTCCTTCCGGATGCGTTCGAGGTATCTTTCGCGCCCGTCGGGACCTGCGACGGCAGCGAGCTCGGCGGTGGCGAGCGTTCTGTAGAGCGCGTGCTCGCCGTGGAAGAACATGCCTGGGGGGAGAGGCCATTGATCAGCGGCCTGTACGGCGTCCGCGTACTTGCCGGCGAGGTAACGGATCATGGCCTTCACGGTGCCGTAGAAGGGCTGCGCCGAGATCGGGGCGCTCGCCTCGAAGTCGGCTTCCGAGAAATCGGCGCCGTCGAGCGAGCCGAACTGGGTGGTTTGGCCGCGGAGCGCTGCGATGGCGCGTTCACAGCATTTGCAGAACGCAGTGTTGACGACGTCCCCAAAGCGTTCAGCGAGCTCAATGCCGGCCCGCAGGCTCTGCTCGACATCCGCCAAGCACTCGCCGGAATAGAGGCGGTAGCTGGCTGTCACTGACGAGCAGTAGCAGGCGTAGATCCGGTCGCCGGCCTCGAGGCTCTGCCGGAGACCCTGGCGCAGCAGTTTCAACCCGACGGAAATGGGGTCTCGCCAATGGGAGGTGAATCCTCCGAAGAGGAAGTACACCTGGCCAGCATATGCTGGGTTTTCGACATTCTTGGCGAGCGTGAGGCCCAGCTTACCGTACCGGTATGCGGCTTCCAGATCCCCCGTGATGACCGAGTGAACGATAGCGTACTGTTCATAGAAGAAGCCGCCGAGGGGCGCCTTGCCTTCGCTGAGGACCTGAACTCCCTTGAGCACCAGTAACACGTGGAGCTCTGGCTTCGAGCCGAACGCGGCCGGCACGCCGTGAGCGAGCGTCTCGAGCAGGGCCAGCTTCTGCGGGGACTCGAGACTCGGGAGCTCTGCGAGCGACTCGACGCTTCGCCCCCCCATGCAGCCCTGGTAGGCCCCGAATTCGGCCCCGATCCGCCCACCGAGGGCTGCCGGATCCCCGAGCGGCGGTAGTGCCCAATCCTGGATCGCAAGGGTCGCCGCCGTCTTTTCGCAGGCTTCGGGTAGCCGGCCGCTCTTGGTGAGTAGTGCGATGTGCAAGTTGCAGGCGTCGACCTTCTGCAGCGTCGTTTGCGCATGTCGCTCCATCACGTCGGTGATGCGCATGGCTTCGTCCAAGTTTCCCACGAGGAAGGAGCACTCCGCCTTCAACATGTGGGCGGGCCACGCTAGCTCGAAGTGGGACTCGAACGAGCTCTCGCCGAGGAGGTCCAGCGCACAGTCGACGTATCGAACGGCAACCTCCGGGGCCGATCCGTTGCGTGCCTTCAGCGCAGCAGATAGGTTCAGGCGGGCGAGGGCAAGGATCTCTTCCGGGGTGTCGATGAGCTTCCTGCCGCGGTTGAGGTGGTCGGTGATTTCGAAGAGCTCGCGGTCCGCTGGTTTCCCGCCAGCGCGAGCGAGCAAAAACCGTCCGATCTTGACGTGCATTTCGGCTCGGCGGTCCTCGTCGAGCAGCGTGTACGCCGCCTGATGTACCCGGTCATGCAGGTAGCGATAGGCGGCATTGAGTGCGGCGCTGCCTTGGCTGTCGGATGTGCCGTTGGTTTCTTCAGCGTAGCGGTAGTTCGAGTCCAGAGGAACCAGGAAGCCCTGTTGGACGGCGCTCCAGAGCTGCTCCATCACGGTGTTGCGTGAGCGTTGGGAAACGGTCGCGAGAGTCTGGTCATCGAACTCGTGCCCAATGCAGGCTGCGATGTGCAGCATGGCCTGGGTTTCCGAGGGTAGTTCTCGCAGACGTTCCATCATGAAATCGACGACGTTGTCCGTGGCTAGCCTGCTCCGAATCTGAGCCAAGTCCCACTGCCAAACGCGCGACTCGGGAGCGTATGTTAGGAGTCCGTCCCGATGCACGGTGATGAGGAACTGATTGACGAAGAACGGATTGCCGAGGGTCTTCTCCAACAGAATGGTGGCAAATTCGTCAGCAGCGTTGGCGCTGCAGTGAAGCGTGTCGCAGAGCAGCGACGCAACGTGGTCGAGAGCCAGCGGCTCCAATTGAAGCTGGTGGATGGAGGCGCCTGCTTTGGCGAGTTCGTCCAACATGAGTGACAGCGGGTGCGCTGGGCTCACTTCGTTGTCTCGGTAGGCTCCGAGAACCAGGAGTCCTTCGAGGCCGCTTGCCGACAGGGCGTGCTGCAGGAGTCGGAGTGAGCCGGCGTCCGCCCACTGCAGGTCGTCCAAGAACAGGATGAGCGGATGCTGACGGGAAGCGAATGCTCGCAGAAATTCGACGAAGAGCAGCTCAAAGCGGTCCTGGGATTCACCGGGACCCAGCGCGGCAACCTCCGGTTGCGGTCCGATGACCCACTCGAGCTCTGGAACCAGCTCGATGAGCAACCGCCCATTGGGGCCCACCGCGTCGAGGAGCGCCCGTTTCCGTTGTTCCAGAACCGCTGGGGGCTCGGCAAGGACCGACTGAACCAACTCGCGAAAAGCGTGCCCGAGGGGCGCGTAGGGTACGCTGGTGCCCAAGAAATCGAACTTTCCGGTCACGAAGTAGCCATCAGCGACGAGCGAACGCCTCAGTTCGTGGACGAGTGCCGATTTGCCCACGCCAGCGGTTCCGCGCAAGAGCACGAGCCCCTTCTCGCCCTCTCGAGTGTGTGCGAGTAGCTCGCCCAAGCGAGCGAGTTCACGCTCACGACCGTAGAGCTTCTGCGGGATGGCGAACTCGCCGGAGTCATCGTCGGCGCCAAGGACGAATGCCTGACTCTGCTGGTTGGACCGGACGAGTTCGAGGCAGCGCTCGAGATCGCGTTGAACCCCGACGGCGCTTTGGTAGCGGTCTTCCGCCGACTTGGCGAGGAGCCGGAGGATGATGTCGGAAAGGGGCGCGGGCAAACCAGTGCGAATCTTGGCGGGGGCGGTCGGGTTTCTGGCGATATGGCTGTGGACCAGCTCCAAGGGGTCTTTGGTGTCGAATGGAAGTCGTTCCGTGAAGAGCTCGTAGAGCGTGACTCCCAAGGAATAGAGGTCGGAACGCCAATCGACGACCCGGTTCATGCGTCCCGTCTGTTCAGGAGCGATGTATGCTAGAGTGCCCTCTAGCTCTGTAACCTTTGCTGCGGCCTGGACTCGTTGAGCTAGGCTTGTGGCGAGCCCGAAGTCGATGAGCGCCGTTGTGTCCGGAGCATCGTTTCGAATGAAGAAATGGTGGGGCTTGATGTCCTTGTGGATGACGCGATGGCGGTGGACGGCTGCGACCGTCCGAGCGAGAGAAACGGCCAACTCGAGTCGTCGACCGAGGTCGGCGGTACCGGACGCAATGACGTGATCCAGGGAGTTCTCCCCGACATCCTCCAAGACCAGAGCCAGTCCGTGGCCGTGCTGCAACAGCCCCCGCGACTTGACGATGTGTGGGTCGTCGATCCCGGCGAGTACCTCGTGCTCGTGGCGAAGGCGAGCCAGCTGGAGGGGTGTTGGGTGCTCGTTCCGCAGCAGCTTCACCACCACTGGCGTTCCGGTCATCCGATGGCGTCCGCGGTGTAACGCCGTCTCGGGAGTCTCTCGGACCTTGGTGTCTAGCTCGTATTCGCTGGAGAGTGTGTCCATCGCGCGCCCATGAACGGCGCGTCGCCCCGGCCCGATAATCCTATGACGCGTCGGAGCCGCACTGTCCGCCGCCCCGCGCCTCGGCTTGCCGAAAGACAGGCTCTTCGGTTCCCAGAAGTGGTCAGACAATGGGGCGCCAAGGGACCAGACCGCCGGGCCCCGCGGCGAGTGGCCTCCATCTCGGTCGAGTTGCGTCCGGCCCCGAGTCAGGCGCTGACGGGCCCTTCATCGCGCGTCGCTTCAGCTCCTGCGCTGGTGCCGTCGCGACAAGCGCCCGTTTGCCCGCACCTCCTGGAAGCCGCTCCGCTCAAATCAGCGACTTGAGATCCAGCATTTCCTCGACGTCGGGGAGCATGATGAGCTCAACCCGGCGGTTCTTGCTGCGGCCTTCAGGCATTTCGTTGGAATCGAGCGGGTCGGTCGAACCGTAGCCCGAGGCGCTCCAATTGGTTTCCGTCAGACCGCCTCCACCACCCTTGGTAGCCGGTGGACTGACCAGGTACAGTAACACCGAACGAGCCCGCATCAGTGAAAGACCCCAGTTGTCCTTGAACTGCCCCTTGGTCGCTCGCAGCGGCTCGCTGTCGGTATGACCAGCGACTTGGTACTGGCGGGCGGAGAGGCTTGAATCGCCGCCGATCACCTCGGCGACCTGACGCAGGATGTCCTTGCCCTGATCCTGGAGATCGTCCTTACCACTCGCGAAGAGCACGTCCCCAGGGAGGGAAATCACCATGCGGTTCCGCCGGACCTCAATCTTCAGACCGAGTTGGGTTAGCTTCTCGAGCTTCTTGCGCAGAGTCTCGAAACGCGCCTTGATACGCTCGAGGGCGGCCGCGCGGTCCTTGTATTCCTGGAGTGCCATGGACAGCCGCTCGTTGTCCGCGTCGGACTCGGTGAGCTTGAAGCCCAGCTTCTTCAGCTGTGCCTCCAGCTTCGCGACCTGTGCCTGGGCGTCGGCAAGCTCCTTCTTCGTCGCCTCGTGGTCATTGTTGAGTTGCCCGTACTTGGCGAGCTGGGCCTGCCATTCGTCCTCACTGTAGCCACAAGCGAGGGCGCTCACGGACACGAGCCCGACGACGGCGCATCGAATCGAGGTCTTGGTTACGATGGAGCGGAACCTGAACTGGGTTTGACTCATGGGCGGATTTTGCCGAGGAATCCAAGGGTTGTCATCAGCAGAGTGACGGGTAGGATGGTTTGCTCCGTCATCCCTTTGGCGCCTGTCCACAGAGGGAGCAATCGCCAGCCGCAAGGGGCCGGTGTTTCCCTCGGACAGGTCGACACACACCTGGTGTAAACCCGACCAATCGGATTCCGGGCACGCGAACGGCTCGAAGTCATCGCGACCGAGATGCGTGCTGATGGTGGATTCGGGAAGGATGATCTCGATGTCGACGCCGCCCGTTTTGCCGCCGCTCCGGAGCAGACCCGCCGTCATGCACTGGTCCGTCGCGCCAGCGGGGGCCGTGAACCCCCCCACCACAACCGTTCAGCACACGCTGAGGCGAGGTATTCGCCTACGTCTGGAATGGGGGGCCGGCCGCGATCCGCCTTGCGTGAGCGTCTACTCCCTCAAGCCTTGGACGCCCACCACGAGCCCTGGCCAGAGCTGGACTTCGGGCTCTTCCGACTTGCCCGAACGTCGGGCGTAGCCGGGTTCGTCGAAGTCCGATCCCGCCTCCCGGAGCAGCACGTTGTAGCTTGGTCCAGCAAAAACCGCGAGTTCGGGAAGAATGCGATACCCGAGGATCGCCCGCGCATGTGCGATTTGGCTGTAACTCGTGGAATCATCGGAGGTCGGCAGCCACTCAGCGAGTGCGTCCGTGTCGATGAACCATCGATCGGCCACGGGAACGTGCCCACCCAGGCCCAAGATCAGGGTGGCCCCGCCATCGAACCCAGAAACCCCCGCTCCGTAGATGGAGTGCCAATAGCTTCCGCCGTGCTTGAGCCCAGCTGCCACGATCCCCGACTCCGGTTGTACCCAGGCCTCGATGTGGGTCCTGCCTCGAGTATTCACGTTGACGACGCCGAGCGAGAAGTCGGTTCGCTCCGCGATATTCACCACACCGATCTGTACTCCGTGCACCTGACCTGTTGCCACATTCACCGGCGCAACGGCGGCGCCCTTCATTCCTCCGACTGCGACGTTCGCCACGCCCGCAAGCTGAAGGCCTTTGACCGGAGCTTGTCCGAGATTGAATGCGCCAGCGATCTGCCCTCCCACGAGCGGACCAGGGACCACGTTCGCCACACCGGCCAGTTCCAGCCCCGTAGCCCCAGCTTTCGCGTAGTTCATTGCACCGGCGATTTGGGAGCCAACGACGTCCTCGGTGACGAAGTTCAGGAGTCCTCCGAACTGGAGACCCCTTGCCGAGCCGCGCGCCAGGTTCCCAATTCCTCCGATCTGCGCCCCTTCGATGTCGCCCGTCGCGAGATTGGCAAGGCCTCCGAGCTCAAGGCCCCCTTCCAGTGCCCCAGAGTAGTTCAGCAGGCCAGCGATTTGGGCACCGCTGAGGTTGCCCTCCACCAGGTTGAATGCCCCTGCGATTTGAGCTCCTCGCACGACGCCCGTCTGGAGGTTGAATACGCTACCGAGCTCGAATCCGGTGAGCCCAGCCGACAGGCCGCCAATCAAGTTGAAGGACACCATTCTCGCGGACGCGCGGCCACGCGGGCTGCTGCTCGAACCCACGTAGGGCACGAAATCTGCGCCAACGACGAGCAGCGGGGGCGTCTCTCCGGTTGTGGACCCCACGTCGGATGCGCCTCTACTCGCCGGTTTGGTTCCGCCGGGGCCAGCGCCAGTTGCCTCGGCCTCTGCATTCTTCGGGCTGGGGTCTTTGCGCGGTGGTGGCGGCGAGCTCTGGCTGGTCGGTACTGGGGCTGGGTCCCTTGGCACCTCAACCGGGTCTGTCGGGGCAGCGATGGCTACCGCTGCGGCGCTTGCTTCCTTGGGGTGAGCTCCGCCCCGTGGTTCGGTCGAATCGCTTGCTACTGCAGAGGCAGTTGGGGATTGAACGGGAAACGTAGCCGGATCGGCGCCAGCCGTTTCCGCGAGAACGAGGAGGGAGGAGCCAACACCAACGGCGGTGAGGCACAGCAGTCGACCTTGCATGGCCAGCTGTTCCCGCTCGCGGCTCCAGTGTTCACACTCTCTCTCGAAGTCGTGCGGCTCCAGAGGATCCACTCCACCGACGCGGGACGCCGAGCCGGGGCGCACCGGTACTCGTGCTGCGGAGTCCCGACCATCTCGCGCTCGCGAAGCCACCCCGTTGGTCTCTGCGGCAGGGCTGCCTCAGCTGGCTCCCTCACGCATCCAGAGGGTCACGCGACTCTCTGGTAGTGATGATGAAGGCCATTCAATACCGGAGTAGAACCGCAAGTCCTTGTGTTTCGCGATTTCTTCAATCATTCTGCGGCGGAGCGTATGAGGAGCCAGTACAGGCGCGGCGCAGGAACCGAGTCCTTGCAGTTCCCGAGGCCTTGTGAGCAGAGCTTATACCGCGAGATCCTCAAGCATGGAGCCCAATGGAATCGACCACTGCCCTGGGTAATGAACCCGTTGGTCGCCTGCTGATCCACTACTCAATTCCCGCCATGGCCGGGCTCTTGACGAATGCCCTGTATCAATTCGTGGATCGCATCATGGTGGGGCGCGGAGTGGGAACGGACGCGGTGGCGGCGGTCACCTCAGCCTATCCGCTTTCGATCGTAGCGATGGCACTCGCGCTGCTGGTGGGTACCGGTACCGCCAACCAGATTTCTGTGCTGCTTGGCAGACGTGACATCGACCAAGCCGAGCAGATCTTGGGTCAGTCATTGCGGCTGGCCCTGATCAATGGCGCAGTCCTGGTCGTCTTCACGTGGCTCTTCACTCGGCCTTTGCTCATTGCCTGTGGCTGCCCACACCAAAGCCTCTCGATGGCGCTGCCCTTCGCCCGCATCACCGCCGTTGGTCAGATCTTCATGATCATCCTGCTCTCGATGGGCAACATCATGCGCCTGCAAGGCTGGCCTGTCGCCGGGTTCTTCGTCATGTTGGCGAGTAATCTACTCAACGCCGCGCTGGCTGCCTTGGCGGTGTTCGTCTTGCGTTGGGGGGTGACGGGCACGGCCCTCGCAACCGCGATATCTCAAGCGCTCGGCTGCATATCGGTGTTGCTCTTCGTACAGAGCCACCGAAGCACGCTGCGCATTCGTCGGGCCTACCTGGGGTCCAATCGAGCCGCCGCCCGCACGATTCTAGTGTTGGGTGCTCCATTCGGCGTGATGCAACTCTTCGGCACCCTGGTTTTCTTGGCCGCCAATCATGGTGCGGGATCGCAACGAGGCACAGAGGGCGTTGCGGCACTCGGCATCCTCAACACGATTGCCATGCTCCTCGTCTTTCCGCCCCTCGGCGTCATGCGCGCCATGCAACCGCTCATCGGATACAACAAGGGCGCGGGAAAAGACGACCGCGTGCGTGCTATTCTGGTTCGGGTGCTCGCTGCGTCGCTGGCGATGGGGGTTCTCTTCTCGGTGGCGGCCGTTGCTGGCGCACAGGCAATCGCCGTTCTGTTTAGCAAGAGCGACCCAACGCTCGTCGAGCTCGTTCGCGATGGGCTGCCCTGGTTCACTGTGCCGACGACCCTGTTTTGTCTCTCCGGCACGGTGGCGCACTACTTCATGAGCATGCACCAACCTAAGAAGGCAGGAGTCCTGCTGCTGGGACGCCAGCTACTGGCCATCCCGCTGTTTCTGCTGCTTCCGCGTTGTTGTGGGTTTCGCGGGATCTACTGGGCAAGTCCTTGCGCAGAATTGCCGTTTGCCCTCATCGCAGCGCGTTGGCTGCTGGAGGAACTCCGAACCTTGAAACGCCAACCGGAGACGTCCGTCGCTTGCGGTACTAGCCACCCGAGCGTCCACCAGCAGCCGGACGTCTGACTCAACGCCCGACGACCCATCCGCGTCAGATCACGTGGTCGCTGAGGATCTGGCTCGAAACCAAGCCCGCCACGATCCGCTCGACGGCCGCCTTCGGCTCGCTTCTGAGATCGATCGTGACGTTCACAGGCTGCGCGTCGACCGCGCTCTCGACTCGAACCACGAGGAGCTTCGCCGGGCTACACGGCGTTGTGAAGCGGATACGTCGCCGATGCATCCCTCGATGACTGAGCAATCTGCATCAGTGGTGCAGGCTCGGCAGCGGCCCGATTGGCAGTGCGGCTGGCTCGCATCGCTGCAGTCCGCATCCTGCGCGCACTCGAGGCAGTTCATCTCCGCTTCGAGCCGACCGGTTTGCTCCGCTTCGGCCCGGCTCTTTAGGCGTGGTTCCCGATGGAAACACAACGTCTTCTGCACCTCCGAAGCGAACGGGTGCCGTACCCTGAGGAGGATCGGAGTCTTCAATGACGTGGGTTGCGTTCCTTGATGAACGGACCCGTTTCGCGATGCCAGGCTTGCCACTCGCGAGCGGAACGGATCGCGTCGGCATCGGCACCGGGAGCGGCGCGCTCCAAGAACGAACCGAAGAGCCGGTGCGCCCGATCCCAATGAGCGATAGCCTCCGGTCCGTTTGTGGCCGTTGCCGCGAGCACGTTGCTGTGGAAGAGGGCTAGGTTGTAGTAGGCCTCAGGCCGTTCGGGGTTCTGACGAATCGCCTCGTGAAGGAGCCTCAGCGCCTCGTTGTGGGCGTGCTTCGGCGCAGAGCGATTGGCAAAGCTCCCCTGGAGCGCCACGGCGAGTCCGAGGCGGGCCTCGTAGCACTGTGGCTCGAGACGCAGCACCTCGAGGTACCCTTCCCGCGCCGCTTTGGCGTCTCCAAGGCTGAAGGCGCGCGCTGCGGCCCCGCTCGCCCGGCCCGATGCGCCAGAAGAGCGCTCATCCGAATCGACCAGGGTATCGTCACGCTCGGCTCCAGGGGCGGCGAGGGGCCGAGGCTCTGACCGCGCCCCGCGTCGCTCGGCTTGGCCCGCCGAGGAACTTGCTGGCCCTCGCTGCGTCCATCAGTATTCACTCGTCGACACCGTAACCCGGCTCACCCGTGTGGTGCTGATCACCGCTCACATACTCAACGACAAGGCCACTGGCATGTACCGACTCTTCCCTTCGCGGCTCCGAAGCGTTCTGATCACTGGGATGGTCTTGGGGTGCGGGTCCGGAGATCCTGGAGACGCTACGAGCAGTGGCGGAGGGAGTGGCTCGACTCTAGCGGGAGGCACTAGTGGAGAGCTCCGAGCGCCATCGAGTGGAGGCGCGTCCCTCGGAATTGACGGAGGTGCATCCGATGGGGGGCTCCCGTCCGTGTTCGGAGCGACTGGGGGCGTGAGCGCTGCGACGGAGGATTCGGGCACAGCCTTCAGCTCGGGCAGCGGCACAGCCTCCAGCTCGGGCACCGGTTCGGGCTCGGGCACCGGCTCTGGCTCGGGCGGAACGACCAGCGCACAGCCGGTATCGGGCTCAGGAGGAGAGACTGGCGGCACGGATGCATTGAGCACTGGTGGCGCCGTCGCGACGCCCGCCGAGGGTGGAACGGGAAGCCCCCCGGTGACGGTCGCCGGCAATGGTGGCACGGGCGGGAGCCCCTCGAGCGGAGGCAGCAATTCGAGCCAGTCGGGGGGTACCATCAGCGTCGGGGGCTCGCTGGGTGGAGCTCCTGGCGACGGCGGCACCTCGGGGGCGCTCGAGATTCCTGGCGAGGCAGGCGGTCCAGCGGCTGGAGCGGGCTCGGAAACGCCAACGAGTGGTTGCGGGCACGAGGCCCCTGAGAGCGCCCCTGAATCCGTCGACGTGGACGGGGTAACCCGAAGCTTCATCGTCGACTTGCCGAGCAACTACGATCCGGAGGTGCCCACTCCCATCCTCTTCGCACTCCATGGCATGGGGATCGATGGTGCGTTCTTCAAGAGCTGGGCCAACTTGGGCTCAGCCTTCGGTGAGCGCTACATCGTCGTCTACCCCAACGCCTTGGAGAACTCCAGCGGGACTACCGAATGGCTGTCTCATGAGATGCCTGACATCTACTTCTTCGACGCGATGCTAGAGCTCCTCTCCGCGACCTACTGCCTAGACGCCAATCGGGTCTTCGTGACGGGCCACAGCTCTGGCGGATACGAGACCAATGCCATTGGCTGCCGTCGCGGCGATGTGGTTCGTGGCATCGCACCGCAATCGGGAGCCGGTCCCATCGTTTCCCCCTGCGAGGGGCCAGTAGCAGCTATCATCATCCATGGGGATCACGATCCGGGAGTGCTCCCCATCGAAGGGGAGAATACCCGCGACTATTGGGGCAACGCTGCGAATTGCTCCATGGATTCGAGCTCACCCGCGAGCTTCAATGAGGTGTGCGCCGAATACTCCGGATGCGACGCGGGCTATCCGCTCGCATACTGCCTCTACGATGGCGACCACAACCTGTGGAGTGAGGCTCCCCAGGCCATGTTCGACTTCTTCGAGTCTCTCTGAACGTATCCGTTCACTTGCGTGCCCTGATGTGGCTGCACCAGGACCTCTTCGACGAGGCCAGGGGGGCCCGGTGCGTTCGTGAACGGCCCGCGTCAGAGGCAGGCTCAGCATCGGACTTGCCCAGGTAGCCGAGCGTACCCAATACCCAGCGCCTGCATCAGGGCATCCAGCAGAAGAGCGCTCAAGCCAAAGGAGCGCAGCCCTCGAGCTCAACTGGCAGTGTCGTCGCGTTTTCGTTACTGAATGGCCTTCATCATCACTACCAGAGAGTAGCGTGACCCTCTGGATGCGTGAGGGAGCCAGCACAGCCGCTGCCGGTCGGTGAAGCGGACGCGCTCGCGATCCAGTGCCGCAACTGCAAACGCCATCGGAGAAGAGCCACTGGGCGATTGTCTCCATTCGTCCGGGCGGGCCGCCCAAGGAGCAAGAGACGCTCGGATGCCCTCAATCCCCCCAGATCGGAACCAGATCATCAACCTCGATCGGCACCGAGACGTCACCGGTTGCAGGCAACTCGAACTCGGCCGTGACGAGCGCGTCCGCGCAGCATCTGCGCGCGGGGCCCGAGTCCACCGTTGACGGAGAATCGCATAGCCCACCTGCCCCGGTAGAAGTCAGCAAGAACCCGACCGTCACCTGATACCGGTCGGGGGTGACTCGATAGGGGACCCCGACCGGGTTCCACGCCGCTTCGTGGAATTCTGGCTCACATGACACCATTGTTTGATGGATGACGAGTCCCCGTGCGTCCCAAGTGAGACTGCGAGTCTCGCCTGGCGCGAGGGCCTCGATGTGGCTCGTGGCAGCATAGTCGCAAGCCCACCCGCAGGGGCAATCCCCCCCCACGACACCGAGAATGACGCGTTCGGAGGTTGAGCTCTGCTCTACCTCGTACGGGTAGCAATCGCTGCCGTCGGTCACCAAGTAGATCTCCGAGCTTGTGCGGTTGGCGACATCGAAGGACACGGTCTGGAGGGATGGATCCTCCTGGGGAACGCCTCCCGACGCTTGGCCTCCCGACGCTTGGCCTCCCGACGTTACACCTCCGGATCCCGACTCCGACACACCCCCTGTGCTGGTCCTGCCTGCCACCTCAC
>CAYRKE010000125.1:0-22625 GCA_964424695.1 uncultured Polyangiaceae bacterium
TGCGTTCGCGTTGCTAGTTCCCTGTTTCTAGTTCCCTTCTGCGCAAGCGAAGTACGTGGGGCAGTAGTATCTACTGCCGGTGCGACTCGACGACTCTTACCCGCACCGGTCGGCTCCGCGCGAAATGCTCCGGCTGGTACATCTCCTCCACATGCGCGGCCGGCATTTCGAACTCCCCGAGCGACGTCGCGCGCACGAGATACGTGAATCGGTGAAGCCCCGGCTCCAACCGTTCGACAAAGAACAGGATCCGATCGTCTCTGAGCTCCCGGCGCACGTCAGCTTGCATGCCGGGCAACGTGAAGTCGTACCAGTGTCTGTACTGGGTCGGCTTGTGCCAGCGGTTTCGTGTCCCGGTCCCGTAGAAGTCTTGGTAGCGAAGCCAAGGTGACGCCGTTGTCAGTTCGGGATCGATCGGCTCGAGCCCAGCCGCGAGCGGCACTTCGATGACCACGTGGTGGCGGACCGTGGGCACTATCACCTGTACCTCTCCGATCAGCGGCTGCCCAAGCGGTACTTCGGTTTCGCCACGCAGCGCCTCGGCTGGAGGGACATCCGCGTGGCTCGTGAGGCGGCCGATGAGGCTGGTCAAGTCGAACCCTCGCGCCTCGGGAGCCAGCGTGTCACCCTGGGACACGTAGGTTAGGCGAGCCGAGTAGAACAGCGTGCCGGGCCCGCGCTTGCGAAACACGAGCGGCGCATGACTTGGTAGGGGCTTCCCACTGAGCGTCACCTCTCGAGTCGTGCCGACCTCTGAGCCGAGCACCGCATTCCAGAGCCGCTCGGCGCCAAGCTGCGCCTCTGCGACGAACTGCGACTGGGCGCCTGGAACCGCTCGGAGATAGTCGGACAGCGCCACCAGTGCCCAGGCGCTCGCCTGCGTCGACGACCAACTACCGTGGCGCCGTTGCGCGAGCAGACCCCGCACCACGAGGGGCACCATGACGTGATTCGGATCGTGTGCCAGAAGCGCGCGGAGGACGAGCGCCGTCGTGCGATCCGCGGATTCGAGCAGCGCCTTGGGGCCGTCCTCCTCGGACACGAAGGCCTGGTTGGCGCTCAGCCTGAGCGCGCCTTCCAGACGATGGGCAAGCGAAATGCGACGCTGCTTCCAAGAGGCAGGAGCTCCTCGGTAGGCTGCCATCGCGCCGAGCAGCAGTGCCCGCCCCGAGTTCCCGAGTCGGTTTCGTTGTTTCCAGAGCGAATGGATACACTCGGTAAGCTCGCGGTCGTGTTCCTGGGAGGTGGCGAGAGCATTCTGCAGAAACGCCTGCGACATCAGGCCCGAGCGGGGCGTCACGCCCGAAACCCGCGACAGCTGGTGGTGTAGGTACTGACTCAGCCTGTCGAGCGCTCGCTCGGGTACCGCTGTCCCCAGCGTTTTGGCCTGGTGGAGCCCAAGGTACACGTAACTCGACAGCCACGGCGACGGCGTAGCGTCGGGCCAGTATCCAACCCCCCCGCCCGCGGTCTGATTACTCAGGATTCGGCTGACCAGAGCCCGGCGTCGAGCGCCGATGTCGGCAGCCACCGCTTGCCCGGTGTGCCGCGCCACCAGAACGCCCGGCCCCAGCGCAATAAGCTTGCTAGCGAGCTGCTCGGTGCAGGTGTACGGGTAGTTGATGAGCTCGTCCACACTCGAGCCCACATCGACGAGGGGCGAGGAGCCAAGCGTCAGAGTGAACTCGTTGTGCGCGGGGTCGGCAGCCGAAAGATCCCCGAGCATTTCTCGGCGTTCGCCGCGCGTATCCCCGTAGAGCGCGATCGTCTCTTTCTCTACTCGATCAAGTACGGGAAGCTCTGAGGCTATTCCATCGGTCAGACCCGACGCTTCGACCCGAAACTCGAGCCGAGCCGTGGTGGGGGCCAGGGCCCGCCAGGGAAAGCGCACCTCTTGACTCGTCCCCGGGCCGAGCGTGACCGTCCGCACGGCTTGCGACCCTCTCCCCGATAGCCCCTGCGCCCGCGCCTCGACGCGGGCAGTCAGTGGTTCGGGACTGGCAGAGGTGAGTATCACGCCTGCCTCGAGTTCATCCTTGGGGCGTGCGAAGCGCGGCAGAGCTGTCCGGAGCATCAATGGTAGACTAGTCGTGAACTGGCTCTCGGCCGAACCGAACTCTCCGTCCTTGGTGAGCGCAACCGCTCGGATGCGGAAACGACTCAGCGCCTGAGGAGCCGTGAACGGCACCTTCACGCGCCCTTGCGCATCGGTGCGGAGACTGGGCAGGAAGAACGCGGTCGCCGCCTTTGGCTCTTGACGAACGGCGAGCCAAGACTCGCGTGACCCCATCATGGTTGCGCCCAGGCGGACCCGAGGAGCTCGAGTCGAGTGGCTCCCGCTCATGGTGGTCGTGATGGGCTCGTAGAGCCAGCCGAGTTTGGCGCGAGTGTCGTAGGTACTCACGGTGTTGAGGCGCAACTCGGTGTAGCTCGGCAGCCAATCATCGACCCGAGTGTCCTCGTCGAGTAGGAGAACGGATTCGTCGACCGCCCACAGGGCGACTTCAGTGCTGCGGGGAAGGCCATCGCTGCCGAGCACCTGGAGGTCGATGCTGCTGGTTTCACCGGGCTTGAGCTTTGCCTGGGCGGGCTCGACCTTCACCTGGAGCCGCCACTGATTCGGGTCCACCTCGAGCTCGATTTCATCGTACAGACAACTGGCGGGGGTGGAAGCGAAGCGGGAGATGGTGGCTGACCGCCGGAGCGGCAACGGATGGATCAGCACGCTCACAGTGGCGTTGCGACCGATCCGGCTCGTGATCGGAACGGTGAAGTTGGCTTCTCTGCCAATCACTCGCTCGGTCTGCCAGAGCACGCCGTGACGTTGGAGGGTGACGTAGGCCCTGGCTCGCGGCACCGGTGAGCGCACCGTGAGTCTAGCTTGATCGCCGAACAAGTAGTGCTCACGGTCTAGAGCGAGCTTCAGGTGGTTACGGTCGGTCCATCCAGGACCGATAGTCTGAGCCGTGGCCCCGACGGTCACGGTCAGACGCTGTGCCGCACGTGCCGAACGGCCCTGAGCGTCCTTGGCTCTCGCTTCAAGGAAGTACTCGCCCCGCGGCGGGACGATGAGCGCGCAGCTCTGCGCGCTATCGGCCGTGGCGAGCTGACACCGGGCCACGACCGCTGGCGGCGAGTTGGTTGCGGTTTTGCCAGAGTCGCTCTCGGGCTCTAGCCCTTCGCGCTCGTTCCGCGCGGGGGGAGCGGGACTGAGCACGAGCTCCACCGAGACATTGCGAACAGGCCCCCCCCCGGGCGTCACGGCGACCACCTTGGGCCTCAGGACGTGCCCCGCTTGTGCGCGGTTGGGGGCGTCGAGACCGAGGTAGAACGCCGCTGGATGAACCAGGATGGTGGCTCTGTGCCCATGGGTCTGTCGCGAAAGATCGCTCACGCTCGCCTCGAGACTCAGCCAGCTCGCTTGGAGCCGATCGGCGGGTGCCCTGGTTTCGATGGTGGCCTGACCCTGGGCGTCGAGGACGCTCTTGCTGAGCGCCGAGTGAACGGGAGCGAACGAGCCAGACTGATCCAACGCCCTGCTGTCCGTAACGTACTGGAACGCAATGGGCGGACGGAAATGCGCCGACTCGGTTTTCGCACGCCATTCGATCTGACCGCCGGCCATGGGCTGCCCGAACAGGTACTCGCCGTGGACCGTAAAGCGGGCGAGATCGCCCGCGCACACCGAATCCTGGGCAGCGGTTATCTGAGACTCGAAGGAGGTGGGGCGGTACTCGCTCACGGCGAAGTAACGCTCGACCTTGGTATCCCTCACCTTGGCATGCACTGACCAGCTGCCGAGCGCCGCGTCCTTGGGAAGGTCGAATGAGGAATCGAAGCTTCCAAGCTCGCTGGTGAAGACTCTCTGGGGCTTGGGGGACTGAGCCTGATTGGGCACGGAGAGCCAGAGGTCCACTGCGGCTCGCTCGAGCGGCTCGTGGCGCTCGGGTGTCTGCCCTCGGACTATGCCCTTGACGTGGACGCGCTCGCCAGGGCGATACCGGTTGCGGTCGACAAGTATTTGCACAATGGGCTCGAGGGTTTCGTCGAGGCCGAACGCAAGCCCGTGGCCTTCCGAGGAGTTCAGGCTGATCAGCGACCAATCGTTTCCACGCTCCGCCAAGAGGCTGTAGTCCGCATCGTAGTCAAGCGCTGCCGGAAGGATGCCGCTCTCGAATTGAGCCAGACCCTGGTCGTCGGAGACTGCTGTTGCTTGGGGCTCGCCACGGGACAGAAGCGTCACTTTCGCCCCATCGAGAGGCGCTAGCGTCGAGAGACTGGTCACGAATACTTGTCCGCCGAACGGTGAGAGCCGTGCCGTAAGCGCAAGATCCGAGAGCTGAACGACGGCCAGCGACGGCCCGTGCGATATTCCGTCGGAGCGAGCCCCGAACAGGAGCGCGCCGTGCCCCTCGGTCGACGCAAGCAGAGGCGCTGGGTCGATCGAGGTCTGATACCGGTTGTGGTCGGTAGCAGGCACACTCCTTGTCGACCAAGCTCCACGCAGCAGCTCTTCGATGAACACGGAATACTCGAGAGGGTCGTGAGTCGACCACAACCGAGCGAGGTCACTTGGATCCAAGACGTGAACCGCCTGCTGGAAGCGGTCGATATGCTGCATCTCGAGGAGGACGGGGCGGGCGTACTGTGGCTCGATATGACCCTGCTCCAAGGCAAACCCAAGGCCTTGCTCCGGAGGCTTCGGTCCACCCGTCCGAAAGCGTAGACGCTGGGCATGCGGAGTTGCGACTCCGCGCCGACTTCTGAGCCCTGCACCCAGCACGAGTTCGTAGTGCTGCTTCGCTCTGAGCTCCGGAAAGGACACTCTCCAGGCCGAGGCGACCCACTTCGCGGCGGGCTCGATCTGGACTAGCGACTCGAGCTCTTCGGGATCCACGGGTTCACTGAGCTCGACCGAAACCGTGTCAGGTCGGCAACCAGATTCAGACGTGTCGCACTGGAGCGTAGCGACCGCAAGCCCTGCCGTCGTTCGCTCCATCTCGACGGTAGTCTCGGTACGCAGGGTTCCCTCCAAACCCGCCAGGCCAGCCCCAACCGAGAATCGAAGTCTGCGCTCGCTGGGCCAGTGGCCATCGGCAAGCAGAACGAAACTCTGGTTGTCGCCCTCCGGACCTGGCTCCAGACAAAAGGGGACCCCCACGCCAAGACCGTACTCCAGAGGTTCGCGAACAGGCCCCTCCGCCGACTCCGCCTGCGAGTAGAACTGCGTCCCCGCGTCGCTGAGTCCCTGCACCTGAACGGACAGCAGCTGACGAAGATCCTCAAGCCTCACCGGCTGATTGGTGAAGATTTCGATCCGCTCTCGAACCTCGAGCTCGAGAGAATGGTCCCAGAACTCGACCTCGGGACGCGCGGTTTCGAACCTGAGCTCGAAGGGTGCCTCCAGCACGCTGCCATCCAGAGCCTGGAGCGAGGTCGGCACCAGGAGCCGAAGACGCGTCGCTGCCGGAAAGCGCTGTTGCTCGGGCGTAAAGAGCAGCGCATGGGTCCCGACCCACTGCCACACGCCGGCCACTGGGGGCGTGAGGTTGAGCGAAGGCGCGGGGGGCGGCGTGAGAGTGAGAGCGCGCAGAGGCCGACTGAACACCAGCGCAATCTGGGTTTCTGCCGTGATCGCCCCCTGGGGAGCTGCATGCAAGACGCGGAACGGCCCCTCGGCCTCTGAGGAAAACTTGTCCAGTTCGAGTGCCCGGGGGGGTGGCACGAAGCGTCGCCCGTTGGGCGCACAACCACACACGATGGACAACGCGAAGAGCCAGAGAAGCCGCGCCATAACCGTATTGAAACATGGGCGGGCGCCAAGGTTCCCGACTTTCCTCTCATCTTCGGCTCGCACTGCCGCGAGAGCGAGCTGACGGTGATTTGCCACTGTCACTCGCCGTCAAGACGACTTGACGGCAACGGTCCTGGCGTGAGGCGGAGACTCAGTCGCGAAAGCGGAGCCTTACCTTGCCGTGGAGCTCGCGCTCGCTGCCCCGTCCCTCGATCTTGGCACCACCCAGAACAGACAGGATGCTGTCAAGCACGCCGTGGAGCGCCAGGCCCGGCGCCGTCGCATCGGGGATTCTCGGCTCCAGCTCCGACCCGTAAGCGTCGTGGTCAACGATTCCCTCGCTGGTCCAACGTAGATCGCCACCCTGGGGCGATCGCGGTTCGAAGCCTAGATAGCGTAGCCCCTGAGTCCGGAGTTCAGAGCCCTGGATGGTTTCGAAGCCGAGACCACGCCGTAGAAGCTCGAACCCCTGCGCCGCGCTATGATGGGCGCGAAGAGCTTGATGGTCGAGGTAGAGCGCCGCAATCTGGCGCATCACGCCTTGCGCATGGGGGGTGAGGGTCGTGAAGGCCTGGTAACCCTCGCGAATGTCCACAGGCGTGGGAACGGCGCCATTGAGGATCTGGTCGATGCGCTCCTCGAGAACCTCACGCTGCAGCGCAAGCACGAGCACTTGGCCCACCACGCCGTAGTGGAGCGCGGCCGGAATCTCCTCTTCTCGAATGTCGACCCGCGTGATCGCCACCCCTCGGTAGGGCTTGGCCTTGACCCAGGACACTAGACCGGGCGCCGCCTCGTCAACGAGTGCCCGCGCCGCCGTCAGGGTCGCCGCCAGCGTCAAGCGATTGGTGATGTGTAGCTCGGCCCAGAGGGGGAGTGTACCGAGAAGGGCCTCGAGCGAGCGTGCCCTACGAGTCGCATCCCCTGGGGCGGAATGCTCGCTATCCCGGAATGAGAACTCCCTGCCCTCGGCCGTGAGGAGCACGTCCCACAGCGCTGCGCGATCGGAAGCCCCAACCTGTAACCAGTCGCCGACGAAGGATAGCTTTATCTCGTGGCCAGACCCGAAAAGCTGCAAGCTATGCTCTGCCATCTTGCGGAGCTCTGACCCCTTGCCAATGGCGAGGGTGAAGGTAGCTCCATCGGGGAAACGGTCGAGCGTGACAGCCCCTTGCCCAACCATCCGCGCCATTTCTTCGTAAGCGCGATCGCTTCGCGACAGCTGATTGATCGGAAGGACCGTGAGATCAATCTCGAGCTCACGCCCACCATCCGAGGGCAACACGCGCACCAGGGTCGGATCCACACCACCGCGCCACCCCGACTCATAGCCGCGTCGAAATTCCTGATATGCGTCGCGCTCCTGGGCACTCACCTGAGTAATGACCTCATCGGCGATCGGCGTCAGCTGGAACGGTTTCCCCCAATGGCTGCTGGAGCCTTCCTCTGGGCTCCACTCGATGGGGCTGCCGTCGAAGTGCCGAAGATCGTTCGGGCCGAGCCAGGGGGAATCGAGGAGCTCCCGCAGCGAGGTGGGGCGCTGCCCCTGCATCCAGCCATAGAGCAAGGCCGCCCAGTTCACCGCCTGCAGCTCGAGCTGAGCACGGACCCGGCGCGACTCGAGGATCTTGGAGCGCGGACTCGTCACGTTGGTCATGAAGCCATCCCCGAGAAACAGGAAGGCTGCCTCGGCTCCAGCTGCGAAGGGCTTGACCGTGCGTGCGTAGCGATAGTCCGCCGCCTGCGCCAGCTGGCCCGCTGCGCCGTCCTGAACCGCAAAGAGATGGGCCATTGCAGCAGGTGAGTTGGAGAGGATCACAAGGCCGGGAAGCGCCGCCTGATAGCGCCGCACCGCGCCATCCGGGGTCTGCAATAGGGCGACGGTCCTGCCCCCCAGACTGACCTGGGACCTGGTGAGGTTCAGGTGTTCTTGGGCAGCGCGAACGGCGTGAGCCTCCAGAGCGCTCTCGAGCACGGCGCGGTTCTTGGCCTCGAGGAGCAGCGAGACATCGCTACCTTCGCGAAGATACGGGTCGGAGGTGACCACTGCAACCGCTCCCACCGCCACGTGGCCAACCTTTTCGGCGAGTCCATCGAGGTGAAGGGCCAGCTGGTCCCGATAGCGCTGCAACAACCAATCAGGCCCCCCCCGTCCTTCCATGGTCTGTACCAGAACGCCCAAGTGCTCGTCGAGCCTACGGCTGAGAACGATCAGATCCCGCAACGACGCAAACTCGAGCACCAGCATATCCGCCGGGAGATGACGGCTCAATGGATCGAGGACGGGACTCTTGCCTCCGAGCGCCTGGGAGAGGGCAGCGTAGTCCCGGGGTGGCAGAGTTACCCCCTCGATGCCTGCGATCGGGATCGAAGCGCGCCCCGGCGCCACGCGGCCAAGACCACGCCGCGCCGCCATCGCTTCCAGCACCTGAGAACGACCCGTGTAGAAATCGAAAAGCTCGTTCATCGTTCCGTCGTCGCTGCCGAACCGCGAGCGCTCGTAGGAGGCAAGCCAGTCGAGGATGTCGGGTCGCTTCCCCGGTTTCCGTTGTCCACCGCGGGGCGGCCGCGGCATGAGGGACTCGGCAACCTGAAGCAGCCGCCCTTCGGCGAACGGGCCAAACTGCGACGGCGCAATATCCGTGAGCCTCCGAAACCCGTAGCCGCGTTTCCGGAGAAAGGCGGCGGCGATGCCGGGTTGGGTCGGAGCCGCCTTGATGCCCCGCAGCGCCGCCTGGCGCTCGAAGCCGCTCTGCTGCCCATACCTGGTGCTCGTCCCCTCTGGACACCCGCGAAGCACGAGGTCAAGACTATCCGGAACCTCGCTACTACCGGGGAATCGCACCAGTAGCGCACCGTTCGGGACGGTGAGCGCCGAGCCCAAGGCTTCGGCGCCCATGCCGAGTTCAACGATCTGGGGAACGCGGGGACCGGGTGTAGGGTCACCACAAGGCTCGTAGCTCTGGAAGATGGCACCGTGAGGTCGACCCGCATAGTCGACGGCAACGTAGTAACCGTCGCTGGTAACCTCCTTGCCGGAGACCTCGAGAACCAACGGCGCGCGCTGCGAGCGCGTCAAGCGTCCCGCTCGTTGCGCGAGCTTTGGACGGGGTAGCGCCCGATCTGGCTCTTCCCGCTTCGTCGACTGCACCGCCCCGACGGGCACAGGTTTCGGCGGTGGTGGAGCTGCCGCGCATGCGGCGATCACCGAGGTACCCAGCACGGCGACTCCCGCGACGCACCAGCGGCGAGAACCTCGGGCACGGCCGAAAAATGGCAAAGTGCTCACGCCGTCATCGCGCCACGCGGAAGCGATGCTCCCTTTGGTCTCCGTCTCCATGGTGTCGCGCTACCACGGCTCGGTCATACGGGCCACAATGTGCGACGGTCGCTTCAGCACTCGGCGAATCTCGCCTGGTATGCACCGTGCGAAGACTGAGCACGGGCACGGCCGCGCATCGTTGGTGGCAGACGAGCAACCTCGATGTGGACGCTGCTGTTCACACCTCCGCGCAAACCGACTGAAACCGATGTCATCGACGTTGCTCAACGATTGCACGCAGGCTTGGGCGGAGATGGCTTGGGCGACTCGCCGCACGTCCTCGGTTCGTGGCGCGCGACGGTTTGGAAGCGGAAACCGGAACGCGCGACCGTGTGTGACTCGACCGAGACGTTCGCCGGCCAGAGTCAAGACCCGACAACCTGAATGCGTGACGCTGAACGCTCCGACGCTCGCGCGTGGCCTTCACGATAGGATTCGGAAGTCCGACGTCGCCCACGCCAGCGATGAGAGCGCGATGGTCAACGAGCCACCTCCGCGTTGTGACCTTGCATTCACGCGTGGTGGAGCGCTGCGGCCGCATCTTTGAAAGACCACGATGGGTTCAAGTATTCGAGATCACTAGCACCAGGCATGGCACAGAACGTGCGTACATGGAAATCGGTTGCAGGCCGAGACTGGCCGAGGTTGGTCCCCTGCGCCGTCGACTATGCGCGGTATGATGACCCCTACATAGCCCCCGTTCCTAGGCGTCGTACTTGCGCTCTGCTCGCCCCGACCGTTGCCCCACGGTCGGGGCGTTGCCCTATTTGGGCTCAGTTCGGGGCGCCCAGCGCCTGCATCGCGAGCAGGGCCAGAGCCGCGAAGAGGGCGCTGGCCGGCAGGGTTACAACCCAGGCGATCATGATCCTTCCAGCAACCCCCCAGCGCACGGCGCTGAGACGGCGGCTCGCCCCAACCCCCATGATGCATGCATTGATGCAATGCGTGGTCGACACGGGCACCCCGAGAGCGCTCGCGGTCAGGATGGTAACGGTCCCACCGGTTTCGGCGGCGAACCCCTGAATCGGAGAGATCCGTATGATTCCGGCGCCCATGGTCTTGATGATGCGCTTGCCACCGGCCGCAGTTCCGAGAGCGATGGCGGCAGCACAGGCCAGCATGACCCAGGTGGGCACGTCCGGACTGGAACCATGCATGATGGGAGCAACCCCGCTCGGAAGGGAGGGAGCCGCGCCCGAAAGGACGTACGACGCCAGCGCCATGGTGATGATCCCCATGACCTTCTGCGCGTCGTTGGAACCATGAGAGAAGGCCATGGCACACGCAGAAACGAGCTGAAGCCGACGCGAGTGGCGGTTCACGGCGGAAACTCGAGCGTGTCGGACCGTCCAAGTGATGGCGATCATGAGGAACAGGGCCACGACGAACCCCATGAGCGGCGAGCCCACCAGGGGAACGAGAACCTTGCTCACGAGGTTCGACCAATTGAATGCGCCCCAGCCGGCGTGGACCACCACGGCGCCAGCGAGCGCGCCGATCAGCGCGTGCGATGAACTCGAGGGAATGGCCCACCACCACGTGAGCATGTTCCACACGCTCGACCCGAGCAGGACAGCCAGAACCATGGTCTGCGTCACGACGGCCGGGTCCGCAAAGCTCCCCGCAATGGTCTTGGCGACCGCGGTCCCCGTGAGAGCCCCCACGAAGTTGAACAGTGCAGCGAGGAGCACCGCGGTCCGAAGTGGCAGGACGCCAGTAGCCACCGAGGTCGCAATCGCGTTGGCGGCGTCGTGAAACCCGTTGATGAAGTCGAAGATCAATGCCGCGATAACGACCGCGACTACCAGGCTAAGCATGCTTGACCGCTACACTCATCAATTCTTCGGCCACGCGATCGCATGAGTCAATCGCAGTCTCGAGATGATCGAGGATCTCGCGCGAGCGAAGGATCTCCTTGGCGTCGACACTCGGGTCGTGAAACATGCGGCTAAGCTCCGCACGGAAGGCTCGGTCGCCCTCCTTCTCGAGGGCGTGCATCTTCTGGCACTCCTCGATGAGCTTGGAGTAGTCCTTGGTTCGCAGCAGGGGCACAATCATCGTCAGGTGGTCACAGCACTTCTGGAGGATGCCGAGAAGCTGCGCCATCGCGGGTGTCGATTCCTCGACCGCGAATATCCCGATGGAACGTGCTGTCATGTTGACGTAGTCAACGACGTCGTCGAGCTTCTTCGACAGCCGCTGGAGATCCTCCCTGTCGATGGGCGTCACGAAAGTCTTGGACAATGCGGCAAGCATTGCGTCGACGATGCCGTCCCCCTGTTTCTCGAATGCGGTGACATCACGCCGGATCCCCGCGTGATCCTTGTCGCCGTTCATGAATCGGCCGAGAACGGGAACCGAGTCCTTGGCGACGTGCGCTTGGCGTTCGAGGTAGTCGTAGAAGTGGTCCTCGCGGGGCAGGAGGAAATCGATAACTCGCTGGAGGGACATGGTGGGCCAAACTCCGTGGCTGGTGCGCGTGGGGTCAGAACCGAACGCTGGACGCGGACTGCGTCAGCCTATAACGCAGGCGAGGCCTCGCATCACGTCGCGATCTTCGATTCTGTGCTCGACGACGCAACGGCAGCATCGCGAGAACAGAACTGCTGCAATTCAGCGTCGTCCGACCGTCCCGCAGCCCATCGACACTCCAGCACCGGGCCGGAGGACGAGGCCACCGGGCTACAGACCGAACCGCTCAGCTCGCCATCATGCGGTTGAATTTCTCTGTGAGGATGGGGTCGGCCGCGAGCTTGGCTCCCCAGGCCGTGGCGACTGCTCCGTAACTCATCATGTCGAGACCATAGGTGGCCAGCGCCCCCATCATGTCGCCGGACTGCATCCGCCGCATCATGCCGACATAGTCGCTGAGCCGGGCCAAGGGCTGTCCCGGAAACACGACCGGATCAGGCTCCCCGGCTTGCCCCTCCGCCACGGCGCGCTGCGCCTGCTGCTGCTGCGCCATCCGCAGGTGCATGTCCATCCCGCCCTCGCGGATTTGATCGAGCGCCCGCCTCTCGTCCCCAGACACCCCCTGCATCTCGAGCTTCAGGTTGCGCTCGAGTTCCACGAACTCCTCGTGGAGCTCAGGGTTGGCATTCATCGCTTCCATCCATTCCCAAACATAGGGATAGAAGCGCCCATCCTCGGGATGAATGGGGTTCACCCCGTAACGTTGACACAGCTCAACGAGCGCCTGAGGCGGCTGCATGATGGCGGCCTGCATCTTCGCGGAAAGCTCCTCGGGAGTGCGGGCACCGAGGACACGGTCCCGCTCCATGCAGAACTCGGCATACTGCCGCATTGTGAGCCCAGCGAATCGCCGTTCGGGTCTGCGTGCTCGGTTCTTCAGATGAACGGTTGCCGCATACTCGTCGCGCCACTGTTCCAATGCCTGGCGCACTGGGTCGGGATGAGGCCCGAGACCAAGCCACAAGTGACAAAGCGGGGATTCCCAGCAGGTGAAGCCCTCCGCTGGCAGCTGGCTCCGCATCCATTGGAAGACGCTCTCCACCTCGGGTCGAAGCGCCGGGTTCGCGCGTGCGCGCCACGCCATCGCAATGAGGGCGGCGTTGGTCGTCCAATCTGTGGGGCCGTAGGCGAGTGAATAGAGCGCCGTCCGGCCAGGCCCGCCCTCCCAGGGACCCAGATGAGAAAGGACGAGAGCCGTCGCAACTTGACACCGGTAGGTCCAGATGAAGCCATCGAACTCGCCGTGCAGTGGGGGCAGTGGGGGATCGGTCAGTGCTGACAAGAACGCTTGGCCGGCGCCGGGTCCGAAGTGAGCAGCCACCTGCCCGGCTGCAGCGTCCCAGATTTCGAAGCGGAAGAGCTGGTCCGCAACATATGCAACGGCCTGCTGGATCTGGGGATCTGCGGGGGGAGGCTGCCGAACCCCTCTGCAACCATCGAAACCCCAGATTCTGAACGCGACCTGAGCCTTGTCAGCTCGCGGATCTGGGGTCTGCAAACGCTCCACCTGTACGTTCAGGGTCGCTCCATCGCCCCCCGAACCACGGATCGCAACGTCGAACGCCAGCGCCACGCTGGGCGACTCGGCATACTCGCTCACCAAATCGAAGGCGACCCGAGCACCACGCCCGCAGCAACGGAACACTGCCGCGAGCTCTCGTACAAGCTTACGG
Organism: uncultured Polyangiaceae bacterium; assembly: GCA_964424695.1. Classification (GTDB taxonomy): domain Bacteria; phylum Myxococcota_A; class Polyangia; order Polyangiales; family Polyangiaceae; genus JAEWRL01. Next base: position 13,262 of record CAYRKE010000125.1, read on the forward strand.
GCACCGGCGGCCGTTGCTTCGCCAGAACCAGGCAGGACATTGAAGTACGGCTCGGGGGGATCGACCTCGTTGGCCAAGCGTTGAGCGTCGTCATCCCAGGGCTGCCTCTCACGGAGGCGCACCAGGGCCTGGCGTTCTTCCTCGTTCCCGTGGGCCCTGAACGACGCATAGTGGAGCGTCGCCATGGCGCCAGGGTACTCGGGCTCGCGCTGCACCAGCTCACGGAACAGGCCAAGCGCCTCCTCGAACCGCGACACCTCGATATAGGCCCAGGCTGCGTCGTGGAGGGGAGAGTTGTCCCGCGGGTCCAGATTCATCGCCGCTCGCGCGTGCTGCAGTGCACGCTCAGGCTGCTTGGCGTCCCGCCACGCCATCGCCGTTGCCGTCTGCATCTGCCAGTCATTGGGGAAGCGCTGCACACCCTCCATTGCGACGGCCAAGGTGCGATTCGGATCGCCGAGACGGCGCCGTATCATGGTTTCCGCGGAGTGGAGGGCTGCTTCATTCGGAAACTGTGCGCGAAGCGCAGCGAAGATCTCGGCTGCAGATGCCACGTTCGGCAACCTCGGGTCGTCAGGCCTGGGAGGCACGGGCACGCGCAGCGCGAGCTTGATGGACGGAATGCCCACGGTACGGAAGCAGTGCTCGAAACCGAGGGACGGGAGCACGTGGGGCTGAAGCCAACGCCGCGCCCAGTCGAGATAGGCGATGTCCGGTGCCGCGTCCACGACTTGGCCCAGCAAGCTCAGCGCTTCGGCGAGGTTCCGCTGCATCATCAAAATCCGTGCACGGGCCGCCGCCGTGGCCACGTGTACCCTGCCCGCGGCGACCGGTACCAGCGAGAGAGGATCCTCGGTGGCAAGCGCAATATCGTCGACGAGGTCGAGATAGTCCCGCTCGTTCGGGTACAGCATCAACGCATCCGACGCATGGAGCATCGCGGTCAGCAGCTCGCCACGCTGCCGAGCCGCATTGGCGTCGTCCAGGAGTTCGCGCGCCACTCTTCGCCGTTCGTGCTCCTCGTTGGGGAGCGCCTCTGGATCCAGCTTGGACGGGCTCATCAATCCTCCTGGGCCACATCATGGCTCCGTGACCGACAAGGATGATCCGGGCGGCGTCCTCGGCGCAAGGGACTCAAGCTTGCAGTCTCTTGCTTGCACCAGATTCGAGCCCGCACAGCGGACTCTGTGGCTCCTCTCCGTGGAACAATGGCCGGCTCCTCGTCTCAAACCGAGTCGCGCGAAGAAAACCGGCCACGCGACCGCGGCTTCCTCCCGCATCGGCGCGGTGCGGATTCCGCCTCGCACGGCTCGGTATGTGTCTGAAAGACACGCGCGCTAGCCGAGACGCGCAATGGGGGGAGGGGGAAGAACGTAGTCCCGATACTCGCCGGGGTCGCCCACCTTGCCTTCCATGGCAGCCCTCGCGATGTTGAACATCTCTCGCGCCGTTACGTAGTGGAGCCGCCACCGTCGCCCGTCGTTGAAGTGCTCCCTCAGAGCGCGATGAAACTCCGTGCCATGCGGGCCCAAGACCGCTTCTGCCTCCGCCTCTACGGCACCATGCATATACACCTTGACGAAGACCCATTCGGGGCGCCCTGCCACGTGTATATTCTGTGCGACCCAGGTTCTGACGCGAGCGAGGCTCGGCGGATCATTCGACTGGAGCGCGCCATACTCGATCCGAGGCTTGTGGTTGTGCGGGCGGAGCGCGAAGCCGAGTGGCCCAGTGATGATGAGAATCCGATCGTCGTAGTAGTGACCAACTCTGGCAAGCTCCCCGGCGTCGTAGGCCCTCCGCCGAGCCTGGTCCCCGCTGGGCCAGTACACCACGTTCACCATTTGAGACTGGGTGTCGCTCGGTACCGAGGGAAACGTGAAGTCTGCATAGCAGCCGGTCTCGAAGAGCAGCGGAAGCTCGGCGTCCACCCCGCAGTACCTGCCGTCGGGACGCCCGTTGGCGAGCGACCAATTGCCGTGGATGAATGCATATCGCAGCCTGTCGTCGGCACCTCGGCAGATATGCCCGTGGCCGTCATACAGCTTCAAGTAGGCCTCGATCTTGCTACGCAAGCCGACCGCAGTGTCGTTGTCATGGTGGAGATGTAGCTCGACCTCCCCGCAACCGCGCTTCGCCAGCGTAGCCAAGCTATCGAGATACATCTCGCGATACTCTTCACCGGGAAAGAACCAGGTGTGCCGAGGCGTACAGCCATCCGCATCGCGGAACCCATCGAACGCGCGAGGGTAGTCCTCCAGCCACCGTCGCACCCGCGCTTCTCCGGTGCTCTCATCCGCCTTGCCCCAGAGAGGTTCGTAGTGGTCGCAAAGGGCGAACAGAAGGTGCCGCGTGCCACTCGCCCGTTGTGCGAACGCTTGCCGCGCGACGTGGCGCAGGTAGCCCGGCAGCCAACGGTCCAGGTTCTTTTCACGAATATTCAACATGGGGTCCTCGAAGTGACGGTCTGCCAGACTCGAACTCGGGGGCACCGCGCCCCACCTCACGCGAGGCGCTGCACGGCGAGCGCCAGACAATCGCGAAACCCGGCCATCGCAGCCGCGCTCTCCTCGTCATCCGATTGGGACGCCGCACCAGGGCGCTCTGCGAACCCGAACCTTCGTCGGAGCGCGTCAGCGAGCAGCACCGGGTCATGATACTCGGCACCCGGCGTGGCGAGCTCGTCGAACCAGACGGCGGTACCGTCCTCAAGCCTCGATGGCCCAACGTCGGGGCGGCCGTTCGCGATGACCTCGAGCTCGGGCGAATCACCAAGACTCGCGATGGTGAGGTGATCCTTGAGGATTCGCACATGCTTGTCCAATGACCAGTCGACGGTCTGCCTCGCTTCCGGTGCGAGGTTGGCGATGAGAAACGAGCGCGCATGTGACTCGACACACGCACGCGCAATCCCCGGAGTGGCTACAACAGCAAGGATGCTGGTGAAGAAGCTGCCGGGCCCGAAAAACATCAGATCGGCATTGGCAATCGCTTCGAGCGCCACCGAGCTTGCCTCCCCAACGCCGTCCACGGCCACGACGACGGGCTCGACCGCAGCGTGCCCGATGTGCGCTTGACCACTCAGTACGCGCCCTTCGGAGTCGAATGCTCGCATCGTACCCGGCGTCTCGCTGGCGGCAATCACTCGCCCCCGGGAGTTGAGCTGATTCCCCGCCCAGTCCACCGCAGCTTGAATCGAACCTAGACGCCGATACATGAGCGAGATCACGAGATTCCCCGCGCACCGACGGGTCGAGCCCTCCGCCGGAAGGCGTTCCTCATACAGATCTGCCAGCGAACGTCGCGCTGCGAGCGCGGTCAGACACCGCCTCAAGTCGCCAGGGGGGGGCATCCCAGATTCTCGACGCAGGAGGCCCGAACACCCACCATCGTCCGCGATCGACACGATGGCACTGATGTCGAGGTCGAAATGGACCAGCGCGGATAGAATCGCCGCTTGTCCATGCCCGCCGCCGAGCGTCACCACCTTTGGTCGGACCACGACAGGCTGCCTTGAGACGATGCCTGGCGCTGACACCTACTTACCAAGATTCCTGACGTACCACTCGATGGCCCGCTCAATCCCCTGGTCGAAGGTCAGCCGCGGTACGAACCCCAAAGCCTCCTTGGCAACACCGATGTTGGCAAGTGAGTGCTTGATATCGCCCTTGCGCGCTGGAGCATACCGGAGAGGAATGTGCTCCTTGCCAAGCAGCCTCTGAATGCTACGCACCACGTGATTCACGGTGACGGCGGCGGAAGAGCTCACGTTCGCGACGACGGGCTTGGTGACGTCGACGGTGCCCCCGCGAATCGTTGCATCCACCACATCCTCGACGTACGTGAATCCTCGCGACTGTTCGCCGTCCCCAAAGACGGTGGGCGATTGATCGCGAAGCAGCGCCGACACGAATAGGGGAATCGCGGCAGCATACTGGCTCGTCGGGTCCTGCCTAGGACCGAACACGTTGAAGTACCGCAGACACACCGTTAGGACGCCGAAAGCCTTGTTGAATGCGTAGCAATAGAGCTCGCCGGTCGCCTTGGTCACGGCGTAGGGACTGATTGGACGGAGAGGCAAGCCTTCGTGCTGAGGGAGTTCGGTATTGTCTCCGTAGACGGACGAGCTCGACGACAGAACCACCCTCGCCCCGCATTCCTTGGCCGCAAGGAGGACGTTCAGCGTCCCGTTCACGTTCACTTCGTGGGTCTCGACTGGGCTCGCCATGGACCGCGGCACGCTGCCGAGTGCTCCGAGATGGTAGATCGTCCGAGCCCCTTCGGCGGCCCTCCGCACACTCGCACCGTCCCGCAAATCCGCCTCGATGAGCTCGATGGAGGATGCGATCTCTGCGAGGTTCTCACGCTTCCCAGTGGCGAAGTTGTCGAATACCCTCACCGTGTTGCCACGAGCCAAGAGCTCGCGCACCAAGCTACTCCCGATGAAACCTGCACCGCCAGTTACGAGTACAACCGCCATTGAGACCCCGTTCGTGTGGATGTTTCGTGCATGCTTGGGCTGTGAGCTGGCTCACCGCGCGAAATTGCCCGCGCCCTTCGCGGCAAGCTCGAGCGCATCGTATCACCTGCGGCATCGTGTCGGGAGCCATCTTCGGCTACCCGAGAAGATTCACACGGCCGTCCGTGCGCCAAACGCTCGATGCCAACCATGAGCGCTCGTTTGGGCCAGAGTCGGCATGAACCGGCGTATTCTTGCTGCAAGGCAGCCAAGAGACATCCACCGCTCTGAGCAGAGTTCGCCGAACGGCCGTTCACCACTGAGACTGCGGATCGGCACAGCGAGGGACGGGATCGGCCAATCCAGCACCCGAGTCGCACGACATCCTCTGCGCAGGGCTTGCCGCCATCGTGCCGAATCGACCAAGCAGCGGCTCTGGTATTCTACCCGTCCGTGGAGGCCTTGCCGCCACCGATTCGCAAGCGCGCCAGGAGAAACGTAGTGTCGTCATGGGCGAGCAGCGAACCCCGGTATCCGCGCAGCGACGACAGCATTGCCTCGCGCATCGCGTGAGTACCACGCACGGCGTGGAGCGACACCGCGCTCGAGAACATGTGCGCCAAACGCTCGATGCCCAGGGGCTCGAGCTGCTTGTTCACAGCCTCAGTCAGGCCGTCGGTGTAGAGAAACAGTATCTGGTCCGGACCGAGCCGGTGGATTCCCGAGACGATATTGGCGTCCATGAGGCCGAGCCCCACGTTGTGGCCAACGTCCAACGAAAGAACCCGACCGTTGGGCTCGGCAACGAGCGCCGGAGGATGGCCGGCTGAGACGACCTCCAAATCACCAGTGACGAGATCGGCCGCCACGCAGAGCATCGTCACGAACACGTGATCGGGGAGATAGCGACACATGTAGCGGTTGATACGCGCCACGAGCTCCGTCAATGGCAAGCCGAGATCCACCGTGGCTCGCACGAAGGTGTGGAGACTCGACGCCACGAGGGCGGCCTGCATCCCCTTGCCACAGACATCCGCGATGGCGAGCAGCACACGGCCATCGGGCAAACGCACGGCGTCGGCGTAGTCACCGCCGACCCAGTGGCAGGGCTCGAAACCAACCACCACCTCGAGCTGCTGGTGGAGCGAATCGAAATGGGCCTGCTGGGGCACCAGTCCCTGCTGAATCTGCCGCGCCATCTCGAGCTCACGCTCGACACTCGACGCCTGCCGCACATGCAGACGCATCTGCCAGACGAGTTCGGCCTGATGAAACGACTCAGCCACCAATGCGATGATGGTGCACCACTCAGAAGTCCAGTAGCGAGACTCCATAGCAACGTGCAAACCATCAATGGAATGTGCATCCTCGCGCAGGGGAAACAACAGCACGACGTGCGTCAGCAAGCCGACGTCGCGCCGGTGCTTGTCCCGCACCTCACACAGGCACGCGGGCTCCAGGGCGCCCCCCTCCGGGCCGATGATGTGACCGGTGAGGTGGGGGCAGTCGGCGACGACCCGAGACTTTCTGCCGGTTCCGGTGACTGAATCCCCAGCACGAGTGTGGTAGCAGACCGCGCGCCGCGTCTCCCAGAACGTGCCAGTCATACGTGCCGAGAGATACAGTGGCAACGCCGTGCCAGCAGCGCGAGTGGGCCCCTCGAGCACCCGCGCCGTAGACGGCCCGGTGAGTCTCACGACCGCAGCAACATCCACACAGAAATCACCCGACGCGAGTAGATCGCATAAAAGACGGCAACGAGCGGCAGCGTCATCCGTCTGGGTCAACTCGCGGGTGAGGGAGATGAGCCGCGACAGGTGGACAGCGCCAATGGGATGTTCAGCGGAAGCTGGGCCGAGCGCGCTCGTCAGACGGATGTCGACGGGCGGACTCATGGGGACACGCGGCGGGGGAAGCTGCGAGCCGAACCGAACGGTGTGCATTGGCTCGTCGTCGGGTTGCCCCAGTACCGCCGGCAGCTCGCTCGAACTCAGCCTGGTCAAACGTAGTCGGAAACAGCCAATTGCCACCTCGTCCCCGACCGTCAGCAACTGTTCCTGCGTGCGATGGCCGTGAATGAAGGTGCCACTCTCGCTCTCAAGATCGTGGATCCACCACTGACCCAGGGGCCCCCGAACCAGCTCGGCGTGGGTTGGGGAGACACTGGCGTCGTCGAGACATACCTCGGCTCGCGGCGAACTCCCGATCACGGCCCGCGTACCGCTCAGCTCGTGGAATCGCCGCTTTCCGGAGGGAGCGTGGAGGATGTCGAGAGCACAGTCTGGCTGCGACCGCGATGATCGCGGCGGCTCATGCCCTCGCGGGGAGTCTCGATCGCTCTCCTCCGAGTCGGTCATGGACGGCCTCCGCGCGCGTGGGTCTGCCTCTGCTCAAACGGGCAACATGTCGCATGTGCCCCACCCACCCTGATTGACTTGCCTCTAGGCACGTATAGTTCTGCAGAGAACAACGGTTCCCAAACCTACCGAAAGCGCCCCATCGTGTCTAGGTCTCCAGCTCGCAGGTGGAAGGAGCGCTCACTAGCGACTTGGATGAGCGGTATCTTCCTGAGCCCCTGTTCGTGCGCGCAGCATCGACTCGCTCGGGTAGGACGGAGGAATCCCCGAGGTTCGCCCACCCGCTCCAAGCTCACCCCAAACCGCGGGCCTCTCCCCCCACTCCGTGCCTGGTTTGGGCGGACGTCGCGTCTATCCGCGGAGAAACACCAAGGCCGACCGTGCGACCAAGTATCCCATCCGGCGTCTACCGAGGACTCTCCTCCGTGTGAGCCATCGCCCGGGCCGCTCGGCAAGCACCGTCGATTGCTTCACGCTGGACGCCAGCGCGACGGTGCTCTACCTGGACAAGTCGCTCGGGCCGACCACTGCACCGCCGGGGATACGCTTGCTCAACGTCAGAATATTGGGAGGGCCGGACTGGTAGCTGACGTCATCGACAAAGCATCGAATGATGTGGATGCCCATTCCACTCTCGTGCGGCATGTCGAGATCCAGCTCCGGCACTGACTCCAGCTCGAAGGACGCGCCGGTGTCCTTCACCTGCACCGTGACGCGGTCTCCGTGCCAAAAGAATTCCATGTCGACTGTGTCCGCCACATGGCTCTCCCGGTACGCGTGAATCACGGCGTTGTTGAAGGCCTCGCCAACGGCTGACATCAGCTCGTTGATGAATTGCCCTAACAATCCACTGTCCGCCTTTGGACACAAGCTGGCAAACGCGTCCTTGCAAACACTGGACACAGCTCGACAGGCCAGGTCCCTGTATTCCAGGATGGCTGGCACCTGCAGCTTCACCCTCGCCGCACCGCGACGACCGACGTCAGCCGGTTCCACGATGAGTCCGTGGTCTCCAGGTTCTAGATTCGCCTCCGAGGTACATGCTTGACCCATAAGGTAACCCCAAGGTCAGTGACGTCATCGGCTCTACAGTCTAGCAGCTTTGGCTGAGTGGTCTTCCCTACCCGCGCCAACGCGGTGGTGCTCTCGCCCGCGAAGCGTGCTCGAGACCCGACCTGCTACAGACGCTTCAGACGGAACACATGGTCAAGGCGAAGTACCTGGAAGATCTGGAGTGGCTGCCCTTGGACTCCAGTCACGTCGAAGTCTCGACCTTCAGCGCGCACCCGCTTGAACAGCGACACAATTGCTCCGACCCCGGAACTATCGACCAACCGCAGTCCGGAGAGATCCACGATGACGCGCTTATCGCCATCGGCCACGATCCGATCGAGCTCGGGGCGGATCTCCGGAACGGATACAGCATCGAGCTCGCCGAAAATCCGCAGCGTGGCTGTGTCCCCCTCTTTGCTCGTCCGGTATTCCATCTCGGTTCTGCTCCTCCGGAAAGGTGGTCAAGTACGCCACCGGCCCCTGGCGCCGGACTTTAGCACACCGATCTCCCGCTTGGGATTCCGTATGTCTGCGGCCACTGTTAGCCCGCGCAACGATCACCGACCACCCGGCCGCCCATCCCATCCGACCGGTGCTGGAGTGTCGACGTGGACGAAAGACGAACCTTGCCCTGCCAGCTCGGGACTTCGGTCACCAAGAGTCTCTGATGTTTCGACCACATGAGGATCCCGGGCCACCAGATCCTGGTGCGATTCGGACGCGATTCGGTAAGCCCACATGCCCGTGCACCTGAGCTCCTGCGGCGGTAGAGTCTTACCCATGGCGGGCGTGGCAAGCTGGGTGGTTGCAGGCCTCATCATTTCGTGCGGATGCTCGGTGCCAGAAACCACCGGCGGCCCCTCTCCGGCGAACCCGGCGTCCGAGACAGCCAACAAGCCGATGCGAACCCAAGCTCTGACCCCAGTCGGACTAATCATCGGCACACTCGAACGGCGAGATGATGCATTGGTGATCACGGCGTCTGGTCGTGGTCCACTCTTCACTGTCCGCGACATCTCTGGACGGGTCGTGGCCCAGGGGCTGTCGCGCGAACAGTTCCGCGAGCAGTTCGGTGACCTCCATCGGGCGTACGAGACGGGCGTTGCCCGCCATGGCAGCGCGCCATTCCTCGACGCCCGCGAGGACCATGGAGGGCCTGATCAGATGGGGCGACGCCCGGAGGGACGCCGGTAAGGCGAAGCCCCCGCATCCCAGCACTTCGTCCGATACTCGGTCCTCAGGTGACCAGGAAGGTCCGCATGTACCCCATTCGGAGATGCCCTCCGAGCGAGATCAATCATCGTCGTGTCGACACAAACGCAACGACTTGCGCGCGCTGACAGCGGCTCCTCCACCGCTCATCGCATTGTCACCCCGGGGTGTATCGGCCAGATCACCTGGCTCCGGTCAGCAGACCCCCAATCCCCTGGGATTTCTGCTGGATTCTGGAGTGGGCCATGAAGGACTCGAACCTTCAGCCTCCGGATTAAGAGTC
>CAYRKE010000126.1:0-22498 GCA_964424695.1 uncultured Polyangiaceae bacterium
ACGGCCCCGGTCAGCAACCTTCACAGGTTGCCTTCGGTCAACAGCCCCAGGCGAGCGGCCAGCCCGCGTACCATGGCGGCTACGGGCAGCAGCCCCAGATAGGCTCTGCAAGTCTGCAGCCTCAGCCCACCTACGGTCAGCCGCCAGCTCTGGGGCAATCGGCGCAGCAGCCCTATCCTCAACCCCCAGCGCGATCATCAGAGCAGCCATATGCCCAACAGCCTCCGCAGCAGGGGTACGCCCAGTATCCGTCGAACGTGCCATCCCCGGCTCAGGCTGCGCAATCGTCCGTTGCTCAGACCCAGGCATACGCTGGGCCGATGGCGCGTGCCTACTCAGCTCAACAGGGGGGCGTCAGTGCGGGAGTCGGGGGTGCCCCATCAGAGCAGGCCGCCTTTCGCAGCGCTGTGGCGGGTTGTTTGCATGCGTATCCCTTGGCCATGAAGGAGGCCGGCTTCATGCCGGCGATGAAGCTCAGTCTCCAGGTGTTACCTTACGCGCTGTTTCGCTTCTTGCAGGGGACGCTTCTCGCCACCATCAGCGCCGTCATGCTGGGGATTATCATCGGGCTGACAGGCGTGCTCACGATGTACGTCCACCAGTATGCCGGCATCGTGCTCTTCCTTGCGGGCATTCTCGCCTGGATATTCCTGTGGATCCCATTCGCCGAGAGGAAGAATTTCGGAGCAAGCTGCGGACACATTGCCGTTCTGACCGAGCTCATCACCCAGGGGAAGGTCGGCAATGGCAACGAGGGCATGTTTGCCTACGGCAAGCGCATCGTTGAAGCCGAGCTCGGTACCTTTGACAGTATCTGGGACGTCAACATGACGATCCGACGTGCAGTCAACAAGCTGGCGCGGGTCCTGAACTTTGCGGACGATCTCTTGCCTTGGGACATTTCCGCGATCAAGCGCGGCGTATATCGCGTCGTCAATTGGGCTTCTCCCTACATCACGGCCGTGGTCATGTCCTACGGCCTGGCCAGGGGGGACAGAGATCTCTCCGCCTCCGGGCTCGACGGACTCTGCTACAGTGCCCAGAATGCCAAGGCCATCGCAAAATCCGCCTTGGGGGCGGTGATGGCCGGGGGGCTCCTCATGCTTCCTCTCTGGCTCTGCTCGTTGGCGGCCTTCATTCCCGGGCTGTTCTATTTGACGCTGTCCATCATGGGTGGAGACTTCGCCGCGATTCAGGCTGATCCCTTTGCATACGCCAAGGCTGCTCCCATCGTCTTTCTTGCTTCGATCGCTGCGGGGCTCGTCGTGGGCTATCTCTTCGCATGGCTCACGGTGAAGACCGTCCGAGAGGCGTTCGTGAGCCCTATGATGATCACGATGCTGATGCTCAAGTTCCACGTCGTCGTGGAGAACCAGGCCCTGGAGCCCGCCTGGAAGCAGCGAGTGCTCGGGGCGGACGACAAGTTGAGCTCTCTCAGCCGGGTCACCAAGGAACTCGATCGAGCGACGAATTAGGTATGCCGCCGGATGCTCGTCACGTGATGGGACGGCCCATCACGTGACTCTTGCCGAACGCCCGCGCCCTCTGGATCAGGAAGTCAGGTCCGACCAGCACGCCCTGGCTCAGCACGCATCGTAGGCATACTCCGGTGATCCGGCTGGGCTCACGTCGATGTCGCGGAGCACGATGGACAGCTCGCTGAAGTCCTCGCAGTCCGCGCGAAAGTGACCGAGAGTGTCAGAATCCGAACCTGCACGATGTCCAAACCGGCCGCACGAGCCAGGGAGCGGGATCGAACGCTTGTTGCCTGTGGGGATCCTGGTGAGCACGGCCTTGCCTGATCCTTTTCGAATTCTCACGGTACCATTCGCGATGCGTAGCGCGCTACGCGCGACGGTGGGCCAAGGGAAGCGCTGGCGATTGGGGAATTATCGGCTGGATCTAACGAAGAAACAGGAAGTGGTGGGACCAGTAGTACGCTGACGAAGCGCATCGCCTTACGCACACTGCGTGCGCCTGCGCGCACTCGAGAGGCGAATATCTCGGACAGAAAGACGATGCGACGCTGGGTTTCGAACTTGGCTCGGCTCGATGGGTTGACGCACAATACGCGCCATGGGAACGCCAACGGCACCGCAGTGTGGAAGCTCGCGAGTAGACTTGCATCAGAACGTGGAGAGCACGCCGCCGTCGAGTGAGCGAGTACTCCGGGTTGCCACCCCCCGCGCGATGCCTTCTGAGCTGCCGTCTCCCGGGATACCGCTTGCTCGCGTTGCGCCGTCGAATGAGCGTCCGTCGAGCGTGCCACCCTCAGGCGTAAGGCTGACGAGCGAGGCAGGGACAATGGGGATGTCGTCTTCCGTCCGGGCGACAGTGGGGCGGCATCCAACCATCGTCATGGGCTCGGCTCGCCCCGAACTTGGCATCCATCCAGTCCGCACCTCCAGGGGAGCCGACTGGGGCAACCGAAGTTGGCGGAGCGCCGGGGACGAGGGGGTACGGCCGCAGCTTCGGGGCTGGGCAGCGCACCGTTTCGAGCGATCTCAAGGATAGCGCAGCGAGCATCGGACACTCGAGAACGCCAGCGCCAGCTCTTGGGGGCGGCATTCGGCTGTTGCGACGTGACGGCTGGCACGCGGTGAGCAGAATCCGCAGAATCAAGCTTGGCTGCTGGCACGTGGTGAGCAGAATTCGGCCATTGCTGCTTGGTGACTGGCTAGCCGTGATCCCGCTGCTAGTCTTCGGGCCGATGACGGCCCTTTGGAGTCCCTGTTCAGCGAGGCTTTCGCAAGGTAGAGCGGCTTTCCTTGCGCTGCTGGGGATCTTCGGGGTTGCGAGCGTTGCGGCCGCAGAACCGGATGCCGAGGTCGCGTCCTGCAGTGATTCGAGCCTGGTGGAGCTCGAGGCTCCAACACCGCCCAGTCGCCGTCCGAGGCCTGAGGGGCGGGTCCAGGCTGCCGTCGAGGACGAAACGCTTGCCCGTTGGAACCTGGGCGGGAACAGCGATCAGGCGCATCCCTCCAATCGTCCCGGCTTTCACCCGGGCGCCCGCGTGGTAGTCGACGCGACGGTCGCTGGCGCTCAGGGGCGTGCCGGGAGTGTGCAGTCGTTGCGGCGTCTGCTGGAGGCGCGTGCGCGAAGCAACGGGTACTGGCCTCTGCGTATCTGCTACGAGCGGGCGCTCCGGAGCAGCCCGGAGTTGACTGTCGATCATCGCGTGCGATTGACGGCGACAGGTGGGGGGCACGTGATTGCGGTGCGCTCCCTCCAGCCGTTAGACGACCGCGAGCTTGAAGGATGCCTGCGGGCGGCAGTGACGGAGCTCAAGCTCAAGAACCTGCCGGCACGTCGAGTCGATGCCGATCTCAGGATTCGCTTCTGGCCAGGTGATGCACCCCTACCTTCCCTGTGCGAAGGCGCATGCGCTACCGCTGATCTGCGGGACTTCTCCGAGACGCTCACCAATGCCAGACAGCAGTGGCAGGCAGCCCGCCCCCTCCTTGCGCAGTGTGCGGAGGAGGGGCTGCGTCGTGATCCGAAGCTCTGGGGGAGGATCTCGTTCCTGGTGGTGTTCAACAACGCTGGCGCTGCGGACCAGTGCGACCAGTACGAGAGTCGATTCCCCGATTCGCAGGTGGTGAGTTGTGTTCAGAAGGTCGTCGGCGGACTGAGTCTGCCGCAGAAGCCCAGTTTTTCGCTGGAATTCGCGCTGCGCATTGGGGCTCCCCCCGAGGACCAGGCCGCCCCCGCCGGGAGCACGACAGCGCCTCGGTCAGAGTCGCCGGGGCGGATCGTCGAATCCTCCTCTGGGAACCCAGAGTGACAGTCCTTCTCTCGCGCTAATCCACAGCACGAGCCACCTTCGCGAGAGGAGCGTCCCAGGTCTGACAATGATCGGCTCTTCTCCCACGGCGGGCCCCGACGCTCACGCCCTTCGACGTCTCATTCGACGAAGGTGGAGCGCGGCACCGATGAGGCAGAGTGTCCACACGTCGCCGTTCCGCGGAGGTGCGACGACGCGGCACGCGCACGCTCTTCCGGTCAGTCTGTAGTCCCATCCTCCGGGGTTTACACTCTCGTCTTCTGGCCGCGTGGAGCCTGCGGACCGCTGTCCAGCGGCCCCGGCTACGCTGCCCGCCGTGGGGGCGATTGGAGTGTCTCCAGCGCCACCTGATCCCAGCGGGACGCCGAGGGACCCCACGCCGCCAGATGTAGCGCCAGAACCGCCACTGCCACCGAACACGATGCCGGGCCCGCCGCCGCTGCCAAGGGTGATGCCGCCACCACCGGAGCCCGTGCTGCCACCCGCGCCGGTGCTGCCACCGGAGCTGATGCTGCCACCGGAACTGATGGTGCCACCGGAGCCGGTGCTGCCACCGGAGCCGATGGTGCCACCGGAGCCGGTGCTGCCAGCGGCTCCGCCATTTCCGCCGGAGAGGTCACCGCCAGGGCCGAGAGAGCTGCCGCCCGAGGCGAAGTACTGGCCGCCCGAAGCGAAGTGCTGGCCGCCCGAGGCATCGGCACCACCGTTTGCGGAAGAGCCCTGTCCTCCGGAGGCAGTGCTCGGACTGCCGCCTTGACCGGGGCCAGCAACGCACTCGCCGTTTTGACACTCACCTTCCGAACAGGGCGTCCCGTTTCCCGAGGGAATCGTCCGACAATTGCCCGTTGAGGCATCACACTCTCCGATTCCGCACGGGGCAGCGTGGCCGCTGCAGTCGACCGGAGTCCCGACACATTCACCATCCGAGCAGACGTCATCAGTCGTGCACGAAGCAGAGTCGTTGCACGAGGTTCCGTCGGTTGCCTTCGCCACTTGGCACCTTCCCGTGGCTGGGTTGCACTCGCTAGTCCAGCATTCTCGGCTGGTTCCGGAGCACTCGACGGTAGTCCCGAAGCATGAGCCGGCGCGACACTCGTCGCCCACCGTGCATTCGTTGCCGTCGTCGCAGGACGTTCCGTCTGGCACCGGGACTGGTTCGCAGTCTCCAGTCTCAGCGCTGCATCTTCCGACGGTGCACTCGTCGCCGACGAGGCTGCATTCGACCGGTGTGCCGCGGCAGTCGCCTGCCACACAGCGGTCTCCGTTGGTGCACGGATTCGAGTCGTCGCAGGCGGTACCGTCGCCTACTGGGACAGCCTTACAGTCGCCGCTCGACGGACTACACTGTCCGACGCGGCATGGTTCGTCCAAGTTGCCACAGTCGTTGGCGCTACCGGCGCAGATCCCGCTCGAGCACCGATCTCCGTCAGTGCAAGGATTGGAATCGTCGCAGGTGGTGCCATCGAGCACGGGGATTTTCTCGCAAGTGCCGTGGTCCGCAACGCAATGCCCAACGTTGCAGGCGTCGTCGAGGTTTCCACAGTCGATGAGGATTCCGCGGCACGTACCCCCAGCACAGGCGTCTCCCTGGGTACAAGGGTCGGAGTCGTTGCACCCCGTTCCATCGTCTGCCACGACTGCCATGCAGCTTCCCGTTGAAGGATCACACTGTCCCGTCGAGCACTCGGCGTCGTAGACACTGCAGTCGCGAGGGGTGCCACACGTGCCAGCGATGCAGGTGCTCCCTTCCATGCATGTACCAGCGGACTCGCAGCTCGTGCCGTCGGGGAGCGGACAGGTAACGCACCCAGCGCTGCCATAGTGCCCGCGGCTACACGAACCGCCCCCGCAGCTCACCGAACCAGATACCTCGACGTCGTCGATATAGACGGTATCGCGGCGATCGGAGAGCAGGAAGTCTTTGGTGTAGATCCACTGAAGGGTGTGGCTACCGGCGCTGAGCGCGAAGCTACTCGGAGTGGCGAGCCAGTTGGACGAGCCCGACCAGCAGTTCAAGCTAACGCCGTCCACCGCGAAACACAGCTCGTCCCAATACCTTTCGGTGCTCTCTCGGTGGTTGAAGCTCACAGTTCCGGCTCGTGCCAACTCGACCGGGACCTCGAGCCACGAGCGTTGGTTGTCCGAGATGTTGCCCGAAGTCGCCGACCAGCCGCCTCCACTCGCGGTGAGGTCCGTCAGATACCAGGGGGCATCCCCACCCGTTCTCCAGGGTTCAAGGAGGGATCCGGATTCGAAGTCGTCTCCCGTGAGGTAGGCAATCCCTCCACAGACCCCGGAGACGCAGACGTCCTGTCCTCCGTCACACGTCGAACAGTCATCGGTATTCGTGGAAACGCACCCGAGGGCGCTGTCGCAGGTGTCGTGGGTACACTCGTTGCCGTCGCTGCAATCGAGTGCGCCGTGGGTGCAGCTTCCGGTTTCTGGTCCGCACGTGTCGACCGTGCAAGCGTTGCCGTCGTTACAGGATTCCGCGAAGGTGCATCGTCCGTCTGCGTCGCAGTGCCCTGACATGCAGGGATCACCGTTGTCGCAATCGGCGTCGGAGTCGCAGGAGGGGCGCTCCGCGGCGTTGTAGATGTATAGCGCGAAGTCCTGATCCGTGAGGTCGACGTCTCCTGGAATGCCGTCCCCATTGATGCCCGCTGCGTCCACGTGGACAACGAACCCGCCCACCCCTTCCGCAGGGAAGTACACGGCTTCGAGGTTGTTTCTGGGATCTGCCAAGCCTTGCGGAACGGACTGGCCGCTGTCGAACACGTTCCCCAGGTACTCAGTGCTCGAGTCGACCACGACTCTCAAGTTGAGATCGTTCACCCACGCCGACGCGAACGGACTACCAGGGGCGTCGGTCCAGGCTAGTACGATCCTCACCGGTTCCGAAGGGCTCGCGGGGTAGAGCGTGGGAGTCGTCGCACGTTGCCCGGTGGTGCTGAGGACTTGGGTCTGGTCGTAAATGACCCTCTCCGTTTCCTCGAAGAGGGTTGACATGTCAACGCGCCCCCAGCCTTGATCGTTCGAGGGGATCTGGGAGAACGAGCCGGAGCCTCCGTCACTTGCCGCCCCAAGGCTCGTGGCGTGACCCACCAGCATGGCCTTGACCAATGCCGGGGAGGGTGGCGCCCCGTACCTGCTCTGGTACCATGCGTAGATGGTGGCGCTCACTCCCGCTACCGCCGGGGCACTGTGGCTCGTGCCCGACGACCATCCATAGCGGGATTGAGGCGGGCTGGTCAGCGGCCATGGTCCGTCGCAGATGCTCGCCACGGTCGGGTCGAATTCTGTCGTCAGCGCGCCCTGCACGTGAGTCCCGGGGGCGACGAGCTCGGGCTTCAGCCTTCCGTCCAGAGTGGGGCCGCGGCTCGAGAACCTGGCGAGATCCAGCGCTGAGTCCGCTCCAGTGTTCCGGATGCCGCATCCGTCCGTGCCTGTCATCCGATAGTTTTCGGAGGCGCCCACCGTGATCACGTTCTTCGCCGTTCCCGGGGCGCCAATGGTCCATGGGTCGGGGCCGGCGTTGCCCGCCGAAAAGATGACGACCATTGGGGCGAGTCCGGTGCTGGCGTTGCGATCGGCGTCTCGCACGATCGCGTCATACTCCTGGGATTCCGTGGTGTAGTATCCTGGTATCTCGGAGCCCCAACTGTTCGTAGTAATCTGGGCACCGGCAGCCTGCGCCGCGCTGACGATGGCGGTCGCGGTCGTCCAGGCGTCCCAGCGATCCTGGCTATCGAAGACGCGCGAGCTTCCAAGACGCACCCCAGGCGCGATCCCGAGACCGTAGAGGTATCCACCGTCGTCCAATGCTCCGTCGGTCGGGTTGCCCCCGACGATCGAGAGGTTGAGGGTGCCATGCCCTCCGACGTCGTTTCCATCGGGTTCCGAGGTGTGATTCAGGATCGTCTCGACGTCTCCGAGGTCCGGGTGCAGCACCGGAAGGGGCGTGCCCGTGTCGCATCCGCTGTCGGTCACATCCACCTTGACGGTTGCGAGCATCGACGGCGTGATGCCGTGCTCTCTGAGCCAGTCGCGGTACCCGGGCCCGATTGGCGTCTCTCCCGTCAACTCCCCGGCGACAATCATGCTCTGGACTTCGTCGAGGGGAATTGGACGCGAGTACGGTTCGATCCAGAGCACCTCCGGGCTGTACCGAAGCTCATCAAGGGTGCTGCGGGTGAGACGCACGCGATAGACGATCGTCCCGCCGAGGGTTGTGGGGGCTAGGTACTGGATTCGTGCCTCTTGCTCGATGCGCTCCCTCACTGGCTCCGCGTGCTCGTGGCGGACCACAACGACAGCGACATCTTGTTCGGCCTCGGACAGCATCAGCTTCGCACTGGTCCTGTCGCCCGAGCCCCACTCTCGAGCGTAGTCTGTCCTGGTGGTGAGCTTTGCGACGGACCGACCGAGCCCTGTATCGTAGTAGACGAGGGTGTTGTTGGGTACATAGCCCAAGACGAGGATGCCGCGGTTCTCGAGCTCCCGAGGAAGCTCATCGGGAATCGGTTCGCGAGTGTGCGCAAGCCTGATCCCAGGGCGGCTATCGAGCGCCGCTGTCGTTCGTTTGATTTTGGGGTGATGGGGAACCTTCTCGACGCCGTTCGAGAGCCGGATCAGGTCGGAATCCCTCGCAGTCGCAGTAACCACCCCATCGTCGACGGTCAGCCCCGAAGGGGTCAGCGGCGGCGTGACCGTTCGACGCACGAGTTGTTCCGACACCAACTGGGCCCGTGCGGCCGCCGTGCTTTGCCGGTGCAACGGGCTATCATCGTGGGGATCCCCACTGCTGCATCCCATGACGGCAATCGGTGCCAGGATCGCGAACAGTCCGAGCCCCCCCAATCGCATCGAGCGGATCATTACCTTGCCGCGGGTGTGGCGAGCCGACGAACGGGGCATGCGGGTCCCTTTCCTCGGCAAACGACGCGCGACCGTTCGGCCATAAGGCAGCGGAGGTCGCCCGACATGCACCCCAATCGTACCCAGTTGGAGTCGGCAGCCCGGCCACGAACTGCAAGAACCTACTCCGACTGCCGCACACTCTCGGGCAGACCGACCGTCAAGCTCGGTTTCCAGCGGAGTCTTTGCGAATGTCGGAGCGGAACGCTCGTGGGGGACGTGGGCACCGGAAGCGCAGCAGAACGAAGCCGGAAGGCGAGCTCGGAGTGCGTCCTCTCAGACGAGTTACCGGCAGTTGGGCTACCCGCGGCGCCGCGCAATCACCAACGCCTGTCTCGGGCCAAAACCCAGATAGTGCAGGCAGCCGTCGAAGAAGCGGATTCCCCGATAGGGAAGGGCCGAGAGGGTACCCAGTCTGAGCGTATCGACCAGCGGCCCCACGATGGGCCAACTCCGGCGGCTCGGTATGGTGACGAGCTTCCAAAGGTGTCCATTGATCTGCATGCTGCCCTCGACATGGCGGAGTTCGAATCCCGCGCACTGAACCTTGGTCGCAATGCTCTGAAGCGAGTAGTTGCGCACGTGGAATGGGATGTAGTCCGGTTCCTCGATGGGCACAAAGACGGCCAGGTGCCCGCCCGGGACCAGGCGCTTGCGAAGCTCGCTGAGCACCCGCTCATCATCCGGGACATGCTCGAGAACGTGCGACGTCATCACGAGGTCGAATGGACCGCGCGTGACACCTTCTGGTTCGTCGCAGGCAACGAACTCGAAGTGGGCATCGGCGTACTCGCGAAATTGCGCGTCGGCCTCGGCAGCCGCAACGGCCGATGCCGAGATGTCGACGCCGTTCAATCGACAGCTGTGCGGGAAGCTCGCCAAGAGGTCGCCGCCGCCGAAACCGTAGTCGAGCACGCGGAGCCCCTCTACGGGGATCTCTAGTTCGCGAAGTGCTTCCTGCAGGCGTCGACACCGGTAACGCACATCGAATCGCAGCAGGCGTCGAAGGCCGCGTCTTCGTAGGTAGAAATCGGTATAGCGGCGGTCTTGGGACTCCCGGTGACTGCGCGAGGACAGCTCCAGGTCCGTCTTTTGCGCAGTGCCCGTGGGCGCTGCTGTGGCCTTCCCCTGGGCTCCCGGAGCGAATGGCTCTAGACCCGTGAATGCCGTACTATCGAACTCAAGACCAGGTGTACAGGTTGTGCTCGTCAAGACCGCCTCGATGTGCTGGCAGTGAGCCCACCGCCTGTTGGCAGGGCGGGCCCGTGCTGTGGGGCAACACGCTTCTCAGCAGGTTTCGTGCCAGCCCGGTTCTGGCTCACGCGTGCTCCTGGGTGTGGCACGAGCGACTCAAGCGACGTGTGAGGCTGTGGCTTTCTATCACACTCCTGTGCCCGGGCGTCACGCGCGAGCATGGGTCGCGGATTCAGGGGCCAAGCACCGCCCGGACACGATCTGCATGGGGACTGCCGGGGTAGCGCTCGAGAAAAGCGTGCGCTCGCTCGGCAGCTGCGGCCCGCTGCCCCACCAGTGCGAGGGCTTGAATGGTGAGCGCCTCACGTTCTTGCATCAGGACGCCCGAGGGGTGATCGCGGCCCGCCTGTTCGAGGAGGGCCAGGGCACGATGCCCATCCCTGGCTCGGACTTGCGCTCGCGCTGCGGCCAGCAGCTGGCTCTCTTGGGTGAGTTTCGACGTCTTCGCCGATGCGGAGGCTCCGACGCCAGCTGGATCGTGTTCCGGACCGAGTTTGCGTGATCCATGCCGTGATGCATCGGACGCTGGGAGTGAGAAACCCGCCTACGGCGATCGATGAGCCCTCCCATTCCAACCCGACGCGTGCGGCCGTCATCCACGACCAACCCTTGGGCATCCCGCGAGTAACGGCAATTCCGGGTCCCAACCATACGTGGCGCGAGTTCTTGGGAGGCCCCTGGTCTGATAGGCGTCGATGCGCCGCGCTTTCCGCGGCCTCCATCGTTGAGGAGTGTTGAGTGCGGAGGCGCTCCAGAAGGTCGTCGCGTGTCGGACAGGACTGCGCCAGCTCGGCATTTCTGCTCACCCGGAGCAAGAGTCCTGAGGACGCCGCGTCGCCGCCGGGCGGCGTCGGCAGCTGCTCGGTCGCCGGTGCCGGACGCGCACGGGAGGGGGCTTCCGCCTCACCGGATCCGGGCGCAAGCGAGCCAGAGGCGGGAGTGGTATCCCCCATGGCGCGTGCGCCAGTGGAAGCGTCGCTGGAATCGGAAACCTCGGCCGTGGCGGGACCTGGCAGCCCAGCGAGTGCGATCAACACCACGATGGCATGTGTGACCCGACGCTCCAGCGTGTGCGACATCCTGGGGGCCTTGACATACCTCGAAATTGGCCGCGAGAGCACGCATTCGCGCTTTCCAGGCCTCACAGCGCTTGCGCGGTCAGGTTGCGGCCGGGATGCTGCGCCCGGCGCGGAAGCGATGGCGGACTATAGCGAGCGGTCGGAGTTGCGTCCCTCGACGTTGCCGCCGGCCCCGCGGTCGCTCCTTTGGACCATGTCGTTTTCCGAAATGGGTTGGAAGAGCGCGTCCCACTGGTGTCCCAGCAGGATCACAGAGACCCTGTCGCTTGAACATGAGGGAGACGGCAATGAGGACGGGAATGCGGGTGACCTGGATCGGATGGGTTGGGGCAATCCTTGCGCTCGGTGGGTGCTACGACTCGACGCTCGGCGCGGCCGCGTGTGAAGTGGGTGACCGAAAGCCGGCCGAGGATGGCTGCAACACCTGCAGGTGCGAGGAGGGCGGAACCTGGGTCTGCACCGAAACGGACTGCGCGCCGGTCGGCGAGTGTGATCCCGGGGACACTCGGCCAGCCGAGGATGGATGTAACACCTGCAGGTGCCAGGAGGACGGAGACTGGGTCTGCACGGACGTGGACTGCGAGACGCCCGCCGAATGCGAGCCTGGAGAGACGAAGCCGAGCCCGGACGGTTGTGGAGGCTGCACCTGTGGCGAAGATGGCACGTGGGGCTGCATCGATATCGGGTGCGAGACGCCCACGGAATGCGAGCCGGGGGACTTGATGCTCGCCGATAACGGATGCAGCACCTGCAGGTGCCAAGAAGACGGCACTTGGTCCTGCACTGAACCCGAGTGCGGAGTGCCCGGCGAGTGTGAGCCCGGCGACACTCTGCCCACCGACAATGTGTGCACTACCTGTGTCTGCAGCGCCGAGGGGACCTGGAGCTGCACGGATGATGGATGCGCCGAGTGTACCCCCGGTGAAACCCGGACCGAGCCTGAGACGTGTACCACGTGTACCTGTGACGACGCGGGAGCCTGGATCTGCAAACCCGATGAAGTCTGCCCGATCCTGAATTGCCCTGAGCCACGCGATATCCCGGATGGCTTGGACTGCGTTGCAGCGGAGGCCATCGCGAAGAACCCCGAGACGGGACAGTGCTGCACGTACGGGACTCCTTGCGCAGTCCCCGACGGCTGGGACTACTATGATACCGAAGCCGAGTGTGCGGCTGCGTCGCCCCTCGCCTGCCCCGAACCCATCGCATACGAGGGGCTCTGTGACGAGGTGCTGGTGTGGGCCGCCGATCCGGCGACGGGCGTCTGCTGCCAGTACGGAACGCCATGTAACGCCCCTTCGGGTTGGCACACGTACTATACGGAGAGTGTATGCCTAGCAGCACAACAGTCGGGCAAGTGCGAGAGCGGCAACCCCGACTTCGCTATCTTGGGCGCTCATAATAGCTTTGGTGAGTGCAGCGGGGCTTGTCGACATGACCTACAGATCACCCTCGCTGAGGCAGCGTGTGGCTCCGTCGTGCTCACCATGTCTGGCTGGGTCGAAACCGATCCCACGTGGTCCAATACGGGGATTCTCACTCCCGCGGGTAACCTTTTGGCCTACAGCCTAGGCTATGATCTTCGCGATGTCTCGCTCGACGACGTTTACGGTTGCCCGGACTGTGCCGACGGAGGGGCGAGCACCATCACCTTGCGGCGCGATGGGCTCAACACCTCGCACGCCTACGATTGGCGTGATCCACCCGATGTGCTTGCAGACGCGGATGCCTTCGTTCAGTCGGTCATGAACGCCTTGCGTAGTTGCGAGTCGAACGGGCTGGTGGACGTCGATCTCGAAGATTGTCTGACGTCCAGTCGGTCATGAGCGCCCTGCGTAGCTGCGAGTCGAACGAGCTGGTGGACGTCGATCTCGAAGATTGTCTGGCCGTCGATTGACAAGGGCGCCGCTCGCCCGACGTCTGGCTTTGGCTCACGGGCTGGGACCAGGGTAGGGGCCACATTGCCTCTGCCCTGGCATTGTGGAACAAGGCTAGAGCAGATGTCTGCTGTGCGAGGAGAGACAATGAGGCTTCCCGTGTCGTCGATCGCGGTTTTGGCGCGCACCCTGATCGGTTCGGTTTCGCTTGCAGTGTTGGCGTGCGGCAGCCCCGACGGAGAGGGGACGAAGGAAGGGGGGCCGGGTGTCGGTGGTAACGGGTCATCGGGCGGTCAAGGGGGGCAGACGTCGGGTGGCGCCACATGGGGCTCCGGTGGGGAGATGAGCGGCATCCCAGCGCTCGGAGGGGCGTCCTCCGTTGGTGGCATGGGACCGACGGGGGGAACCGCGCTGACCGGCGGAGCAGTGGGGACCGGTGGCGCAGCGGGGACCGGTGGCGCAGTGGGGACCGGCGGAGCAGTGGGGACCGGCGGAGCAGTGGGGACCGGCGGTGGGCAAGCCACGGGCGGAGCAGTGGGGACCGGCGGCACGGGCGCGGGCGGACGATTATCGACCGGCGGGAGCCCGGGTGTTGGCGGAGCAGTGGCGACCGGTGGTCGTCAGGAAACGGGTGGGGCAGGATCGACTGGTGGTTGGTCGGGCACCGGCGGAACAGCATCCACGGGCGGCAGCCCGGCAACGGGTGGGGTCGAGTCCACGGGAGGGGCCGAGGAAACCGGGGGAGGCAGCAGCAGCGGCGGCGGTGGCGCCGGAGGAGGCAGTGGCACCGGAGCGGCGGGCACTGCGGGTCTTGCCGGCTCTTCCGGCGAGGGGGGCGGCGCGAGCGACCTCGATGTGTTCGGTGTCCGAATGCTGTACCCGACGCTACCCGGGGGCAAGGTTTGGACTGCGCACTGGGAGACGCCGTCACGGACGTTCGACGGTGAGGACCCTAGTGATCCCTGGTTCGATGCCGACCACGGCGATGCGGACTACGAGGTCCCGGGGGACGGCACGCTCCGTATCTCCGGAAACGTCCCGCGGATGTACGTGCACGATCCTGCGCTTCAAGATCAATGGAGGGACGTCGAGATCACGATGTACTTCCGTCGCATCGCCGATAGTGGAACGGCGTGGGGCGGAATGGTCTCGTACGCGCGCACGAACCACGGGACTACGGGGGACGAAAACGTCGACAAGTGCGATACCCGAGGCATCGGAGCACGCATGCGCTACGACGGTCAGATCGACTTCGAAAAGGAAACCAATCACACCGACTCGGAACCGATCCTCCAACAGGAATTCTGGCCTGGGGAAATGCCAGCGGAGCAGTGGTTCGGGCAGAAGTTCGTCGTTTATGACCTGCCGAACGGTTCGGTGAAGCTGGAGATGTGGTTCGACGAGACGGAAGGGCTCGGAGGGGGGAACTGGGAGAAGGTACTCGAGTTCGTCGACGACGGGACCACCTTCGGGAGCGGCGCGAGCGCGTGCAGCGCGGGGATTGACCCAGCCATGGCTCTGACGGGTGAGTCCGACCGCACCGGCTCCGAGAGCCATCTGCCCAACATCACCGTTTACTTCCGCAGCGACGGAGTAGCAGCTTCGGGCCTATGGTACCGCAGTGGCAGTGTGCGGGAGATCACGGCTCCCGAGGGCTAAGTCTCGCGGCGCCCCTCGTACCTGCACTGGCTGGTGGGAGCGAGGCGGCGCGGGCCGATCCTTCATGCGCAGGTTCAGGGGAACTCGAGCAATTCGAAATCGTCGATCCAGATTTCGCTTGAATCCCCACTCTCTGGTGCCGGGGTCAGGTACTGGTAGCCTATCGTGATAGCAGCCACTCCTTTGGGGACTGGCGGCAGATTCAAGTGGAGCAGCTGCCATTCTTCGGTCAGCAGCTGGGAGGGGTCACTGCCCGTGAGCCACTCACTCCAGGTCGGTGTTGCGCGACCATCGACGATCGGGATGCGGAGCGCTTCGATGACGAAACGTCCGTGGACTTCGGCATGGTCGGTATTGCGAGCCCGAGCGCGCAGTCTGACCTGGACGTTGCTCCCTTCCTCCACTGCTAGATAGCAGCCATCGTCCCGGGTCGTCATCTGCACCAGCGGTGTGGGGTGAGACTCAGTGGGGATCAGTTTCTCGAAGTGCCCATTGGCGCCGACTGGGTCCCCCCAGTCGCCGTCCTCGACGCGGGCCGATTCCTGGGCGGCACTCGACCACTCGAAGTTCTCTTCGTGTAGGCCTTGGAACCGATCGAAGCACTTGGGACGTTCGACGCTTCCGCCGTGCGGCTCCTCCAGATCCCCGTTGGCGACCTTGTGGCGCCGAATCTGCCCGAGTTCCGCCATGATCTGGCCAACTGTTCTCGTCTCAACATCTTCCGGTGCGTCGCTGGCAAGCCAACGAACCAAGTCCTCGAGCTCTCCGCGACGTGTGCACACGTCGAGTACCGTCTCAGCATTCTCCGGATCTGTGCAATCGGCGGAAATGTGATGCATGAGAATCGGCACCCAGCCTCCACCTGCCTTCCGCGCATCCAGGATCCAGCTCTTGACGTCCTCGAATCCGATGTCTGCGGAGAGCGACTCGTAGCTTCGAATGCCGTAGACGGCCTCCGGGGGAAACGTTTCGGCGAGCGGTAGGCCCGAGTCGTCGTCCGAACCACGAGCCAATCCCTTGGTTCCCCGAGCGTAGGAGAACCCGCAGGCGGCCACGACGTCATCCAGGTTGTCGTTACCATGGCCGCTGGTGTCGCGGCCAAAGGGGTAGGCGAACCCACTGACGTCGAAGCCAAGTGCCTGAAGGAGCTCCCGATCGCCGCATACCTCCCGGTGCAGGTCTTCGGCGTCGAGGGGCTTATGTCCGGTTTGGCAGAGCCCCTGCTCGTAGCGTTCTTGGGTGCAACTCAGATCGCGGTGAGTTGCCGTGTGTGCGCCAATCTCGTGGCCTGCTCGTGCGGCCGCAATCCACACATCGAGTGGCGCGTACTTCTCGAGATCCCGCGGGTCGCGTTCAGTCCCCTCCAGGTTCAGCCTTGAGCTATTCAGATAAAAAGTGCCGTGGATCCCATCGATCGCGTTTTGCTCCAAGATCTCGAAGAAGGCACCTTGGCTCGCGAACCCGTCGTCGAACGTCAGCGAGACGACGACGGTCGGCTCTTCGCCATTCTCGAACAGAGGAGCAAGCTGTCCCTGGGGTGGAAGCTCGTAGGTCGTGGCCTTCTTGTCGTCGCGCACGTTCTCCCCGCAACCAGCGCCGCTCGCCGGCACGAGCAGGAGCGCTGCAAGTACGGCCTTGCTTGCTCGCCCCGAAGTGCCCCACCCCAGGACACGCAACGATTCGCCGACGGGACCACCTCGCTCGGTGCGATCATTCTTGTCGGTCGGAGAGGACCGGTGGCGGTCCGTGGCGCGCGTCGGGCACTCCGGTGCCTCGAGCCCAACCGCTCCGCATTCGGCCATTGCCCGAGCATGCATCGAATGGGAGATTGCGGCCGAGCGCCGATGCTCACGCTGTAACGCGGACGCGGCTCCGGGGCTTGCTCCACTACCTGTCCAAGCAGGTTCGTCGCCGTGGCTTCGTGGGGCCGCGAACGCATTCCGCTCGTTCGACCGGTTTCCGTTGGGCCGCCGCGTTTCTCCAATCATTGTCGTTTCTTTCACGCTGTACAGTCACGGCTCTCCGCCCTTTTCCCCTTCGGGCACCACGACCCTACCGACCGCTAATCAGAGGGCACAACGTAGAATCAACCCAAGCTCACGGAGATGCCGCGGCAAGCCATGACACGAGTCGAGTCGTTCGACAATGACGATCCACGCGTATGGACGCGCGCCGAACCATCTGCCGGGCAAGTCCGTGGTCCAGTGAACCCTCGGCAAACGCGATCGGGCGGCAGGTGCGATGGCCTTCAAGGTGACCCCACGCCTCTCTTTGTGGGCGAGCCCTCTCTTTGTGGGTGAGCCTGTCGGTGAGTTGAGCGTCGTCGAGGCATCGGGAGGGGCCGCGCCGTCGCGCGAACCTCGATTCGCAGCTCCCGCGAGGCCGCCGCAGAGTAGGTTTGCAGAGCGGGCTTGCAGAGCAGGTTTGCGAGGCCATCCACGAGGCCATCCACGAGTCCAGTCGAGTGGGAACCGGCTGTTTCAAAAAAAGACCTGGAAGACGAGACGTCGGGCTCGTATATGTACGCTGCCGCGTTGTGGCTGCCGGCGGCAGCTTTGGCGGATCACGACACTCGGTTGCTGTCTCGTCGATTGCAGAAGGCAGACCGGGTGGGAGAAGCATGTTCGCGTTTCCAATCTACCTGATAGTCCTGGTGGTGATGATCAACCGCTACGTAGCAGGGCTCTTCTTCAAGTTGCTACGGGGAAGCCAGTTCGACGCCACGCGGCGCGATTACGAGCCCACGGTGACCGTCGTCATCCCGATGTTCAATGAGGGTGAGGGGATCTTTCGGACGGTCGTAAGCCTCATGGAGCAGGACTACCCAGACGACAAGCTATCCATCTGCGTCATCGACGACTGTTCCAAGGACGACAGCTTTCATTGGGCGACGAAGGCGGCGGACCTGTATCCTGGCCGGGTAATGGTGCTTCGCAACCCCACGAACATGGGGAAGCGGCGTGGCATCAATCGGGCCGTCCGCGCTGCGAATTCCGAGCTCATTGTATCAGTCGATTCCGATGTCGTCGTGGCGAAGGATGCCATTCGGCAGCTGGTCGCCCGGTTCACGCGCCCCGAGATTGCCGCGGTGGGCGGGAGAGTGAACGTCATCAATCCGCACCAGAACTGGCTGACGCGGATGCAGACGATCAAGTACCACTTCGGGTACGTGTATTTGAAGAACCTCGAGCGTGCTTTCGAGTGCGTGATGTGCCTTTCTGGCTGCCTCACTGCGTACCGGCGGAGCGTGCTTCTGGAACTCGAGCCCATCCTGGAGAACCGCAACATTTGCGGGGTACCCATCAAGTATGGGGAGGACCGGTTTCTCACGCGTCAGATCGTCAAAGCTGGATACAAGACGGTTTGCACCCTCAAGGCTCAGTGCTGGACCGTAGCTCCGCCCACGATCAGTAAGTACTTTGCTCAGCAGCTGCGATGGCGGCGGTCGAACCTTGCGGATTTCTTTCTGGGCGTGAGCCACGTCTGGCGATTGAATCCTTTTGTTGCAGTCCACTACTATTCGCTATTTGCCCTGCAGCTCGTGTATCCGGTCGTCGTCCTGCAGAACGTTCTTACGGGCGCGTTCTTTCAGCTCTCGGTGCTCCACATGGGAGTCCTTGCGGCCCTGGGGACCTTGTACTATTTCGAGGCGCGCGACGTTCCGAGAGCGGAGCGGGTTCATCCGCTGAACTTTCTTGCGCTCGGGTTCATTATGCCCGTCACCTATCTCGTGCATAACGTGCTAGCACTGTTTACGCTCGATTCGGGGAGCTGGGAGACGCGAGGTCACGATGCGGCCAGTGCGCAGCCTCTGACAGCGCCCGGAATTGGATCCGGTTAGCGTCTCGCCCGGAAGCACTGACTATCGGCAGAAGCCGGATTCTTACTTCATGGAGTAACTTATGCGAAGCGCATCAAGTTCGCGGCCGGAAGCATCGGTTGCGGACGAGCTGTTCGACGATCGGAGCGCTGGTGCTTACGCTCGGGAGGGCGAGTACCCGGCGGTCGGCAATTCGGATATTCGTGAGCTCGCACCCGGTTTCGCGCGAAGCAAATCCGAAGGCGCGCCATCGAGGTTCTCGGGCGTGGCTCTCACCAACGCGGTCAACAAGGCCATGGTGAGCCTCTACAAGATCGTTGGCTTCTCGCTTCTGGGCATCATCCTGTTTGGTCTTCTTGCGTATGTTGGGCTCAATGCCTTGTTCTTCCTACACACGCGATGGGTTGCTCCCGCCATCATCGCGCAAACCGATCCCCGTGTGCTCGAGCTCCGGACGCGGTTGGCCCAGGAGCTCTGGAACCGGCAGCGAATCGAGGTCGAACGCGCTCAGGTCGGTGCGCAGTTGAGCCACGCGCGGCGTCTGATCGCGATGGAGGAGCAGTACCAAGCGACGTTCAAGGACGCCCTGTCGGCACAGACCTCGTTCCACCGTGGGAGTCTCGCCCGGGCTCGTTCTCTCAAGGCGCAGGTAGAGGCGGCAGCGCAGTCTCTCGAACAAGCGACCAAGCGTTTCGAGACCACCCAGAGCGCGTCGCTTGCCGCGGCGTTCGACGCCAAGCTCATCGATCAGGAACAAAAGGCGACTGGTGACTTCCGCTTGGCGGAGCTCAAGGCGAGTCAGGTCACCCTCCAGGGGCAGCGGCTGGGCGTTCTCGGGCAGGTGGACGAGCTGTCGCAGCGGGTCCGCGCCTTGGGTACCATAGTCAATGACCCCTCGTCTGGCGCCCCTTCGACGCTGGAAGGGCTCGAGCTCAAACGCAGCTACATGAACTCGGTGGTCGAAGCGCAGAAGGCTCAGGATAGCTTGGTCGCTTTGCAGGAGTCCGATGCTGCTCTGGTCGAGGCGATTCGAGCCTATGACAACGTCATTGCGATCATCAAGGAGTCTCCCCTCATGTTGGCTGCGTCGGCCGAGTTGCTCGTGGCCTTCGTTCCGTACGAGAACATGTCCAACGTGACCGCTGGGGATCCCGTGTATGGCTGTGCGGCATCGGTTGTCTGGTGTCGGCGCGTCGGCAGGGTGGGAGAAGCCATCGAAGGGGAAATCGTGGCCAAGCACCCTGTGTACGGGACGGACCTGCGCGGCAGGTTCGTCCGCATCCAGTTCGACGACCCCAGCTGGGCGAAGCGACCGGTACTCCACGTGGGCCGAGCGCCTCTCTGGTTCTAGCGGTTCGTTCAGCGCCGCACCCCGAAGCGAATCGACACGGACGCACAATGCAGAGACTATCGCATAGCTTGGCGCTGCTTGGCGCAGGAGCGGGTGCTCCTGGCTCCGGGACGAGCCAGCTCTTTCCTTCGCTGACCAGCTCGCTTGGGAGGGGCGGGCGCGTTGTTCGTGGTGGCGTTCTCGCCGCGTTGGGTGCGGCAGCCATCGGTTTCTCCTGTCCCGCAGCAGCGCAAAGCGTTTCGCCCGATTCGAGCCTTTCTGGGGCGCGGGATCAGGCCCAGAGCCCAGTGCTACGCGAGAGCGGATCTTCCGACCGTGATGAGGTTGCGGCTTTCTGTCGGTACCGGCGGGCTGCCCAGCGCTCCGAGGCCGCCCGACTGCGTTCGCCATGGCTTGCTGCCCGTGGCACAACGCTGCAGCGCGATGAGCTTGCCAGCGGTGGCGATGACTCGCTCACACTGCGTGTGAGAGCTGGCGTTGGCTTCAGTGTCAGTGACTGGCTGCGTGCGGACGCCACGGAGGAGCGTGCCGAGGCCGAGTGCGCAACCCGTCGTGCGGAGCTTGCGACTCGCAGCAGGGATTCGAGCATCGAAGCCCTGGCGCTTGAAGGATTCGAGGAGAAGGCCCGCCTGCTCAGCAAGGCTCTGCCCGAGGGCGCGGTCATCGTCCGCGAGAGCGAGGCCCAACTCGAGCGCAACGAGCGAACGATTGGCGACCACCTCCGGGTTCTCCACGCTTACCAGGCGCTAAACAAGCAATCCTCCGACGCGCTGTCCCAGGTGGCACGGCTCACGGATTCGGTGGCGCCCGAGCCTCTGGATCCGGACCTCGCGCTCAGACTGCAGTCTAGCGTTGCCGGGCTCGAACGCGCGGCGGGCAAGCTTCGGCGCAACGAGGCCCTGAGTGTCACGCTCGAAGCTGGGTACGACGATATTGTCGGAATCGATCAGGACCTCCCCGTGTACGCGGAGGTCATTGCCAGGTTCCGACCCGGCCAGTTCTGGCAAGGAAGCGCGGACGAGGAGTCTGCGAGGGCGAGAGCCCACGCCGCTCGGCTCGCTCTACAGACTCGGGAGCGCGCCTACGCGGAGGCGGTCCAGCGGGCCTGGCGCGAGCATTCGGTCGTGGTGGAAGAGGCCCAGCGCCTCCGAAGCTTCCTGGTGACGCTGGCGCAGCAACGAGACGCGCTCCTCAAGACCGGCAATCGGGAGGCCTCCTTCATCGCCCAAGAGCTGTGGTTCGAGCTGGAATCGGGCAGAGCCGAGCTTGCGCGCCTCGAGGGGACGGCGCGAGCGATCGAGCGCTGGTCCCAGTCTCGCTCCAGCGCAATAGGGGGCGAGCCAGGTTCCACCGCAGAGCCTCCCGTCTTCAGAGCGCCGGCGCTATCTCCCGCACCGTGATCCAACGATAGCGTGCATCGGCGATTCCTGTGTTCCGGATGAAGACGACACCCTCCCGAAGACAGGTTGTTGGGGACAGCCGACGCGTGGGGGCGTGCTCTGCGCAATCCGTCGGCGCAAGCCATTCGCCTCGGTCGACGGTGTCGTTCACCAAGACCCATGTGCCGCCGTCTATTCCTTGGCTCATGTCGCGATAGGATTCGAGCCTAACAGTCGCGCCGTCGGCCAAGGTGTAGACGGCGAATTTCCAGCCGATCCAGGTTCCGATGGGTAGAGCGCCAGTGCTGGGCCATAGAGTCGATGCCGCGACCGATCCTCGCGGCGTGCTCGATGGGTGCATCAGCTCTTTCGCGAAGTCTGTCATGCCATCGTGCCGAAGCCTCGAGTAATAGGTGTGCGCGTCGCATGGCATGGTCGCGTGACCCTCGCGTCCAGCGCGCGTGCCAATCACCAGGCCAGCCCAAGCGGTGTTGTCGTCGGCGACCCGCTGGTAGTAGACGGTGACCTCGACGTCACGCCACAGGCCAGGCTGAGTCGCGTACACATAGAGCCGTGGCTGCGCGCCACTCATGATAAGCTCACCGGTTCCAGTTGCTGTCAGCTTTCCGGATCCGCGTCTTCCCGAGCTGGCGCGCGGATCGTGCCCGTCGATGCGAGATGTGATGTCATACTTGCCGCCCGAAGCCCAGTGCTCTGAGGTCCACAGACCCCCGCCTGGGGACGAGGGGTAGATCTCCCGAACGCCGAAGACGTCGCGATGCGGTGCATCTCCTGCGGTGCCCGGTGCCTCCGCTTTACGCTGAGTAACGACGAAATTGGCGCCGGATGCGTGCCCTTCCGAACGCCGAGGCTGGAGTCCGTTTGTGCTCGCCCCATGCTGGCTCCGACTGCAAGAGAGCACAACGACGAGGAACGCCGAGATAGATGGAGGCCGCAACGAAAAGGAAGGCACGGCCCGACTATGCGCTCTCGGTGTCGACTCGGCGAGCCGTTTTCGAGGACAGTTGGTGCGCTCCACAGTGGAGGTGTTCGGTTTCTCCCTGCGGCGAGAGCGCTACCGTACCGAGCCGCTGCGCGTGGCCTGCGGAACAGCGCATCAGCGCCCGGCGAGTTGCCATCTGGGTCGAGCTCGCTCGGGGTCGTTCTCCGAGGACCCGGCAAATGCAGACCGGCGTTGGGCGGTTGCCTTTGCGCTGGAAAGCGCGATCGGCGCGGCGAGACGCGTCGAGCTGTGTGGGTATGTGGGTTCACCTCGGTTGTTGACTGGTTGGGGCGCGCAGGCTCTCGAGTAGAACCGTAGGTACAATAATGTCCTCTGAGAGAGTGTATGGAACGGTGATTGTTGCCCATTTTCTGA
>CAYRKE010000127.1:0-22444 GCA_964424695.1 uncultured Polyangiaceae bacterium
TAGAAGGGCGCCTTCACCAGCTTCCAGGTGGGACTATTGATCGCCATGTCGATGTCCCGGGCGAAAACCGGGAAGCCCTGGTAGCCGTGGTACGGCCCTGAATAATCCCAGGAATGCATCTGCCTGAACGGCACTCCCATTTTTTGGAAGACATACTTCTCCTTGATTCCGCTGCCGACCAGATCCGGCCTCAGCTCGTGAACGAACTGCTCGAGTTCCCACTCACTGGCGTCGTCGTAGATGACCGTCGCTTCGGGCATCTCGGGAGCGGTCCGCTCGTAGTCGTCGTTGTGCGCGAACTCATAGCCGGAACCGACCACCTCCATCCCGAGGTCCTCGTAGGCACTCACCGTGTGCCGTGGCCGCAGGCCGCCTACGTAGAGCATCACACGCTTTCCCTGGAGCCTGGGGCGGTACTCGTCGACCACCGCCTGCATCAATGGGTCGTACTTGGCGATGGCCTTCTCGACCTTTTCCTTGATGGTATCGTCGAAGCGCTCGGCCAGCTTGCGCAGGCTCTGCCGGATCTTGGTCGGACCGAAGAAGTTCAGCTCGATCCAGGGGATCCCGTACTTTGCCTCGAGCTCGCGCGCCATGTAATTCATGGAGCGGTAGCAGTGAATGATCGCGAGCTTCACCTGGTGGGTTGCGGCGATCTTCTCGATCTCTCCGTCGCCCGTCCAGGTCGCCTTGACATTGAAACCGCACTCTTTGAGCAATGACTTCACGGACCAGGCATCGCCGCCGATGTTGTAGTCCCCGATCAGGGCGATATCGTACGGGCTCTCGGGTTCGCTGAACTCGCGGGTACCAATCACGAAGTCGCGAATGGTATCGTTGGAGATATGATGCCCGAGTGACTGGGAGACGCCGCGGAACCCCTCGCAGTTGCAGGGGATGATCGGGACGTCGAGTTCCTTGGAGACTCTCTTGGCTACGGCGTTGATATCGTCACCGATTAGACCGACGGGGCACTCGGATAGAACCGAGATGGCTTTGGCCAGGGGGAAGAGCTCTCTCGCCTCCTTGAGCAGAACCGCGAGTTTCTTGTCGCCGCCGTAGACGATGTCCTTTTCCTGGAAGTCCGAGGTCGCGTGCATCGCAAAGCTCGTGACGCCATTCGTGCCTGACACCAGGTTGCGGCGCGTACCCCATGAGTACCAGCCGCAGCCGACCGGGCCGTGGGAGATGTGCAGCATGTCACCAATCGGTCCCCACACCACGCCCTTGGCTCCGGCGTAAGCGCAGCCACGGGCGCTCATGACCCCCGGCACCGTCTTGCGATTCGACTTGACGCACGCGCTCTGCGCCTCCTGCTCGTTCGGGGCAAGGTGCGGAGCGCGCTTGGTGCGGCCCTTCTCGGGGTACGCCTCGAGCGCCTTATCGATCATCGTCTGCGTCGAGTCGCGTGTGATGCCGTCTACGGTCTTTCTTGTCACGGTCTCCATTCAGAGTCCCTTTCGTCGGCTGGTGCCGTGCTCACGCGACGGCCGTTTCTGCAACACCAATGTTATCTTCGTCGTCCTTGATGATGCCGTACTGCATGAGCAGGTCCTCGAGCTCCTCCATTTGGAGGGGCTTCGGCACGACGAGCATCTTGTTCTCGGAGATCTTCCGCGCCAGCTCCCGGTATTCGTTGGCCTGCTTGTGCTCGGGCGAGTACTCGATAACCGTCATACGACGGAGCTCGGCGCGCTGGACTTGATTGTCGCGGGGAACGAAGTGAATCATCTGCGTCCCGAGCTTGGCGGCCAGTGCTTCGATCAGCTCCGCTTCGCGGTCCGTGTTTCGAGAGTTGCAGATGAGACCAGCGAGGCGCACCTTGCCGGAGGTCGCGTACTTGAGAATGCCGCGGGAGATGTTGTTCGCCGCGTACATCGCCATCATCTCTCCCGAACACACGATGTAGATCTCTTCGGCCTTGTTCTCGCGGATCGGCATGGCAAACCCGCCGCACACCACGTCGCCCAGAACGTCGTAGAAGACGAAGTCGAGGTCAGGCGTGTAAGCGCCTTCGGCTTCCAGGAAGTTGATGGCGGTGATGACGCCGCGCCCTGCGCAGCCAACCCCTGGCTCCGGACCGCCCGATTCGACGCACTTGACGCCGCCGAAACCGACCTTGAGCACTTCCGATAGCTCGAGGTCATCGACGGTACCGCGCTCGCGGATCAGGTCCATGACCGTGGTCTGGGCCTTGGAGTGGAGCATGAGACGCGTGGAGTCCGCTTTCGGATCGCAGCCGACGATCATCACCTTCTTGCCGATGGCTGTTAGGCCGGCAACCGTATTCTGAGCCGTAGTCGACTTGCCGATGCCACCCTTGCCGTAAATCGCGATCTGTCTCATGGGCTCTGCTCCTGTCTCTGTTTCCGAACTGACATGTTCGGGGCGGCGTTCATGCCGTCTCGGTGAATCTCGAACGTCTCCAAGTAGAGCAACATCGGTGCCAACGGCTCCGTGCCGCCGATTCCGCGCAATTCGCGGCACATTCGCCCACTCGGGGTGGGGCGAGCTGAGCAAGCGCGGTACAAATCCGTGACGCGAGCCCCATCGCGCTACCGAACTGTTCCGATCGCTGCTCCTGCACTGCAATCGGAGCCGCAAAGAGACGACCGAGCGCGAACACGCGCCGTCTCCTGGCTGAAAACGGCCGGAAACGCTCCAATGCACTGCGTGGAGAGGCTGGTCATCCGCTCGCCAGCCCAGCTCCGCGCGGCACTCGGTTTCACCGTTTTGAGTCAAGAACCATCGAAGGAAATGCCGCGTGTCGGACGACGGACAGACGCCCGGCCCTACCCCCAAACCTCTTCCACACGGTACTCGCCCCCAATGACGAGGAACTCGTTCTCCCCTGCGAGAGGCACCGATGGCAGGAGGTCGGCGAAGTAGAGGATTTTCGGGATGGGGACCCGCACCTTCCATACCGTGGTGCCGAATTCCCAGGCTCGTTCCATCTCGGAGGTGAAGGACGAGAGGTTGTTCAGACGAACATAGTACTGTCGGCGGTCCACTCGCTCCGTCACTTCGTGTTCGTGGGCATCGTTGACGCCGCGATACAGCGTCCGATGCATCTCACTCCCCAAGGTACGCTTGAGCTCGTACTGGCAGAAGGCGTAGAGCAGATCGAATTGGCCGTAGATGCTGTTGGTTCGGGCGATCCCTCGGGTGCGATCGATGTCATACGGGCTGTAGTCGTCCTCGGTAGCCCGACCGAGCGGCATCTTGTGAAACGTAGGGGGGATCCCGAAACGACTCTCCACCCAGCCTTTGAGCACCGCCGCCTCTGGCGCGTTCGAGTCCACGCCCCAGCCGCGGATGAACCGGACGTAGCTGTTCTTGATGGCGCGCCTCGCGCCTTCGCTCTCCTCACGCCACTGGTAAAGATAGAATTTGACGGTCATGTAGTCTTCGAACACCTTGGCGCGATCGGCGGGCTCCGGTGTGGCGTCGAGCTGCTCGAAGAAGCGCCGGTCAGCGGCCGTGGCGCCTTGGATGACGAGGGGCACGGGGCTCTCGCTATACTCGCGTGAGGCAAGGACCCACGCCGGCAGATCACACAGGTTGAGAGTCGTTGCCAAGGGCAGTCACTCTAGCGAGCCCGAAGGCTTGCGCTGAGGCGTCAACGGTGCTCGAGAACCCGCGTCGCCGACGCGAAGAATGGTTGGCCCCGCGCCGCGGTCGTCGACGTAGGCTGCCGGGCTGTGCTCGGGCCGCCGCCCGCTTGCGACCGCATCGGCGGCGCCACGCAAGGCGTGCGCTGGGTGGCTGCATTCAGCCCCCGGACTGCCGACACCTGCGCGGGCAGCGCTCCCCAGGAGGTGTTGGCGCGCGGTGGTTCCGGAGTGCTTGCCGAGCACGAAGCGCCTGGCCGCATGCCCCACGCGCTCCGGAGCGAAGGCCTCGTAGCTCGTCGCGTCCCGAAGCAGAGCGTGGACGTGAATCCCTGACTCGTGGCTGAAGACGGCCTCACCGACGATGGGTTTGGACACGTGCACGGGGCGTTGCGAAGCCTCGGCAACCAGGCTCGACAGCGCAGAAAGCTCCTGCGTCATGATACCGGTTGGAACCCCCAAGCTGATTTCGAGCCCCATGACTACCTCTTCGAGAGCGGCATTGCCCGCCCTTTCGCCGAGCCCGTTCACCGTCACGTCGACGGCGTGGGCGCCGGCAGCAACTGCCGCGATGGCGTTGGCCGTCGCCATGCCGAGATCGTTGTGGGTGTGGACACCGAGCGTCAGTTCGGGAGCGGTGGCGCGCAACCGCGCCACGACCTCCGCGCACTCCAGGGGATTCCAGCGGCCCACCGTGTCGGCAACACGAAGCCGATCCGCTCCTACGGACGCGAGGTGGCGAGCGAAGTGAACGAGGACGTCGATCGGCGCCCGAGACGCGTCCTGGCCGCCGATCGACACATACGAGAAGCGGCGCCTGGCGAGCGGGACGAGGCTCTCCACGGCCTCGAAACACCAGCGGATATCCTTGTTCAGAACGGCCAGGTGGGACCTGGAGACCGGGAACGACAGGTGCACGGCGGTCACGCCACTCGCGCTGGCTGCCTCGATGTCGCGCTCCAGCGCGCGGCACCAAGCCGTGGTACGCACCCCAGGAAGGAGCCGAGCGATGCGGGACATCTTGGCGATCTCCTTGTCGCCCATGGCAGGGATCCCAATTTCGAGCTCGGGAACGCCAGCGCCGGCAACCGCCTCGGCGATCGTCGCGGCCTGGGCCTCGGTGAATCCAACTCCCGCCGCCTGCTCACCGTCACGCAGCGTGGTGTCGATGAGCCATGGCTGGCAGAACGGACGTGAAACGATGGGTGGAGGGGCAAGCGTCATGATTCCGACCTCGTCATTGGGTTCGAGCTCCCGACATGCCGATTGGGCGCACTGAGGCTGCGCAGCCCCGCCCGGTTGCGCGGTCGCCTATCCGCAAAGCAGGCCAGTTCCTCCGCAGGAAGCTCCCTTTCCGCAACGGAAACCCGTGGGGCGCACCCGAGGCAGAGGCCGCTCTTGGTACAGGTCGTCGAGGACGTCCTCGATCAACCCCTCGGTGGCGTGGACGGCGATCCCCGAATTCTCCAGAACCCGCCGTGGCGCCCCCCCCGCGTCGGCCACCAGAAGCGCTCGGCAGTCCCTGAGCAACTGACCAAGCTCGGCCCAACGCTCCTCGCCCCGCCCGGCTTGGGGCGCCGGCCGCTTCTCGACCAGAACGAATCCGTCACCACGTCGCATGAACACCCAGATGTGCTTGGCCTCTCCCAGGTGCTGGTTGACGAGCGTGCCTTCTTCGGACGCCACGGCCACGTACGGACGCACTTCGCTTCTGGTTCCGTGGGCGTGGCTCCGAAGCAGCTCCAATTGCTCCTCCGACGGAATGTGGCCAACGCGCCCCACGGCGTCGGCGCGACAACGTGAGCAATGCTCCATTTGTGGCAGGAACTCGCGACACCTCGCGCGCAGGTCGTGCACCAAAGCCTTGTTCGGCTCGGCGATGTCACCCAGCCGCGTTCCGGGCAGGGGAAACAGCGGCAGACAGTTGAAGCGCTCAGCGCCGAGCGCCGCCATCTCTCGCGCCACGTCGGGGACGTGACGGTCGTTGACGCCGGGGATGAGGATGCAGTTGATCTTGACCTTGACGCCCAGCTCGACGAGGCGCCGAACCCCGAGTCGCTGCGCCTCCAGGATACGCTCGCCCGCTTCGCGGCCTCTGAGCTGCGTGCTGTCGACGCTGATCCAATCGTAGACCTTTGCTCCGATCTCGGGGTCCACGGCACTCACCGTCACCGTCACGTGGCTTACCTTGAGCTGCGCCAGGGCTTCGGCGTGTTTCGGAAGCGTGAGACCGTTCGTCGCCAGGCACAGGAGCATCTCGGGATGACGGGCGCGCACGAGCCTCAACGTTTGCAGCGACTTTGCGGCCTGCGCGAGGGGATCCCCTGGGCCAGCGATACCGACGACCCTAAGCGACGAATCCTTCGCCAACACGGCGTCGACGTAGTCAGCGGCCTGTTCCGGTGACAATAGAACGCTCGTGACTCCCGGGCGGCTCTCGTTGGCGCAGTCGAACCGGCGATCGCAGTAGCCGCACTGCACGTTGCAGCCAGCCGCAACCGGAAGGTGCACTCTCGAGTACCTGAGCCTTGCCTCTTTGTCGAAACACGGGTGCGCAGTGATGTCCATGGATCAGCCTCGCGTTGGCGGCGGTTGGGGCCACCAACGCCGGACATGACTGCACATCTCGGGCCAACGCGTACGGGTCTGCTCCAGCCGGCATGGCGGCTCTTGGCGCCGGGCTCGGATGGAAGCCGCGCGGAAACAAGAACCTGACGGTGCCGAAGCAAACGAGCAGACGGGAACTGGGAATGCCCTGCACCGGAGCGAGTCTCTGGGGCTCATTTGCCGCAGAGAACTCGCGGGAGAGCCGTGTAGCGCCACCCACGGCTCTCCCGACGCCGAAGACGCTTCGACGCGCGTCACGGGACTTCGCGACTGGCAGGTTTCGCGTGGACTGCAGCCTGGCGCTCGGGTCCTGGAGCTCGCACTCGCTACTTCGGAACAGTTTCGTGCTGTCGTCCTTGCCGCGGTTCCAAACGGTACCGGACGCATCGCGTGCACTCACGGCTTGGGGAGAAAGCGCTCCCAAGGAATGCCGTAGCCGCGGATCTTGTACTGAATCACTCGTTTGGTGATCCCGAGCCGCTCCGCCGCCTTGGTCTGGTTGCCGTTCGCCTCTTTCAGCGCCTCGGTAATGAGCTCGGTCTCGAAGGCAGCGACGCGCGTGCTGAAGTCGAGCTGCTCCGGCACCGCCGAATAGCGGTTCATCTGGAGCGATGGAGGCAGGTGATGCCCATGGATCACCTCTCCCTCGGCAAGAACAACGGCCCGTTCGATGACGTTCTCGAGCTCTCGCACGTTCCCTGGCCAATGGTACGCCGTGAGCATATCGATGGCAGGGGTATCGATGCGGAAGATGGCCTTGTCCATGGCACGGCCGTGGCGATCCACGAAGCTGTCGGCGAGTAACATGATGTCCGCGTTGCCTCGCTCACGAAGCGGCGGCATGCACACGGGGAAGACATTGAGGCGGTAGAAGAGGTCGGCCCGAAACTCGCCGGTCGCCACCGCCGTCGAGAGGTCACGATTGGTGGCGGCGATGAGGCGAGCGTTGGTCGTCAGCGTTTCCGCGCCGCCCACGCGCTCGAAGCGCTTGGTCTGGAGGACGCGGAGCAAACGCGTCTGGGCAGACGGGCCGAGCTCTCCCACTTCGTCGAGAAACACCGTGCCGCCGCGTGCACGCTCGAACACGCCAAGCCGCCGTTGAATGGCGCCGGTGAAGGCGCCCTTTTCGTGGCCAAAGAGCTCGCTCTCAATCAATGTGTCGGGGAGCGCGCCGCAGTTGATCTCGATGAAGGGCTCGGCCGCGCGTGGGCTGAGCTCGTGGAGGAGCTCGGCTGCTGCGCTCTTGCCGGTGCCAGTCTCACCGGTCAAGAGCACGGTGGTCGGAGTGGGAGCGACCTTGGCGATCAGGAGGCGAACCTCATCCATCGTCGACGATCGCCCGATGAGCCGAGCGGAGGGGCCACCGCTGCTCCGCAGCGTCCGGAACAAGTGGAGGCTCTCCTCGAGCCGCCTCCTTTGCACGAAGGGAGCCAGGAGCTGCGCAACCTCCTCCAGCATGTTCAGGTCGGAGTCGGCGTCCTTGAGTTGGTTGTTGTCCTTGTCCGCCGAGAGGGTACCGATCGTCGTGTCACGATCCAGAATGGGCACGCAGAGAAACGCGAGCCTGGTTTGATCGAGGTTCGCCCGCAAGCCCGAACGGTCCAAAAACTCCGGGATCGCGCCCAGACTCGGGACGAGCACCGACTTGCCCGAGGTAAACACCTGCCCCGTAATGCCTTCGTCGACGCGGTAGCGCATTCGGTCGGCGTGCTCAGGCGCCACGTCGTGGGTGATTTCGGCCGTGAGCTCCTGGCCCGAAGCGTCCGCCAGCGTGATGACCGCTCGGTGGAGCCCGAGCTCTTCGTCGAGCCACGCCAGCACCTGCTTCAGGGTACCGGCGGTATCGTCCACCGATGACGCCAACCAGCGCGCCACCTTGACGATGAGCTGGAGTTGCGGAAGCGCCAGACCACGCTCGGCAAGCCCGGGTCGCACTTCGACACGAGTCGCGGAGGCAGCATCGGTGGCCCCGTCCTTCTGCTTCGAGAATCGCTCGAGCCGATCGCTGGAGCCTCCCCGCCCCTTGCTTGGCGCCGCGGAGCCCACGGGATCCGGGACACACCAGGTGCATCGGTGACAGTCGCCGATGGACTCGAGGTGGCGGCGCGCCGCTTCGCGCGCCTGCTCGAGCGCGACTGGTGTCGGTTCGCGCGTGCCTTCGAACAGCTGGGCGCGAGCGCTGCTCGGCCGCAAGGGCTGAAGATGGAGGTGACCCACGCCGAGCGCTTTGAGCCGTTTCGCGAGCTCCTCGATGCCGGTGTCGTTCACCCCAGGGATCAAATTGCACGTTGCCCGAGCCGTCATCCCAGCCTGGATGGCGGCCGAGATCCCCGCCACCTGTCGCTCGATGACGAACCGCGCGGAGTCGTCACCCGTCAAGATCCCCTCTGGGCCTCGCGCCCAATCGATGAGGCGCCCCACAACCGTCGGGTCCAGGGAATTGACGACGACGGTGCAGAGCGATACTCCAGCGTCACCTAGCGCGCTCACGTTCTCCTCCAGCTGCACGCCGTTGGTGCAGACGAAGAGTGGCACGGCTGGGGACTGCTCACGAACTAGGCGAAGGGTCTCGAGCGTGGCCTGAGGATTGGCGAGCGGCTCCCCGGGACCACTCACGCCGACACAGACGATGCGTGGGTCGGAGGCGAGAGCATCCGCCGCGAATGCAGCAGCTTGCTGTGGCGTGAGGAGCCTCGATGACCTGACGCTTGCCGTCGTATTGGCGCAATCTCGGGTCCGATCACAGTAGGAACAATGCAGGTTGCAGCGCGGCGCGACGGGAAGATGCAGAGCAGCTGACGGTCCGCGGTCCTGACCCACGCATAGGAAAGTCGACGGGTGGATCTCGAATGGCCAACCTTCTGGATTGGGCAAGACGGGGAGTCGATTCATGCGGAGAGCTCTCTTCGTCCATTCAAATCAAACCTAGATGTCCAAGCTGTAGCGACGCCGTGTCGGATGAGGCAAAGCGTGAACCCCGACCGCCTGCGGTTCAGCCTGCGGATCGGGCGTTCCGACGATTCCGTCCGCCCAATTGCCCGCCCTTCGTCGACGATGGGTTGCAACAGACTCCACGGACCGATGGCGTCCACTTCTCGCCGGAGATGGTGCGCCGTCCGCCCCACTAGCCGTGACGGACGAACTCCTCGACGAAGCGCGTTGCGGGCTGAGACACGAGCTCAGCCCATGAGCCTACCTGCGATATCCGCCCGTCTTCCAGCACTGCGATTCGGTGGCCGAGCGCGCGTGCGTCAGCGGCGTCGTGGGTGACGATGACGGTGGGTATGCCCAAGCGAGCGAAGTAGCCGGTGAGGAACGTGCGCACCTCGCGCCGCGAATGGATATCGAGGGCAGCCAGGGGCTCGTCCAGAAGCAACGCTCGCGGGTGCACGGAAAGCGCTCGCGCCAAGGCGAGTCGCTGCTTCTCGCCACCCGACAGGGTTTGGACGGACCGCTCGGTCAACGGCTCGAGACCCAGCTCACCGAGTAGGAGGGCAACGTGGTCGGCTCTGTCGATGGGCTCGAGAGCATGGCCGGCGCTGGCTAGCGCAAACTCCACGTTTCCGCGGACCGTTCGATGAGGAAACAGCGCGTAGTCTTGCGGCACGTACCCAATCCTCCGCCCCTCGACCGGAACGACGATGCCCAGACTGGTATCGTGCAGCACCGTTCGTCCAACCCGAACGAAGCCCTTGTCGACTGGAAACGCGCCGAGGATGACCGTGAGTAGCGTCGTCTTGCCCGAACCGTTCGGACCGACGACGACGAGCGGCCCCGGCCCGGATTCGAGCGCCACGTCGAGGTGGAGCTGACCGACCCGAGCCTTGATGGCGAACTGAAGGGGTTGTGGGATCATCACCGGAGCGGAGTTGCTGATTCGGAAAGTCCGGATCCGAGGGAACGAACCAAGGCAAGGAGGCCAAAGGCAACGAGCACGAGCAGAATGGAGATCGCTTGCGCCGCGCGCAAGTCGATCTCGAGCGCCGTGTAGATCGCGAGCGGCAAGGTTTGCGTTCGGCCCTCGAGGTTGCCAGCAAACATCAGAGTCGCCCCGAACTCGCCAAGCGCACGAGCCCAACTCATCGCCGCCCCCGCGGCGAGCCCTGGAGCCGCGAGCGGAACAGCCAGATGGAAGAAGATCCGCAGCGGCGAGGCGCCAAGCGTCCTCGCGACGAGTACCAACCGTTCGTCGATGCGGCGAAATGCACTGATCGCGGCTTGGACGAAGAACGGGGCCGCGACGAAGAGCTCTGCCATCACGACCGCAGTCGTCGTGAAGCCTGCAGCCCATGTCTCGGGGTAGAGACGGCCAGTCAGCAGACCCCTGCGACCAAACGCCAGGAGCAGCGCCACGCCGGCCACCGCGGGCGGAATCACGGCCGGCAGCTGGAGCGCAGTCTCTACCGCGCGCGCCAAGCGTGTCCCGCCGCGCGCCAAAACCCAGGCGAGTGGGGTCCCCAGCACCACCAGAAACCCCAGGGTGACCAGGGTGGTCGTAAGGCTCAGTCGGAGCGCTGGCCACACCAGGGAGTAGCGGAGACCCTTCGAGAGATCCGACCACGACGTCGTCGCGAAGAGAGCCACCAGGGGTATGAGCAGGAAAGCGGCGAGAGCGCCCCCAGTCGCAACCAACCCCCAGCGCTCGAGCTGAATCCGCTTCTCCGTCACGGTCCGGCCTCGCTCCTCCCGCTAGCCCCCGGAGGCCTTCCGGCGCCATTGGTGCCCTTCGCCGCCACGCGCGAGGGCTTCCCAGGCCCCAAAAGACCGGGTGTCGGGTCGCTCATACTGCCATGCTCGATCTTCACTCATGAATAGCGGGGGCGAAGGGTAATCGGTTGCAGGCGCCTGCCAGCACCCACGATGCGTGGCCTGCACGGGAGGCGCCAGAGCGCGAGTATCATGAGCCTAGCCGTCGCATTGTGTCAGGCTCGTTTCGCGTGGGCGGCGGGCTGCACACCCATCGCCGAGGGGGCCTTGGCCAAACGCGCCGAGTTCGACTCCTTCCTGGTGTTCTCGCTCCTGCATACCCACGGCGCCGGTATCGTGACCGAAAGTCCGATGACACGAGTCTCCTTACCTGGCGAAACCGCTCGGC
This sequence comes from uncultured Polyangiaceae bacterium, assembly GCA_964424695.1. Lineage (GTDB taxonomy): Bacteria > Myxococcota_A > Polyangia > Polyangiales > Polyangiaceae > JAEWRL01. The sequence goes on from CAYRKE010000127.1 coordinate 11,314, forward strand.
GGACCATCGGAAACGCCAAGGAAACACGTCACCGCGTAAAGCGTGCTTGTCATGGTCGAAGCGGTTCCGAATCGGGTTCGTGAACAGCGGCTCGCGCGCGGGCTCACTCAGGCGGTGCTAGCAGAGCGCGCGAACCTCACGCGGCAGAGCGTGAACGCCATCGAGGCGGGCCGTTCCTCGCCTTCGGTGGATGTGGCGTTGCGCGTCGCCGCGGCGCTCGATACCAACGTCGAAGCGCTCTTCTCGGAGTCGGCGGGTGACGAGACTCTGACCGCAGAAATGGAGTCGACGGTGGGCGCCGCGCGCGTCGCCGTGGCGCGGGTGGGAGGGCGCTGGATCGCACGCGAGCTCGGGGGTGACGCGGCGCGTTCCGCGGCAGACGGCATCGTCGTGCGCACACAGAAGCGTCGGGCTACGGTCTCCCTGTTGCGGCACCGAGGCGAGGTGGCCGAGAACGTCTTCCTCGTCGGGTGCGCGACGGGGCTCGGGGTCCTGGCCGACAGGTTGAATTCCCGTCCAGGCCCCGGCCGTTTTCATTGGATCGCCGGGTCGAGCGCGCGAGCACTCGACGGCTTGGCGCGCGGCTCGTGCCACCTCGCGGGGGTGCACCTCGGCTCTTCCCTCGCCAAAGAGGCGAACCTCGTCGACGCCCGCGACGCCCTCGGCAAGCGCCCCTTTGGGCTCGTTTCTTTGGGTGTGTGGAAGCAGGGGCTCGTCACGCGGCGCGGCGGCCCCGGCAGCGCCGCGGGTCTCGACGAGATCGTACAGAAACGGTTTCGCCTGGTCGTGCGGGAGCTCGGCTCGGGTGCCAGGAGGCTCCTCGACCGTGCGCTCGAGCGGATGGGGACCAACGTCGAAATCGTGGCGCGCGCCGCTGGGCTCACAAGACCAATCGAGGTGGAGAGCCACCTCGAGCTCGCGCGCGCGGTGGCCATGGGCTTTGGTGACGCGGGCGTGGCATCGCAGGAGGTCGCAGATGCTTTTGGCCTCACATTCCTTCCCTTGGCGGAGGAGCGTTACGACCTGGTCCTGCCCTTGGACTTCATCAATGATTCTCGGGCGAAGCGCCTCTTCGACGTGCTCGCCTCCGGCGCGTTTCGGCGCGACCTCGGGGCGCTCGGGTACGACGCGCGAGAGTCCGGAGCGCAGCTCTCTTGAAGGACGTCCAGCGCCGGCTCCGCTCGGCGCGCAGCCTTTCGAATGCTCGCCCCCCTCGGCGCCCCAAGGAATTCCCAGAAACGCCGCGTGTGGAGCAAGAACGGATCACTTCATGGATAGATCGTCGACAATGACGGACGGGCCAAGCGCATGGCACGCCTCGTTCGCGGCAGAGGGAAGTCTGGCTGCGGCGCTCAGACAACGGGCACCCACTTGGGTCTCGCGTGCGAGGTGCGCCGTCGCGCTCGCATTGCTCATGCTACTGGCTTTCGGCGCCTGCAATCGGCATGAGCGCCGCGAGCATGCGCCCTCGGCGTCCGCCTCGGCGCAACGCCCGAAGCCGGCCCCCGCCGAGACCGAACTCATCGTTTTTGCCGCAGCCTCCCTCAAAGAGTCCTTCGCCGCCCTCGACAAAGACTTCGAGAAGACGGCGCAGCGCGTGAAGGTCGTCTACAACTTCGCCGGCTCCCAAGAACTCCGAACGCAGATTGAACAGGGGGCCGCCGCGGACGTCTTTGCCTCGGCCGACGTCAAGCACATGAAGGCGCTCGTCGACGCTCAGCGCGCGAGCGGCCCGCAGCTCTTCGCGACCAACGAGCCCGTCGTCGTCGTCTCGAAGGAAAGCATCTCCGCTATCAAGGCTTTCGCCGATCTCCCGAACGCGAAGCATATCGTGCTCGGTGCCGCCGAGGTGCCCATCGGTCACTACTCGCTCCAGATCCTCGAACGCGCCTCGACATCCTTGGGGGCAGATTTCAGGAGCCGGGTCGAAGCCAAGGTGGTGTCGCACGAGCTCAACGTGAAGCAAGTCCTGGTGAAGGTCCGCATGGGCGAGGCGGACGCAGGCATCGTCTATCGCACGGACACCAAAGCGGCCGTGGACGCAGGCGAAGTAGGGCTCGTGGCGATCCCGCCCGATGTGAACGTCGTCGCCGAGTACCCCATCGCGGTGCTCGTGGGAGCGCCGCACCCCAAGCTCGCGGCGGCGTGGGTCAGGCTGGTGCTTTCCGAAGGGGGCCAGAAGCTCCTCCGCGACGCGGGCTTCCTCGCCGTGCCGGGGGTCAAGCCATGAGCCTCACGAGCCTCGACGGGTTTTCGACCCCGGCGCTTCGCCCCATCGGCATCGTTCACACGAGCCGACGCGAGCCCATCGGCACACCGCTCCAGCCTCGAATGGCGCGCGGCTTTCGGGGCGAGATCGAGGTCCTGCCAGAGTACGAGGAAGGGCTCATGGACATCGAAGGCTTCACTCGCATTTGGCTCCTGGTGCTTCTCCACCGTGCGGCGCCGGCAGGGCTGCGCCTCGTGCCCTACCGGGACACCGTGTCGCGAGGCGTGTTCGCGACGCGAGCGCCAGCGCGGCCCAATGGGCTCGGGATCTCTGCTGTGAAGCTCCTCGGCCGCGAGCGGAATCACCTCTTCATCGACGAGGTCGATCTGCTCGACGGCACCCCCCTCATCGACCTCAAGCCTTACATTCCGGAGTACGACTGCTACCCGGAGGAGCGTACTGGGTGGCTCGCAGAATCCGAGGTTGCTGCAACGATGACCCGGGCCGACGGCAGATTCCACCCGGGCTGACTGGAGATGCGCGGAACCGTCCACGGGAGATGTGCAGGGTGACGAGCGCCGCGCAAGAACGAGTGCGGCTACACCGCCAGAAGGACGCTCGATGCCTTGATGACGGCCGTCGCGGGAGAGCTGGAGGAGCGATCAGCTCATCATACAACTTCCACATAGCAGGTCCTTCTGGCGCCGCGCGCCCCTCGGGCGTATGCGCGGATCCGTTCGACGCACGCGTCGACGTCGCCTTCCATCGAGTAGAGTCCCGGGCTCACACGCACCATGCCGGTTTCCAGTGTGCCGTGTTTCCGGTGCACGCTTGGTGCGCAGTGGAGGCCGGCGCGCACCGCGATGTCTGCTTCGGCGAGACACTCGGCGATCTCCACCGAGTCCGAGCCGTCGAGTGAGAACGCGACGAGGCTGGGCCGCTGCTCGAGAGGCGAGAAGCAGCGGAAAGCGCCCTCGCCAGCAAGTCCCTCGACGAAGCGCTGGACGAGCCGCTGCTTGTGCCGGGCGACATTGGCCACACCATATCGCGAGACCGCTCGAACCCCTGCGAGTAGCCCTGCGAGCGCCGGGAGATTCGTCGTCCCCGCCTCCAAGCCTTCGGGAACACGGCCCGGCTGCTCCAGGGAAATCGAATCGCTCCCCGTCCCGCCATGAATCAGGGGCGTTGGCCTCAGGTCCGCGGCGACGTAGAGAAACCCGGTGCCGGGAGGACCGAGCAGTCCCTTATGGCCGGGACCGAAGAGCAAGTCGATTCCGTCTCGAAAGACGTTCACTTCCTCGGTGCCGAGGCTCTGGGAAGCGTCGACCAAGAGCGGCACGCCCGCTGCACGGCACAGCTCGCCAATGGCGCTGACGTCGTTACGGGAGCCAGTGACGTTGGAGACGTGGACCATGCCGACCAGCGCAGTGTTCGGCCGCAGCAAGCGCTCGACGGTTTTGGGGGCCACGACGCCGCTCGCGTCACTCGGCGCTATCGTGAGCTCGACGCCGCGCTCCCGAACCAGACTGGCCACGGGACGAAGCACCGCATTGTGCTCCATGTCGCTCAGAATCACGTGACACAACGGCGGGATACAGCCCTTGAGCGCGAGGTTGGCAGCCTCGGTCGCACTGTGGGTCAAGACGATCCGTTCCGGCCCCGGCGCATGAATCAGCTCAGCAAGGGCGACGCGGCAGTCGTAGACGAGCTCGGCGCTACCCTGGGCGGCTCGGTCGTTGCCTCGGCCGAAGCTCGCGCCACAGCCCCGAAGCTGAGCGTCAACGGCACGGTAAACCTCTTCAGGCTTGGGCCAGGACGTCGCGGCATTGTTGAGGTAGATCATCGGCCGAATTCGCTCCGGGGGGTTCGGGCATCGCCCAGGTCGATCATCGGGCGGGCTCGGGAGAAACGGGAACGCATAGTGCCAGATCGGCGCCAGCTTCAACGCGGAATAGCCGAAACTTCAGCTTCCCGGCACGGGCGATACCCTGCACCTGGTCCACATTGGATTCGTCGAGGATTAGGGCGAAGCCGCAGCCCCAGCCGGCCGTGCACGCGGGAAGCTGCCGCATCGGAAGGTGGACGCCCCGGAACGCACGTTTGACGGAGTTGAGCTCGGTCAGGGACGTGAAAGCCATCAGGTACGATCCAGGTTTATACGACACCGATGACCCCACAGCGCTGAAAGAGCGCATCGCAGGGGAGCGAGAGGACCTCTCCGGCATCAGCGTAGAGGGCGTCGTAGACCTCCACCTCGGCGCGGCGCGCGCCCGCCGTGAGTGACAAGGTCCAGAGCACGCCGCTGGCTTCGGTCTCGTCGAGCTCGAGGGTTCCGCGCAGCAGGGAACAGCCGGTGCTGGCCTCGACCCCCTGCGCGAAGAAGGCCGAGCCTCGGACCCGCGCCAGTGAGGCGTCGCGCCGGGAGACATCGAGCAAGCGCATGGCTTCAATCCCAGCGCGGAGCCCAAGGGTCAACGTGACGTTGACGGTGTCCCAGTGGATGAGCCGCGTCGAGCGAAGCAGCGGCGTCTGCGCCATGCACCAGTGTAGTGGAGCCGCCGCGAGTGGGAAAGCGTCGAACTCGGGGATGTAAGGTTTGATGTCGAGGATGGGGGAGCCGTCGAGAGCGTCGAGCCCTCGAACGTGCAGCAGGCGCCCCTCGCGCTTGACCACGTTGACGATGCAGGATCCGAGGCGCGCTGGTCGCCCGGGCGAGCGCTTGGAGAAGATGCCGCGACAAGTGGGCTCGCGGGTGATGGTGAGCTTCAGATTGGCTTGATCCTCGCGCTGACCCACGTGACGCCGCCACTCGTCCTGGCGGTGCTGGTAGTAAACGCAGAGCAAGTGCGAGAAGTACTCCGTACCGAGCAGGCCATCCTCGAGCTCCTCGTCGATGGCGATGACGTTGACATCCTCCTGGTAATTGCACCGGTCGTTGAAGTGATGATATCGGGTCTGGGCGATGCCGATGGCGCGCACGGGGTAGGTCTGGGTCATGGTTTTCTCTCGGGTCTGGACTGGTTTTCAGTAAGTCGCCTTGGCGCCCAGAGCGCATTCGCGACCTGGGCCGGGGTTGAAGGGATCCATGTCGAAATCGTCGAGCATATTGCGGCCAACCGCGTACACCTCGAAGTATCGGCCGATCCCCTGGCTGAGCTGGGCGTTCAGCATGAAGGGATTGTTCAGCGCGTAGGTTCGGTACGCCGAAAGCGCGAAGCGATTACCGGGAGCCGGGTTGGCCGCCATGGTGTAGCGGACCGCATTGGCCATGAAGGTGCCGAAAACGGCGAACTGAGTCTGGGATTGGAGGTCCCAGCGCAGGTCGTAGGTGATCTCGTGCTTCGGAATGTCCGGCAGCCGCGTGCCCTTGGAGATCGTGGAATCTCCCTGGTTGCGGGCTACGTAGTTGACGCGCAGATAGGTGTAGGCGAGCGTCGCGGAGAACTCCGCGATGCTCGATAGCTTGGTGCGGCCCCGGAGCGTCACTTCGCTTCCGTAGTGGTCCTCCCCGTCGACGTTGGTGTAGTACCGGAGGTTCGGTGTCACCGGGTCGTAGACGGTGGCGAGCTTGTCGCGAAAACGGCTCACGAAGAAGTCGAAGCGCAGGCTCGCGAGATCGGAATGCGTCGAGAGCTGAGTCCCGACATTGGCGTTGGTCGACACCTCCGGCTTGAGACCAACGTCGCTGTCCTCGTAGACCTTGGCGTACTGTGACAGCGTCGGGAGGCGCTTCTTGCGCGAGACCGAAGCACGAAAGCGGAGCGCTCGGTCAACGGGCTCGTAAACGGCGCCGAGCACCGGGTTGAAGGAGTCGCGTGTGCCCCAGATCGTCGAATCGCTCGAAGCGATGTATTGCCCGTCGAGCCCCGTGCCGTAGTCGACGACGCGGCCCTGTTCCATCGTCTGGCTGCGGGCGTCGTAGCGCTTCAGCCTCTGCGCGTCGTAGGAGGCACCCGCCGAGAGATCGATGGGGATACTGGCAAGCCTATCCAGATTCAGCTGCTCCTCGAGCGCGACGGTGACCTGTGCTCCGGTCATCACCTTCGTCGTCGCCCAGTTATGGCCGGCGAGGTCGTAGGCAGCGTCAGCGCCGCCGCCTGAGACCCCATCGCCAACGAAGTCGCGGTCGGCGCGGATCCGCTCCCTATGCTTGTCCCAACGGAAGAGGACGGAGCCATTGAGCTGGTTCCAATCGGAGAAGGCGTAGGAGGGGAGCCAATTGAAGCCCGCAGACGTGTTGCGCCAGTTGGAGGTCGCGCCACCCCAACCACGGATCGGCACGGTCTCGCTGGAGTCCGAATACCCGTCAAGGATCTCGTTCGTCAGCTGGTAGTAGACGTTGCCTTTGCTGGACAGGGCGCCGTCATCGTACTGGGCGTAAGGGGCGACCGAGAACGTCTGAACGTCTCGCCAATCGAATGCGCCCGCGTTGAGCCCCAACGTCGGATCCGCGGCTGGCCACGCACCTTGACTGAATTCCTCCGTCGTGTTCGCCGTCAGGCTGTAGCGCTTGGCCTCGCTCTTGCTGTAGTTGAGGGACACGCCCGTCTCCAGCTCGTGGCTGAGCCGGCAGCCGACTTTTCCAGACCCCGCGTAGAGCACGCCCTCTTGGTGCGGCCACTCGTCGGTGTCCAGGTAGCGCTGGGCAGTCGCGCTCGAGCGGTCGACGGTGTAGCCGAGCCCCCGCGGCATGGCCCGGTCGAGCCAGAACTCGCGATGGAGGCGCCTCGACACCGTAAACGGTTGCTGGGTTTGGACCGTGCCCGTGACCCAGTAGAATAGCTTGCCGTGCACGTCGCCATGGGCGAGGCGCACCGAGTAGCTACCCGTAGTATCCACCTCCGATTGCGCTGAAGCGTAGAGCGCGATCGGAGTCATGGTCACGATGTTGATCGAGCCAACGGTCGCGTTGCTCCCATAAAGGGCCGAGGCCGTGCCGCGGTCAACCACGATCTTCGAGACGTTGAGCACCGGCAACTTCGAGATGTCGACATTGGCCTCGTAGACATCCGCGATTGGGATCCCATCGACGAGTAGCGCGACGTATGGCATCTCGAAGCCGTACATGCGAAAGCGGATGTGCCCCTTGCCATGCTGATAAGTGGCGATCCCGGGCACGAGGCTCAGTGTGTCGGCGAGGCTCCGGTCGCGATGTACCTCGATGTCCTCTGCCCCGATGACGACCTGCATCGTGGCGCGGTCGATCACGGCGGGACGCGACGCCCGGACCGTGACCTCGCCGGGCTCGAAGTCTGCGATCCTGGGGACTTCTGCGTCAGCCGATTGTGCGCTGGGCGACCCAGCGTTGGGCGACACCGCGTCGGGCGACCCAGCGTCGGGCGACACCGCGTCGGGCGACACCGCGTCGGGCGACGCGACCGCCGGACTCGGGGCGGCGACCCCGTCACCGACCGGTGGAGTACCCGGCGGCTCGTTCGCTCGCGGTGGTTCGGCAGGAGGTTGTTGGGCAAGCAATGGGGAGGCCAGAAGCACGAGCGGCAGCGCGAGCTGCGGGCCAAGAGCATTGGTCTTCATGAGGGGTCCGTGGGGTTGTTGGGGGTGCCGTGTCGTTGGGGATCGAGGTCGCCGCGAGGGCCCTCGCTAGAATGGAACGGCGGTCTCGAGCAGCTCGTCGATCGAGCGCCGACCTAGATTCAGATGGTAGAAGTCAGCGTAGAAGCCCTGGATCTCCTCGGCGAGGGAGTATTCGCAAAGCTCTGGGTAGAGCAGTGCAGGCAGCCAAATGAGCCCCGCGAGGCGGTTGATGGAAGGGGGGCGATCGATCCAATGGAAGGGCGACTTGGGCACGATGTACACCCGATGCTCGCGGACCGCCTTCACGCGCCGCCACAGAGGGTTGGCGCCGAGAATGGCGTGCCACCCCGCGCGTCCGCCGTCAGTCCAGAGGTAGTCCGATATCAGGATGATGTCCGGATCCCAGTCGACCACTTGTTCGATGGAAACCGGCGTATTGCCGAAGCCGCTAACGTCGTCGTTCGGGATCGCAGCGACGTTCAGGGCGCCGACGAACTCGAGGAGCTGAGCATGGATGGAGCCGCTCGGTTCGGTGTTGAGGCCCTTGAGGCCTTCTGCGTAGTAGACGCGGCGGCGCTGATTCGAGTCGACACGGCGAGCAACGTCGGCGGCTCGCTGCACGATGCGCTGCGCTGCGTCACGCAGAGCAAGCCCGCGTGCGTGCTCGCCCGTGAGCTCTCCGAGCCGCGCGAAGAGAGCGGGAAGATGGTCTGGACTCTGCGCGGCGAGCGTGATCAGCGGCACGCCGACCTGGGACGAGAGACGTCGCGCGCTCGCCTCGTTGAAGTCGCTGAGCGCCGTGGCTACGTTGACGATGGCGTCGAGGCGATAACCGCTCAATGTCTCGACATTGACGCCCGCCGTCCTGCCGAACCATCCGCCCAGGACTGGCAAGTCCATCACCTGGGGGACGATGAAGGGGCGATCGGGCGAGGCCAGCGGGTAATTCCAGCCAACGAGCAGCGCCGGATCGAAGCTGTAGAGCAACACCGTTCCCATGGGCGACGTCGAGAAAGCGTGGCGGACCAGCTGGTGACTGGACGCGGAGGCATCCAGCCTCGAATGCTCGGCGGAAGCACTGCCGGCTGCGGCATCGCTGGAGAAGTCTCGAGCTTGGCAGGAAAGCAGGGCGCTCGCGGCGAGGATGGCGAGGTGATGCGCGAAAAGACTCATGGTTCCTCGACGGGACTCGCGGGAAGGCAATAGGCGGTCGATCGCCCGCTCGGGCTCGTGTGTATCCCTAGTTCCACCGGCAAGCCGAAGGCAGCGGCCAACAGGGCCTGGGTCATGACCCGTTCCGGTGGCCCGCTGTGCACATGCCCGGCGCGGTCGACGAGCAGAACCTTTCCACCGCACTCGAAGACATGATTCGGCTGATGCGTCGTCATCATCACTCCGAGCCCGCTGCGACAGAGGCGGCGCACTTCACCCAGAATCCGGCTCTGATTGCCGAAGTCGAGGTTGGAGGTGGGTTCGTCGAGGACCAGGTAGCGGGGGGTCTGCACGAGGGCGCGTGCGATCATGACGAGCTGGCGCTCGCCAGAGCTCAGGTGCGGGAACGGCTTGTGCGCGAGCGACGTGAGCTGCAAAGTCTCGAAGACCTCTTCCACGAGGCGACGATCGTGACCGCTCGGTGAGCGATGCAGGGGAATCCAAGGCGCGCGACCCATGAGCGCGACGTCGAAAGCGGAGAAGGGGAACGTGAGGCCTCCCGCCTGGGGAACGAATGCGATGCGGCGCGCGCGGTCGCCTGCAGAGAGCCGGTGGAGGTCTCGGCCGTCCACCGTCACGCTCCCGCGGATCGGCGGTAGCAGCCCCAAGAGCGTGCGGAACAGGGTGGTCTTGCCGGCTCCGTTGGGGCCCAGGAGCAGGAGCAGCTCGCCCGTGCGCACCTCGACCGAGAGGGCTCGGAGCAGCGCGTGGCCAGCATAACCGCACGACAGGGATTCGGCTCGAAGCGACATCTCAAGCCCATCCCAGGTCCGAGCGTCGGAGCAACATGGCGAAGTACGGTGCGCCGAGGAGGGCAATGGGAATGCCGAGCGGCACCTCGAGCGGCAGCGCGCAGCGAGCCGCGGTGTCGACGCCTAGCAGGTAGAGGGCGCCCATCACAACGCAGCCACCGAGGAGCGTCGCGTTGTTGGGACCGAAGAGCAGGCGACAAGTGTGCGGCACGATCAACCCGACCCAACCGATGAGGCCGCACACAGCGACGGCTGCCGACGTGATCAGGGTCGCCGCTGCGACGACGACGATGCGCAGGTGTTGGGTGTTGACTCCAAGCGAGCGCGCCTCTTCCTCGGTGAGCGAGAGGAGGTTGAGCTTCCAGCGAAGGAACAGCAAAGGAACGATGCCAAGCACCGAGCAACCGGCGAGAAGGAGCGCCTCACGCAGGTTGACAGCGGAGAGGCTTCCAAGCAGCCAGAAAGTGATATCTGGAAGCTTGCTGTAGGGATCGGCCAGAAACTTCACGAGCGACAGCAGCGAGGTGAAGACGGCAGAAACGAGGAGCCCAGAGAGGATGAGCTGCAGAGGGCCTTTGCCAGTGCCGAGGCTGCTCGAAACGAGCCCGGCAGCGAGTACGGCGACGATGCCGCTGCCGAAGGCCAGCGCCTGCACCCCGAAGATGCCGAAACCGAGCACGATGGCGAGGGCGGCTCCGAAGGCGGAGCCGGCGGACGCGCCCAGCATGTCCGGAGAGACCAAGGGATTGCGGAAGATGGACTGGAAGCTCGCTCCCGCGATGGAGAGGCACGCGCCGACGACAGCAGCGGCGAGGCTCCGTGGAAGGCGCGCGTGGAGCACGAGATCGCCGAACCTGAGCCAGCGCTCGTGCCCAACTGCCGCGTCGGCCCCGTCGAGCAGCAGGCGCAAATCGTAGCGCCCCAGGAGCAATGAGCTCACGAATACGACGACCAAAGCCACCGTCCAGGGCACGAGACGCGCACGTGGATATCGGTGCTGTGCAGTAACTGGAGCCCCAGCGGCCTGCGGCGCAGAGTGAACTCGCGTCCGGGTCGCAGACGACTGCTGGGACTCGGGTTCGGTCGGAGCTCGGTGGGCGACGCTCGGGGAGAGAGACGACATGGTCATGGAGACTTTCCAATGTGGAACGCGGTCTTTACTTGCATTCTTTGGGGCATCGCGCGTTTCGTGCCGTTTGCCGAGCGGTTGCCGCACGTATCAGCGTCGGATTTTCGGAGTACCTTCCTCGCGCGATCTGTCGTGACTCGGACAGGCATCCAGACCATCAGGCGTCCCTCGTCATCGTGAGCTGGGATGACGCCCGAGCCCCGGTTGAGACCGCACCCATCACGGGTCCAACCGCCGTTGGACGCGCAGCGACTCGGGGGGTCCGATGGAACGAGGAATGGCGAGGCGCGGCGC
>CAYRKE010000128.1:0-21775 GCA_964424695.1 uncultured Polyangiaceae bacterium
GGTTTACGGATCCCCGAGGCGGGACTCTAAATCAGCGAGCGCGATTCTCGAACGGATACGGGCTGCCCCCATCGAGGTGAGGGCAGCCCGTATCCGTTCACGCCCTGCATGAAGAACCGGCCGCGATCCGCCTCGCGCGTGGGGGGTTGCTGCTGAGCTCAAACCGTTGTCCGAAGTAGACCGCTAGGTCAGATGCAAAGATGACCCAGCGAGGCGGCCTGCACACCCTGCATTCCGAAATGCACGGACGCAGACGACACAAAATGAGCACCGGGGCGTGGGTCACTACCCGCCGCCCCGGCGTCCGTCATGCAGCCGGGGCTACACCCCGGCTCTCTCTTGCCTATTCGAGGTCGATGCGCTGTACACCGTACTGGTCACCGGCACAGAACACCTGGTCTCCCACCACCTCGAGGGCACTCGCGCCACAGCTATAGCTTCGGAGCTCGTACTTTGCGCTGCTGGGCTCCTCCCCGTTCGGGCTCGTGATCACCTGAAGCACCCCATAGTCCGAGACGAAGGCCCGATTGTCTCGTGCCGTCATGCCGTACCAGCGATCCGCCGTCAACGCGACGCCTCCAAGCTTGGAAAGCCTCCCGTCGCTCCCATACCCGAGAGCCTCGACCTTGCCGTCCCTGTAGTCGACAGGGTTGTAGGTCTGATAGAAGACCCGGCTATTCGACACGGCTACCTGCCCGGTCGCGCGAGTCAGTTCGCCACTCTCGTCGGCGTCGAGTTCGAGCAGGCTCACTCGCCGCGCGACGTCGCCGTCGAGGACGAGCGAGTTCAAGCGGCGGTGCCAGAGCCTGCAGGTTCCGGGGGTTTTCTCCCAGTCGTAATCGTTGGCCTCGAGCGCCTCCTGATCGACGTCCCACTGCGCATTGCCGTGGTCGTAGCACTCTGTATAGTCTGCGACCTCGATCGTCTCTGGATAGTCCTCGACGGTCACGAGAAGCCCGCGATCATGTTCATAGTGGATGACCTTTCCAGGGATATTGATCGGCTCGAGGAGCACAGGCGCCGCAGGATCGGTCACGTCGATGCGGTCGAGGAAGTAGCGCACTCTGCTGGGATCACCTTCGACCGACTCTTCGTGTTGACTTGCCACGATGTTCCCAGAGACGGCGGTGACTCCAGAATCGTAGCTGTACCATCCCCATTCCATGTCGATGGAGCAGCCATACGGGCCATAGCCCCAGCCACCCGTGGCCATCGAATCGGGAACCTCGATCCTGCTCACCACACTCGCGTCAGGTCCCGCCGTCAGGTCGATCACGTCGTAGGAGAAGCTCACGTCAGAACGCTCGCCCGTCGTCGCGTTATAGTAGTAGTAGCCATCCCTACGACCAACGAGGAGAGCGCCGTCGGTCTGGATGAACCCGGCATAGTAGCTCGACTGCTGGCGCGATTCGCTGTAGCCCGTGGGCTCGAGCGCGAGGTCGCCCACGATTCGCGGTCCTTCGCTTCCACTGAGGTCGACGATGCTGAGCCGCATGGTCTGCCGATCGTACCAGTCGTCGCCCGAGTTCGAGTAGCCGGACTCGTAGAGTTCTCGCGGCACGAACGCGTAGTCTCCGTTCACGAACACCTGACCGGTGAAGTAGCTGTAGCGATAGCTGTAGCGACCGTCGTCCTGTGAGCACTCCTCGGAGCGCACGCCCGTGAGCGGCGAAAGATCCAAGAGGTTATTGGACTCGGTGGACTCGGCTTCTGCCAAAGCCACGAGATCGAGCGTGGTCTCGTCCGTCCACCAATCCGACCCGAAGCGCAGCAGTTCGTCTCCCATCGCCCTCACCTGAGAGACATTGCGCGCAACATCTAGCCGGTCGATGCGAGTCGGGTTGTCACGATCGCTGATGTCGAAGGCTTGGATTGCGTTGTCGGACACCCCAAAGAGCACGCCTTCGTGCAGCAAGGCGCGGCGGGCCTCTCCCACCTGGGGCGCAACGCCACGGAGCGTGAGGTCGTCACCCTGGGCGTCAATGAGCTGGATACCACTTTCCCAGTTGTAGTAGCAGTCCTCCTCGTCGTAAGTACTGCCGCTGAAGGGCATGAGGATGAGCTCGTCGTCGAGTGCCAGGTTGAAGGCCTTGTGGATCCGGTCTTGATCCTCGGCGAACCAGCCCCAGTCGCCGCCGAAGTTGACGCGATCGAGCATGGTCGGGGCCGTCAGATCGCTCACATCGAAGATTGACACGTGAAGCGAGCCGTCGTTGACCGAACTGTCGAATCCGAGTGCATAGAGACGATCGCCGCGCGGCTCCATGAAATAGAGGAAACCTGGAATCTCGAGCTCTCCGAGCTGCTGGGGGTTCTCCGGATCGGTGACATCGAAGGTGAAGAGTGGATCGGTCTGCTCGAAGGTTACGGCAAAGGCCCGCTCGCCGTCGAACCGCACACTCTGCAGGGACTCGTTCTCCGGTATGATCATATCGAGGCGCGCGAGCGGTGTGAGCTCGGTCGAGGAGGCTATGGCGAAGGTCTCGAGTACCGGAACGGTGTTCGTGGTCCAGCTGCTGGGCTGGCTGATCACGCGGAGTACTCCGTCGTATTCATCCATCTGCCACCGATTGTCGATCTGCCCTTGGATCTCCACGATGGCGCCCGGCTCGATCTGTCCGTCTGGATCCGAGATGTCGACGACCTGGATGCTGCCAGTCTCGGGCGAACCGTCTGTGCTCCACGTGTACCCGGAGACGTACATCCGCGCCTCGGACACGCTCACATGCCTGGTGCCCCAGCTCTCGTTCTCGCTATCGAACCGCTCCTCATCGACGGGATTGAACTCACCCGGATCCGAGACGTCGAAGGAGCTGATTCGGGTATTGGCTACCGCATCACACTCCCAGCAGTACGAGTACTGGTAGGTCACGACATAGACGATGTCGCCCACCTTGCGCGAATCGGAGATCGACCCAGGCAGATCCTGGTACCCGAGGACGCGCGGGCTCGCTGGGGTGCTGACATCGATTGCCTCCATACGGCTGCTCGTCGCCCACACGTAGTACTCAGCGTCTTCGTCCCACTCGCGATGGGAATAGTCATTGTACATGATGTAGGCCGTGCCACCCTCGATGTACATCTCGAAGGGGGTGGCCGTACTCCGATACCTGCCGACTATGCGCAGGTCTGCGGGATCCGAGAGGTCGATGATCGAGAGGCCCGAGTACTGTGACAGGGCGTAGAGGATGTCCCCTTCCACCTTGATGATGTCCGCCTCGGTGATCGCCCGCGCTGCAGAGGCGGATCCCGTGGCGGCGTCGTCATCAACGGTCAGATTGCCTTGGCTCTCCTCACTGCCACTCCCGGCAGTGGCATCAGCAGCCGCGTTTCGGCCTCCAGACCTGTCGCTGTCAGCATACGAGACGAAGTCCGTCCCATCATCACCGTCGACAGGAGTGCCGCCAGGGTCTTGCTGTGGCTGATCTGTGCCGGAGGAGCGGCCGCCAGTGGCATCATCGGTATTGGCCCCGCCGCCGGACGCAGCTCCACTGTCGTCCTTGTCCTTGTCCGAGCAGCCCGCTACCTGAAGGCCAAGAGCCAGGAGCAGGGCTACGTTCGATAGAGCGAAGAGTCTGTGTGTTGCTCGCCTTGCCATGGCCCCGTTCCATGCAAGAGGAGTGCCCGACTGCACATTTACAGAGTCGTTGAGATTCTCGACACCTGGGACCTGTGCCGCGTCGGGGAGCTGTGCCACTGCCCGCTCGGATTGGCACACGCCGGGGCTCTGTTGTCCCAGGCTGGTCCAACAGTAGGGGGGGGCGCAGAGACGCACCACCGTCACGTCGTGCCGCGCGGCTGCCGACACTGCCTCCAGGAAGCGAGGTGACGCTTCTTGGTCGAGGAGGTCTGAAGGGCGAATTGTCGCAGGCCGCGCATGTATCCTCAGCCCTGCGCTCTGGGCTGACCCACACGATGAGCCACGGAGCCAGCTCGCATCACAGGGAAGGTGAAGGCATCTGCACACGCGGCAGGTCGAGCGACTCCGTCCAAGCGTCGCGATCGTCTGCCACGCCATCGACGGGGGAGAACCTGGCGCTCACATAAAACGGCGGCACCATGGTACTGTCGAGCATCGACCCCTGAAACGTGAAAGGGCGGAACGCAGCGGAGCCCGACGGCAGGTACTGGTAGGCGCTGGACGACAGTAGGACACGAATCACACTGTGAATGGGCAAGGATTGCCATTCTGGCGGCATGATATGCTCGCTTCCACCGAATTCCTCGTCCGTGATGATGGGGCCCCGAGCGTCCTCCAATGTCAACTCGAGCATTTGGCTGGGGCTTCCCCAGCGAATCCTCATCGGCGCGGCCGTGTCGCGCTGATTCTCGATTTCGAGATGAAGCTGTACCTGCGCCCTTCCGTTCTGTTCCACCATCGAGGTCGCCAGCAGGCGTCCGCGCAGCCCATTGACCGTCTGCGACCACGCCCCGTACAGCGTCGAAGGTTCCAGCAGACTATCGCGTTTCGACGCGTCGTTCGAAGTCGGGAGCAGTCGTGCGCATGGAACAGGAGGCGTATCCACGCTGAGCGTCGTTCGGGATGCGCCATCCCGTGTCGCGGTCTCGGACACGTCCCGCCTGCAAGCAGTCGAGAGCTGCATACACGCGACTGCCACGAGGAACACTGGGGTCTCTCGATGGTCCCTGGTTTGGCGCATCCAGCGAGGAAGGTAACTCAACGCCCCTGGCTGGACCACCCATCCGTCTACCTCTTCATCAGCTCGATGCCCACATCAGGTCCAGCTGACCCGTGATCAGGCCAATCGAGCTCGATATAGGCCTTGATCAGTGCCGCGTGCGAGAGTGGTCGCAAAGTGTCCCGAAGGTCCGCGTTGGTCTCGTAGTCGAGAAGAACCACCGGCTACTTGGCCGCATACTCCTCAAGCACAACCAGCTCGTCACGGAGCGCGTTGTCGAACACCCATCGATAGCAGGGGAGATAGATGAGCCTTCTTGCGGTCAGGTAATCAAGCAGACGCGCGCCTTCCGGACTCGCTTGGTGACCCATGACCCTTCCACGTGAGCGCGAAGAACGCTTGAGTCCCTTCGTGAGCGCGGGCGGCCCACGTGGCTCCTGCCTACCCGTATGCCCGAGCGGCTCCATGACAAGGCATCCCCGCGCCGAACAGCGACGACATCGACGCGGCGGCTCAGGCTATCGAGCGCAGCCATCGCTTCACGAGCGTGACCGCTGTGCTGGATTGCCGGTGCCCGTCTGGCTGCCCTTGGTGCGGGTGCTAGCATGCGCGGACGGCGCCATGACGACGATGAACGAGAGGGGACGCACAGCCGCGGGCAAGTTTCTGAGCTATGTGCTTCGGCACAAGCCTTCAGCCATCGGGATCGCGCTCGACTCCGGCGGCTGGGTCGGTGTTGACGAACTACTCGAAGCGTGCGCGAAGCACGGTCGTCCGCTCTCTCGGACCGAGCTCGACGAGGTAGTGGCGAAGGATTCCAAGCAACGCTTTGCCCACACCCATGATGGCAAGCGCATTCGCGCCAACCAGGGACACTCGACCGCGGTAGACCTCGAGTATGAGCCAGCGGAACCCCCTGACGTCCTCTTCCACGGCACGGTTCGGCGTCTCCTGCCCGCCATCAGAGAGAAGGGGCTCCTTCGCATGCAGCGTCACCACGTCCACCTCTCCCCGGACGAGGGTACCGCCCGGGTCGTGGGGGGCCGGCGTGGCAAACCAGTGATTCTGCAAATCGCTGCTCGTCGCATGCACGAGTCCGGCCATGTCTTCTACCACACACCGAACGGCGTTTGGCTGACCGACACCGTACCCACCGCCTTCATCTCGGGCTGGGGCGACGAGTGACTGGCGCTATTCGTAACACTGACCCGCGTCCAGGAAGTCGACGAACGCTTCCCAAGTGATTACCTGAAGCTCGACCACCGGGTCGTCGATGTCGCGTGGGTCCACCGAGGTCATGGTACCCGCAGCATCGATCACCGCGACAGGCCCGGGTACGTAGCATCGTTCTGCGTCGTCGCCTTCCCGCCATCCGCCGAGCGCTCCCGCAGCCGCGCATTCTAGGTACGCGCACGGGTCGAAGTTGTACCACCGCCCTCCTCGCGGAGCGTCCACGCCGAAGCAGCGGTATTCGTCGTCCAGAGTCCCCGCTTCCCTCATCTCCCTGAGGTCGCGGATCTGCTCGTCGAGGCGCTGCTCCCATGCGGAGTAGCCATCGGTAGAGCTTGCGCACGACGCGGCTCTTGCGGGCGCCGCTTCAAAAGCCGCCTGGAGGAGCTCCGCGAAGTCTCGAAGCGCAAGTGCCTCGTGCCCACCGATGGGGCGGACCAACCGCCGCAGGTTCTCGAGGTAGGCCTGGAGCGTGATGAGGCTTCCTTTTCTATGCTTCACAAGGTGAGTAATGAAGCAGTAGAGATCCCGATTGGTCGTTATCTCAGTCATCCGTCGTACCACCATCGAGAGCAGCTCTCAGCAGCGGACGCAGGCTCTCGCTCACCAGCGGCGTGCCGTCCAGTTCGTGCGGGCGCAACCATCGGCGTTCGAGGGTTCCCTCGGGCACGTGGTCCAGCGTGGGACTACCAGAGGCGCGAACAGCATAGTAACGCACTTGCTTCAGCCGTCGGTCGCGCCCAGTTCCGAGGAAGTACTCGAGCCGTCCGAGCTCGGCGACCACCTCGACGTCCCCGACGGCACCGGACTCCTCGCGAAGCTCCCGAATCGCGGCCTCTTCGGGGAGCTCGTCCCATTCGAGGCCGCCCTTGGGTAGCTCCCACGCCGTGCTCCGGGTTCGGATTGCGAGTACGGCGGGGCCAGCGTCGTCGCACCTGACCAGCGCTGCACCAGCGCAGACCTCGCTCGGGTGATCGTCGACGTCAAGGACGAGCTCGCCCACCAGCGCTCGCGTGCGAGCCTCGGAGAGAAACCACGTCGTCGGCGCATTGCGTCGCCAGCCGCCCGGTGCGTCGACTCGGTCGGCGACCATGAAGAGGCACAGCAGGCGGATATCGACCTCGCTTGCCAGTCGTTGCCAGGCCTTGCCCGATGGCGGCTGGCCCCGATGCGCGGACCGGTACCAGGGCAGGCCGGTGTCGTGCCACCTCACCAGGCCAAGCAGGCCTCGGTCCATCACGCCACAATCGGCGAGCACGTCGAGGGATCGCTCGGGACGCGCCGTGCCGGTGATCTTGCCGATGTCGTGAGCGTGACCGAGGTTGGTGAGCAGCGCGACTTCGGCCTCCGAGCAGCCATTGGCAAGGCCGAGCCGTGCGGCCATCCTCGCAGCAGCGTCCGAGTGCGCCCGGGCGTTCGGCGCGGTGTGGCGCCTGGGGTTGAGGGATACGCGGGCAAGCCTTTGGTAGGCTGCCATGAAGCGTGCGTTCTTCAGAAGGTTTCCATGATTGTTCTTTCCCCCTGAAGGTACGCGAACCATGTATCATTCGGAACTTGCAATTTGTTTCGTACTATCACCGTGCGTTATAGTTGGCTGGTGAACTACGACTGGTTGTTCTCGTTCGTGGTTTTTGCGGACCGCCTCAACTTCACGCGGGCGGCCGAGGAACTCCACATCACCCAGCCCGCGCTGCACGCGCAGATCCGCAAGCTGTCCGATGATGTCGGCGCGACGCTCTACAGGCGCGACGGGCGGGCCTTGTCGCTCACCGCCGAAGGTCGACGGCTCGCCGCGTTCGGCCGCGAGGTGCAGGCGCGCGGAAATGATGTTCTCGCCGAACTCCGCGGACAGCACACCCGCGGTCCGGTCATCCTCGTGTCGGGGCAGGGAGCCTTCCGGTATTTACTCGGCGCGGCCATCAAGCGCTTTCCCAAAGAGCGCTGGCCCCTGCGCGTGGTGTCGATGTCGGGCACTGACACTGTTCGAGCCGTTCGAGATGCCCGAGCGGATGTCGGCGTAGCCGTCCTGACCAGCACACCTCCCGATCTCGACTGCCACGCAGTACGTCGCGTTGGACAGGTCGTCCTGCTGCCTCGCGGTCACCGGCTGTCCAAGCGCCGAAGCCTGAAGCCCGGCGATCTGGACGCAGAGAGAATCGTGGTGGCACCCGACGGCAGCCCGCACCGCGTGATGCTGTCACAGGCGCTCGCGACCGCCGAAGCCAAGTGGTGGGTCGCCGTGGAGGCTACCGGGTGGGAACTCATGATTCAGTTTGCGTCCTACGGACTCGGGATTGCCGTCGTGAACGACTTCTGCCCTGTGCCGCGCGGGCTCGTCGGCGTGCGCTTGGACGGAGTCCCGGATGTCGAGTACTACGTGGTGACGCGACCGGGACCGAAGCGCGAGCCCTGCGACACCCTAGTGCGCACGATCATGGAGAGTACTCGGTGACGGACCTCCTGATGTTGAGCCACTTCGTGGCAGGAGCGCGCAGGCACCGAGCCATCGCCACAAAGGTCCGCTTGCCAATAGGAACGCCAACCGGCCGGCGCTCTCTCACGGGTCGCCACCCGCTCGGGGCTCGGCGATGGTATGCCCCGGCTCGCTCATGCTGACCGCGCTCTTCGTCGTCGCGAGGATCCTCGCCAACCCCGTGGCGAACGTGTTTCAGAAACAGCTCGCCCAGCGCGAGGCCAATCCCGTATTCATCATCGGCGCCAGCCACGCCTTGCTCACGCTGATGGTACTGCCCCTGGCGATCCGAACGCAGTTGACCGCGCTCGGGGCGGCGTTCTGGGGAAACATGGCGATTTGCGCGGTCCTCGCCGTCACTGGCAACGCCCTCATCGTCTGCGCGCTGCGACTCACCGACCTTTCGATCCTCGGCCCCATCAACTCCTACAAGGCCGTGGTGAGTCTGGCGCTCGGGGTATTCCTGATTGGCGAGGTACCGTCAGCATACGGCCTGGCAGGGGTGTTGCTGATCCTGGCCGGGAGCTACTTCATCGTCGACCGCGCACCGAACCAGCCACGTGGAAACGCCTTCGCGCAGTTCTTCCGCGACCGGGGGATCCAGCTTCGCTTCGCGGGGCTCCTATGCTCGGCTACCGAAGCGGTCTTCCTCAAGCGAGCCGTTCTGCAGTCGTCGCCAGTGCTCACCTTCGTGTTCTGGTCCATCCTCGGGCTTCCAGTGGCTGCCGTGGCCGTCGTATTGCTGCTGAGAGCAGAGGCGGGGCGCGAGCTACGGCACTTCGGGAACCACTGGCCGAGGTACCTCTGGCTATCCCTGGCGACAGGGATCATGCAGCTTGCGACCCTGCTCACCTTCGACAAGCTTCAGGTCGGCTACTCCCTGGCGCTGTTCCAGCTCTCCACGTTGGTGAGTGTCTTCCTCGGATACCGGTACTTCCGCGAGCGCAACATCCGGCGGCGGCTCATCGGCTCGGTGATCATGATGGGAGGCGCGACGCTCATCGCTACCCTGAGCTAGCCGGCCGCGAGCAGGGCACAGTTCACCCCACCGAAGCGCGCGGAAAGGCACAGGCAGCGTCGGCCTGTGGCCGATCGCGAGATCGGTGCCCACCGTCGGGTGCCAAAGGCCGGGCCGATGCTGGCGCTTTTACTGCCGCGGACGCTAGGGCCGATGCTGCCGCTGGTGCTGTTGCTGCCGCGGACGCGGACGCGGACACTGGGGCTGATGAAGCGGGAGGGAAGCGCCTCCCCACGGCAGGCGGCTCGAGCGGCGCGGTGAGCGCAGACCCCTGCGATTCCCCCATGAAACCTATCGGCGTTGACGTTCTAGACCATACACCTTGATCTTGCGATAGAGGCTGGTCCGCGGAATCCCGAGGCGGCGCGATACCTCGGCCGCGTTGTAGCGGGTGGCCGCCAATGCGGCCGCGATCTCTGCGGCTTCGGCCATTTCGAAGTGCCGATGCCCACGCGGTTGATGCTCCACCCCCGGCGCAGGCAGCGCCAGGTCGTCGGGACCGATCACGTCGCCGGAACAGAAGAGGAGCGCCTGACTCAGAACGTTCTCGAGTTGGCGGATGTTGCCGGGCCAGGACGCTCCCATCAACTTGTGAAGCGCCGCGGCGGAAAGCGCTGGGGGTTTCCGGTTGTCCGCACGGGCGAGCCGATCGAGGAGACGGGTCGTCAGCAATGGAAGATCCTCGAGACGCTCCCGCAGTGGGGGGAGCACGATCTCGACCACTGCCAGACGATAGTAGAGGTCTTCGCGGAAGCGCCCCGCTGCAACCTCGTCGCGCAATCGACGGTTGGTGGCGGACAAGACGCGAGCGGCCAAGGGCACGGGCCGCGTGGCCCCCAGAGGTAGGACCTCGCGCTCTTGAAGCACGCGCAGCAGCTTCGCTTGCATGGCCAGCGGGAGCTCACCGATCTCGTCGAGCAGCACGCTCCCGTCCCCGGCGTGGGCGAGCAGCCCGACGCGGTCGCGATCGGCGCCGGTGAACGCGCCGCGCACATGTCCGAACAGCTCGGATTCGAGCAGAGCCTCAGGAACCGCCGCGCAATTGACGGACACGAATGCCGAGCGCGCGCGCGGGCCTTTCTCGTGGATCGCGCGAGCCACCAGTTCCTTGCCAGTCCCGCTCTCGCCCTGGATCAGGACGGTGAGCGGCGAAGCAGCGACGCGCTCGAGGGTCGTGAAGAGGCGCTGCATGGCCGCGCTGCGCCCGACGATACCCGCAAACTCCTCAGGCGAGTCGACGCGCTGCCGGGCCACGCGGATCTGCTCACTCAGGCGATCCACTTCCTTGGACCGCTCTGTGAGTAGGCCGGCAATGCGGGCACGCTCCTTCTCGAGCTCGCGGGTGCGCGCCTCGAGCTCGTCGTAAAGCCGGGCCTTGGCAAGGGCAATACCGACCTGATCGGCGAAAGCCATGAGCAGACTCAGATCTGCCTGGGTGAAGCGGCCACGCTGGAAACGATTGTCGAGATAGAGCGCGCCGATCACTCCAGAGGTGCCCGGGATTGGCACGCACGCGACGGATTTGAGCGCCAGGGCCACCACGGACTCCTTGGTCGAGAAGCGCTGGTCAGTGTCCGCCTCTGCGGTTAGCAGTGGCTCCCCCGTGCTCATGACTCGTTCGGCAATGGATCGGCTGATCTTGAGGGCGGATCGCCCAACCTGCTCCCGATCGAGGCTCCGAGCCACCGCCACCCGCAAACCGCGCTGTCGCCCCTGACCGCTCGCGCCCTCTCGCCCCACGATCACGAAGCCGCGCTCGGCGCCGGTCAAATCGATGGCGGCGTCCATGGCGGTATCGAGCACTTCGCGGACCTTGATGGACGAGCTCAGGCGGCGATAGATGCCCAGCAGACGCTCGAGTTGGCTTTCGCGCGCGGAGGGCCTGGGCACATCGTTCGCGGGCAGGGCTGGCGCCACCGGGCTCCCCCCCAACACCGACCTGCGCGGGTGGCGCCAATATCCGTCACGAAGAGCTTGGGGCAACGTCGTCGCACATCGCTCCCAACGCTCGAGGGCCAGATCGCGATGCCGGGAGGCGGCGAGCTTGGCCCCCTGCCGGTCGAGTGCGATGGCCATCCACGCCTCGACCTCGGCCCAAAGATCATACTCCGCAGTCTCAGCTGCGCGGCGCTCGGCAGCCTCCAATTGGACCAATGCAGCGGGTACGGCGTCCTGAAGAAGGCAGCGTCGAGCGTCGAGCAGCAACCAGCGGGAGTGGAGATCCTCGGCCGAACTCGCCGACGCCCGCGCGCGTGCCGCTTCGAGTCGCGTGCCGACAGCGTCCAGATCGTGCTGACTCAATGCAACCTCGACGAGAGCGAGCTCGACGTCGGCGATCTCGCGGTCCGTTCCGTGTCGCTCCAGCGATTCGCGGGCTAGCGTCAGTCGCTCGTGAGCGGCGCTCGTGTTGCCTCGAACGAGCGCGAGCTCGCCTTCCAGCATCGTACAGAGCGCAGCCAGGAACGAGAGACGTCCCGCCTCTGCCCCCGAGCGGGCTCGCCCCAACTCGACCTCGGCCCGATCCAGATGGCCGATCTCCCCATAGAGCTGGGCGAGATTGTAGTGAAGCGTCACCCGAGTGCGGACCTTGGCGATCGCTCGAGCCAAGACCAACCCCTTCTCGTAGCACTCGAGCGCCCCGCCCCAGTCTCCTCGCCGGTGCAGCACACCACCGAGGTTGACCGAGCAGCTTGCGGCCTGGTCGAGTAGGCCCTGGCGCTCAGCAATGTCCAGCGCGGCACGATGGTGCCGTTCGGCGGCCTCGAAGTGGCCGGTCCGGAACTCGTGGATGGCCTGGCATCCGGCGATCCGGACGAGCGCGCGGGCTGATGCAGACGCCTCCGCTGCCTGCTGCGCGCGGGCCAGATGCGTGCGGGCGTCCTGGTCGCGGCCCAGAAAACTCGAGGCTACGCCCAGATCCTCGTGGAGCAATGCCAGACACGAAGCCTCGGAGGTCCACGCCAGCGCCTCGGTCGCCAGCGAGCGCGCGCTCGCATAGTCGCCGCTCTGGATCAAAGCGCGACACGTGAGCTCGGCTATCTCGGCTCTCTGCACAGCCGTTCCAGCAAGCGCCTCGGCCTTCCGGAGCCGTGCCAGACTAGCATCGGCGTTGCCAAGCCGGAGTGCGCTCGACCCTGCTCGAATCTCAGCGCGCAGGGACTCTCCGGAACTGGGATGTTGCGCGAGGCACTGCTCGGCCAGCTCGAGTCCGCGCTGCGGATCACCCGCGAGTTCGCACAGCTCCGCGGTGAGCAACAGCGCTTCATTGCTCGGCCGAACCGAGAGTACTGCCTCGGCCGCGCGAAGCAGGTGCCCTGGCTCGGCGGCATAGCGGTCCCGGCACTCGCGCAACAGCGCCTCGGCTCGCTCAGCGTCGCCTGCAAGCGCCCAGTGGAGAATGCGTTCACCCTGGTGCTCGGACGGCGCCGGATCCAGCCGTTCTGCCAGCATTCGGTGCATAGAACGTAGGTGTTCTGGTTCAAGGACTCGACCGAGGCGGGTCAGATCCGTCATACGGACGAGTCGGAGCCCGGTACCCTCGCGTAGCAGCCATCCCGCAGCCTGGAGCTCCACCACGGCACTCTGCTCGATCCCGGCCTCCCGAGCCGACCCAAACTCGACGGTTCCACCCGAGGCGGCGCACAGAGCCAGGCCGCGTCGCGCGCCCAGACTGAGCCGCTGGATCTCCCCGAAGCGAGCGGCGCTTCCAGGGGATTGGCCGGCGATGGCAACCAGGTCCTCTCCCCCGCTCCGCACCCGCGCCAATAGACCGGCAATCTCTCCAGGCCAGCCCCCGCTCGTGCTGATGAGGTCCGTCACCAACCGCTCCGACGCGCGCGCCCCAACCCAGGAACGCACCTCGGCGTGAGTCAGCGGCACGAGCTCGATAGTACGTGCCTCGTCCGGCAACTCGGCACCGAGCTGGTGGACCGTGACCACCAACCCCAGCTGGTCCTCGGCCTTGATGGATCGCGCCAATGTCCACAGCAGACGCGCCTGATCGGAATCGAGCAGATCGGCATCATCTAGCACGAGTACGCTGGGCTCGGCCCCAGCCGCCAGCTGCTGGTAGGCGTGGATCGCGCCCGCGAGCCCGGACGCCAGCGACGCCTCTCCGGTTGCCCGACAGAGCATCGCATCCACCGCGTGAGGAGCGGTTCGGTCGCCTTCGATGACGCGGAGCTCGAGCTGAGCGAGCCACTTGCACTCCTCCAGTGCTCGCGAGCGACCGCTGCCCTCGGGACCGTGGATGACCAGCACCCGGTGACCGGGTCGAGCATCGAGGAGCTCTTCGACGAGCCGCTTGGCGGTGTCAGTCACCTCACCGCGCCCCACCAGGGAGTGCTCCGGCGGAGGAATCACCTGCAACCGATCGTCCTCCTCACCCAGGGCGGCAAGCACGTCCGCGACATCGGCGGGACGACGGTTCGGATCGGGGTCGAGGAGGCGGGTCACCAAACGCGCCACGTCGACCGGGACGTCGCAGATCGCCTGTAGCTCGCGCAAGGTCACTCCGACGGCGTACAGATCTGCCCGTTGGTCGCCGGAGCGCCCTTCCAGCAGCTCGGGCGCGATGTAGCCTCGTGTTCCGGAAACCGTCCCGGCCGCGGGAACGCTCGCGGCCCCCAGATCGATGAGGGTCGCGTGCCCAGACGGGTCGACCAGGAGATTCGCCGGCTTGAAATCCCCGTGTCTTAGCCCTGCCCGGTGGAGCAGTCCGAGGCCCCGAAGGGCTCCACCCAACGCCCGCCGCACCTCGTCCCAAGAATGGTGAGCGGCAAATCGGTCCAGTGCCTCACCGCGAACCAGGTCCGCCGTGTAGTAGGCGCGAATCCCCCCGTCGATTTGCAGCCGGCCAAAGTCATGCACCGACACGAGGTTCGGGTGACAGACGCGTGATAGCGCGCGGAACTCGGCGCGAAAGGCCTCGAAGGCGATTGGCCGATCTATTCGAAGTGCCTTGAGAGCCACCTCGATGTCTCGCTGCCGGTCGTGAACTCGAAGAACGGTGCCGAGCCCCCCGCGACCAAGCTGGCCGAGAACCTCGTAGCGGTCGAGCAGGACGGTGGGCATGGCGGACACCGAGGAGTGTACCGGATCGTGTGCCACTCTCGATACATTTGGAACACTTTGGAACACTCCACCATCAAGTTGTTGGGATTTCCATGTCGGCACGGGGATTGCTAGACTCCCCGGTATGCGACTCTGGCTCCCCCTGCACGCGTTCACTCTGCTGCTCTGCGGCGCGTGTGCCGGCACCCCTCAGACCGACCCCGTCAACAACAGGGGAGCCCTTCCGTCTCTCGATGCAGGGCTAATCGGACGCACGGAGCCTGGCCGGGCGACCCTCACGTCTGTGGAGATCGTGGGTCAGCCCAACAGCTCTCAGGTTCCCGGAGCCGTGGTGCGCGTCATCGATCTCGACCGCACCGATCCACCGGTGGATACCACAGTGCGTCCGGATGGGAGTTTCCAGCTCGTCGTCGATGCCGAGGAGGGCGACGTGCTGAGGTTCGTCTTGGTTGACGGGAGTAGTCGCTCCATGCCCCTCGATCTGGTCGTGGGATTGGACGGCTTGGCGCCGTGGGTTGCCGCACTCGAGTGCTGGCGCACTGACCCCGAGGTGACGGTCGAGCTCGACGCCAACCGCATCTCGCTCGCCATCATCAATGACTGTGATCAACCCATAAGCGTGGCTCGCGCCGGGCTTCGAGCGGCCCATCCAGCGTTCGCGGTCACCACGGCGCCCACTGAGGTGCCAAGCGGATCCGAAGCGCAGGTCACCGTGGACTACACGCCCACGGGCGCGGCCTCCGAAGAGGAAGTCCTGCTGCTGGAGATCGACGCGCCAGCGGCAGATCGTCGTGCCATCACCCTGGTGGGTGGACCAGAGGAATCCCAGCCGTAGCACGGCTGCGCTCACGCTCGTCAGGCAGGGCAAACGAGGTGCCCGCCCGCAGCGTAAACCCTCCACCCGGTGCGGTGGAGTCAGACGAAGGTCTCTCCTGCAGCGGAGTAGCTGCGGGCACAATCGACACAAGGAGTGACGAAAATGATGCGTAGTCTATCAGTCATGTCGTTCGCAATCTGGGCGGGTCTGCTGAGTGTTGGGTGCTCGGGCTCGTCGTCCGAATCGGACTCCTCCGGACCCGGAACTGCCAAGCCAAATGAGGAGAACCCCGCCAGCGACATCCCCGAGGGTATGGCGGTCGCGCGCAGCGAACTCGCCCGCGACACGAACCCCGATGTACCCGATGCCGACGCCCAGGCCGTGGTGGAGGGCAATACGGCTTTCGCACTGGACCTCTATCGCGAGATCCGTGAAAAGAGCGACGGAAACGTCCTCCTGGCCCCCTACAGCATCTCGACGGCCGTGGCCATGGCCTACGCTGGTGCGTCCGGCGAGACCGCCACCCAAATGGCGGGAGCGATGCGTTTCGATCTCCCGCAGGAACGCTTGCACGCCGCCTTGAATCAGCTCGATCTCGAGCTCGACAGCCGTTCCGTGCGACTCGACACCGTGAGCCAAGCCTTCGCCCAGCGGGACTGGCCCTTCCTCGACAGCTACCTGGATGTGCTCGCCACAAACTACGACGCTGGCGTATTGTTGGTGGATTTCCAGACGAAGACCGAGGAGGCGCGAACAACCATCAATGATTGGGTCTCCACCCAGACCGAGGGCAAGATCCAGGAGATACTGCCCGAGCGTTCTGTGACGTCGTTGACAGCGCTGGTTCTAGCGAACGCCGTCTACTTCAAAGCAGACTGGCTGAGCGAATTCGACACGAGCAAGACCCAACCCGCAACCTTCACGCGGACGGACGGCACGGCGCTCGACGTGCAGATGATGCACCAGGAGGCCGAGCTCGGCTACGCGGAGGGTGATGGCTGGCAGGCGGTCGGGATCCCGTATGCCGGTGAGGAGCTCGAGTTCGTGGCGATACTCCCATCCACCAGCGCTCCGGACTTGGACCTGGAGCTCGAGGGAACCGATCTAGCGGCCATCCTCGACGCCCTGGAGCCCGCGCAGGTCAGTCTCGGGCTGCCGCGCTTCACCTTCGACTTCCCTGCGGATCTCGCCGAGCCACTCAAGACCCTCGGCATGGCGGATGCGTTCGACGGCAACGTCGCGGACTTCTCCGGCATGGACGGTGAGAAACAGCTCTCCATCACCGCTGCGCTGCACCAAACCTACATCGATGTGAATGAGCAGGGCACCGAGGCTACCGGCGCCACGGCGGTTGTGTTGGGCGTGCGCGGCGCCGCTCCCGAGTCGAAGACCGTAACCCTGGATCGGCCCTTCCTGGTGCTGATTCGCGACGTCGGGACCGGCACAGTGCTGTTCCTCGGACGCGTGGCAGAGCCGGCATGAGAAAGCAGTCCCCTCCTTTCTCCCCTTGACCAAGGATAGCGGCTCGAACGGCGCGACGGAGACGAATCGAGTCCCCGCCGCGCCGGCAATCCATTCACGAATGATCCCACGGAAGCTCTTACCAACTACTATGGGCCACCCGGAACTGGCCACCCCTCGTCGTCGAACGGGAGCTCGACGATCCGAAGCTGAGCCTCACCATTAGACTGCCGGTAGGCGTGATAGAGATGATAGATCCTGTCGTCGCTCACGACGACGTCACTATGTCCAGCCGCGGCCCAGGTGGTGCCGTCACCTTCGACCACGAGCGTGCCGCCGCCGTCGACCATGTCCCTGCCGTCTCGGTCGAGGTATGGGCCGAGAATGTGTTCCGCACGCCCCACCGCCACACGATAGGAGAGCTGATCGACGCTCCGGCCTTCACCCGGGCAGCAGAGCCCCCAGGATACGAACAGATAGTAGTAGCCACACCGATGAAAAAGCACGGGGGCCTCGATCTCGTTTGCCCAGGCGATGCGGGTCATTTCCGTCCCGAGACGACTCCCATCGACCTCCAGCGGAATGGCCATGATTCCGTCCCAGAAGCTACCAAACGCGAGATAGGGGTTACCGTCGACATCGGTGCCGGCGTCGGCGTCGATCGCGTTGTAGCTTTCGCTGCCCGTCGTGCAGAGAATGGGGCCGTGGTCGGTCCAGTCCCCCGTGGCGATATCGCTGGTCGTGAGGTGCGCGATGCAGGAAATGTTGTCGCCAAAGACGGCGGAAAATGTGGAGTAGAGGTGGTACTTGCCCCCAAAGTACGACACGTCCGGCGCCCACGGGAAGCCGAACTGTTCGCCGGGTATCCCTCCGAGCCAATCGATTGTCCACGAGGAATAGGCGCTGGGGTACACCGTCGGCGCATTGGACCAGTGGATCAGGTCCGTCGACGTCGCGCTGGGAATATGGTCGCCCGTCCAGAAGCGATAGAAGACACCGTTGGCTTCGATCATCGTCGGGTCGTGCGCGAAGGTATTGCCCGTAAGGGTGAGCGGCTGCGGAGTGGAGCCGTCCCACACGCCCACGTCACAGAGGTCGTCGCTGCCCGCACTCGACCCACCGGCATTCGTGCCGCCACTGCCGGTGTTCGTGCCGCCACCGGTGCCACCGTCAGCTGCCCCCCCCATGGCCGTGCCACCGCCGGCCCCGCCTCTTCCCCCGCTGCCGAAGTCTCTACCGCCGGTGTTGCCCGTTCCACCGCTCCCGCTCCTGCCGCCTGTGGGGTTCCCACTTCCCGCTCCAGCCGCACTGCTGCCGCCCACCGACGAGCCACTGCCGCCCACTGCCGAGCTACTACCGCCCACCGACGGGCTACTACCGCCCACTGCCGAGCTGCTACCGCCCACCGACGGGCTACTACCGCCCACCGACGGGCTGCTACCGCCCACTGACGGGCTACTACCGCCCACCGACGGGCTGCTACCGCCCACCGACGGGCTGCTACCGCCCACTGACGAGCTACTACCGCCCACTGACGGGCTACTACCGCCCGAACCCGGTGCGCTACCTTCCATCGCTCCGCCATTGCCGCCAGAAGCTGCGAAGATGCTCCCTGAGCTGCCGGAGGCGACGGCGCTCAGGTCCCCTCCACTACCCTGAAACCCCTCGCCCCTGCGCGAGCCCGAGCCGCAAGCGAGAGCGACCACTACGCCCGCCATGAGGACCGCCTGGGCAGAATGTCGCTCGAGACCCGCTCCTACTCTGTCACGCATCACCTGGCACCTCGCTCGTCAGTATCAGAGCAGATGTTGGAAGCGAAACCAGTACTGCTACCACGGGCCCGCAAGGAGTGCCCCAATCTTCTCCCGCGGGAGACAATGGACAAGGGTGCGGCGTCTCACGACGACGAGCCCCCTTGGGATCTGCTTTCGGGAAGATGTGCGAAGTCAGGTCGGCCAGGCCGACCCCGCCTTCTGGACGGACATGACGGTACTTCATGAGGGCTCGTGATGATCGCACTCCCAATGCGCAATACCGAGGCATCGATCAGTACCCTCACCGCCCCGGCGGGGTGCGTGAGCCGGAGCCCAAAGCACGAGCCGAGCCCGCAAGGCTCTCCGTCTCCCCTGTCGTTTTCCACCGCTCACCGAGTGGTGCGAGGAAAATTCGGCTCCGGAAGCGTCCACAAGATCCTCGCGCGGGTAAGCAACTGACCCCCTCAAGCTCACGCCTCCCCCTGGTAACGAGATCGCACGAGGGTCGCTCCGCGAATTTCGAACAGTAACCGCCAGCGAGCTCGGCACAGGGGCCGATGCATGGTCGACCGCCGTGTCGTGATAGGCGCTCCAGACGGCGGGAGTGGCGTTACCCGCATCACGACAGCCGCCGGTTCGCGACGGTCGGACGCGCCAGACTTCGAGCGGGTGCTATGCTGCGGCCGTCGGAAGCATCATGGTTAGATTCTCAATGAAAGTCTTCTGTTTAGCTATACGATGGGTTGCTGGTGCAGGGCTGCTGGCTTCGTGGGTCGGGTGTGGCGAGAAGCAAGCCACGTCTCAAGAAATGGACTGTGTTGGCTTACTGGATTGCTCGAACAACGGGCTGTGCGGTTACGAGGACGGCGAGTGCGTCGCAACCGAAGAAGGCTGTGCGGCCTCGAACGACTGCAGACGGGCCGGCCGGTGCGGATACGAGGATGGTGAGTGCGTCGTAACCCAAGAGGGTTGTACTGATGCTCGATGCAACACGGAGGGCTGCTGCGGGTTTGCTGACGGTAAGTGCGTCGCCACTCCCGACGGATGCCTCCAGTCGTTGGCCTGTTCCGAGCGGTTCGGCTGTGGGTTCGAAGGGGGCAGGTGTGTCGACAATGCTGAAGGGTGTGCCGCTGGCGTCGGATGCTCCAGGCACGGCTACTGTGGGTTCGAAGACGGCCGGTGCGTCGCCACCGCGGAGGGCTGTGCCAATTCCGAGGACTGCTCCCAGGACGGGCATTCCTGCGCCTTCTCGAACGGAGAGTGCGCCGACTGACCCTTTGGAGACGGCCAATCTCTCCCAAACCGGCGGAGTCGGAGCCAGACAGGACGCTGGCAATCAGGACGCTGGCAATCAGCTCTCGGCAATCGGCAGTCAGCCGAATCGGGCGTTTGCGGCCAATGGCCAACCCCTGGGCGCTGATGGCCTCGTCCCCCGAGCATCGCCGCACGGCTCACACTAGCCCTCGGGCTCGGAAGACCCAGCGCTCGGAACGCGTGGCAACCCTAGCGCATCCGTGAGCGCGTCGAGGCCAACCCGCGCAAGCGTTCTATGCAGACGTTCCCGAGGCTTGGCATTGGCTCGATAGAACGCCAAAACCCCCTCGACGAGGGTGAGTATCTCGTCGTCCGTGCACCGTCGCGCAATACAGGTTCCCAGACGCGGGGTCGACCCCCCAGAGCCCCCAACAATCAGGGACCACCCGGGTTTGGACCCGACGATACCGATGTCTTTCGTGGTCGGCTCGGTGCATTGGTTCGGGCAACCGCTCACCGAGATCTTGAGTTTTCCCGGCGTGGGCTCCCCGTGATACTTGGCGTCGAGGATCTTCCCAATCTTGATGCTGTCCTGTTGGCCTCTCTTGCAGAATGTGGTGCCGGGGCAGACGCGGACACTACGCACCCGCTCTCCGACCAGACTACCAGGCTGGACGCCAAGATCCCGCCACGCCGCGTCGACGTCTGCTTCGCTGAGACCGATCAATGCGATGCGTTCGGCGCTCGTCAGCTTGAGGGCTTGGCAGCCGTAGCGCTCGGCAACATCGGCAATTCGGCGCAGGAGTTCGGGAGTTACCAGGCCGCACGGGATGTGGGGCGCAATGGCGTAGGTTGCGTTGTCCCGCTGCAGCACCACCCCTTTATCACCGTCGACGAGCGCAGGCTTCGCTGACTCTTGGGTCTGGTTCGAAGCGGAGGCATTCGGCTCGGTCATGCGTCGATATGTAGCGCACGGCTCACGAAAAGCCCGATCCCCCGGCACCCGCCGCCTGTTGCGCCAGGTGCCCGGAGATCACGGATTTGACGATCCACTAGCCGGGGTACTCTGCCTCCCGGTGCTTCGGGGGTCGGGGCCAGCCCGCCGCTTGGGCTTCGTCTTGCTCAGCCGAAGCTCAAGCGACGAACCTTGACGACCTTTTCGAGCTTCGCCAGCTCCGCGACGAGGGTGTCGGGCACCGCGACGTCGAGATCGATCAGGTTGTTGCCAAACTTCCCGTTCGACTCGTTCTTGAACGATACGATGTTGAGCCCCGCTCCACCGATGACGCGAGTGATCTCCGCGATCATGTTGGGCACGTCTCGGTTGATGATGCACAGGCGGGTTTTGGCATGCTGAGCGGGGCGGCCCCCGACCGAGGGCAGGTTCACCGAGTTCTTCACGATGCCGAACTCGAGGTAGTCCTTGAGCTGTTCGACGGCCATGGTGGCGCAGGTCTCCTCGGCCTCTTCGGTGCTCGCCCCCAGGTGCGGCAGGCAAATGACGCCCGGAAGATTGAGGATCGCGGGGCTGGGAAAGTCGTTGACGTAGGCCTTCAGCTTGCCCGCCTTGAGCAGCTCCGCCACCGAGGCATTGTCCACCACAGGACCGCGCGAGAAATTTAGCAGCACCGATCCGCCGAAATTGGCCAGGGATTGGGCGTTGATGAGGCCCCGGGTTTTGTCGGTCAGAGGCACATGGACGGTAAGGAAGTCGGCGGTGTCCACTACCTTCGACAGCTCCGACGTCACCATCACGGTGTTGTCGAGCCGGTGCATGTTTGCCGGGCTGGGGAATGGTTCGTAGGCGATCACCTTCATACCCAGGCCGACCGCAAGATTGGCCGTGAGAACCCCGATCTTGCCAAGCCCAACTACTCCGAGGGTCTTGCCGCGGTACTCGGAGCCGGCAAACTGCGCCTTGCCCTTCTCGACCTTCGCATCCATCTCCTTCGCGTCAGTCATGTCGCGCAGGGTACCGACCCAGGCGAGGGCCTTATCGACATTGCGCAATGCAAGGCCGAGGCCGATGAAGACGAGTTCGGCCACCGCATTGGC
>CAYRKE010000129.1:0-21720 GCA_964424695.1 uncultured Polyangiaceae bacterium
GCGCGGCTGCCTTGGGCACCAATATGGCTGTCGACGGGGTAGCGCGAGTGGCGCACAGCGACTGCGCTCATGCTGGGGGACACGAGCGATCTGGAGGGAGGGTGTGCCAGTTCCTGCCCTGCGACTCGGGTGTCATGCTCTTCGGCCAGCATTCGCCCGCCCGAGCAGGTCCCACCTGCGAATGGGACGGGGGCACGGTACTTGCTATTTCGCGGCGCTATGCGGCATAGCGTGATCATGAGGAATAGGCGAGCGAGCGCGACTGTCGGGGCTGCCGTTGCGGTGCTGGCGATTGGATGGCTCAACGGTGGATGCGAAGCGTCGGACTCCGGCAAGGGGCAGAGCACCGCTTCTGGTGAGGGGGATTTTGGTGATGACGCATTCTCCCCAACTGGGTCGGGCGACGGCACAGGGGACTACTCCGTTGTGGGGACCGGAGGGGCGGGCGGGAGCGTCGCGCCACCGGAGGTCGAGGGGGACCTGGAGTTCGAGCTGCCACACGCAGGCCAGCGTTACGTCTACGCGGTCAATCCCGAGAGCGACACCGTGGCCGTCATCGACGCAACGACTCTGGCGATTCATACTGTGCCAACCGGTGAGCGTCCGCGCTATCTGCAGACGCTGGCAGGGACGGACAGCGCCATCGTTCTCAACGTCGACAGTGAGGACGCTACGGTCATTCGCACCGAGGACGGAGAGTCCGAGTACGACAACCTGCCCGTCCGGTCGGGAGCCAACGCCATCGCGGTGGCCCCAGACGGCCAGCACGCGGTGGTCTATTACGATTCTGGCCATTCTGGCGAAGCCATGAGCGCCGGGAACTTCCAGGATGTCACGGTGCTGACCCTGCGCGAGGGTGACACCCGCGCGACGGACATGACGGTGGGCTACCGTCCGAGCTCGGTTCATTTCGACGCAGACAGCGAGCACGCGTACGTCGTCACCGAGAACGGAGTCTCGGTACTCGACTTGGCGGCAGTTGACGAGCAGGGTTCGGGGCAGGCTTCGACGGTACCACTCGGAGACGGCGTCGATGATCCAGGCTCGGACGTCTCGGTGACGCTGGACGGCCGCTACGCCATGGCCCAACAGAGTGGCAATCGCGTTCTCCGTCTCGTGGATCTCGAAGATCGAACGAGCCAGCTGCTCGACGTGGTGGCGCTCGTCGAGGCAGAGCTCGGCGGCGACGCTGACGGCGCCGCAGGAGCTGGCGGAACCGGAGCAGTCCCGACCGTCGCTCCCGGCGATCTGTTGAGCGACGTGGATCTCTCCCCCGACAGCCAGTATGTCATCGCAGTGGTGCGCTACGCAGGGGCGGTCGTGCGAATCCCATTGCCGGAGGGCTTCGCAGACCCGTCTCTTGCCGAGATCACCCGCATCACCGAAGGGCGGATCGGGCAAGTGTCCCTCGCCGGGGACGGGGCGCGCGCTGTCCTGTTCACCACGGCCGATCCCACCGATGAGCGCCTCACCATCATCGATCTGGATGGGGAAGTGGCGCCGACCGCCGTCGACCTCCACAAGGCGGTCGCACAGGTTGCCATCACTCCCGATGGCAAGACGGCGTTCGTGGTCCACCAGGTGACGGCCGGGAACCCGTCCGATACGCCCCAGGAACAGCAGGTGGACAGGAGCGAGGGGTACAGTCTGGTCAACCTCGATACGGCTTTCTCGAAGCTCGAAGTTACCCCCACCACCATGGGAAGCTTCACTCTCGTGCCCGAAGCGGACGGCGTCTTCATCAGTTACGCAAGCCCGCCGAGCGTGCATCGAGTGACACTCTCGAACTTCGTGCAGACGACGATCGAGCTTGCCAGTAGCCCACTGGCGCTGGGGTCTGTGCCCCTGTCGCGGCAGGTCTTCGTCAGCCAAGAGCATCCCGATGGTCGGATCACTTTCATCGACTGGGATACGTCAGATATCAGCACGGTCACGGGCTTTGAGCTCAATAGCTCGATTGTCGAGGCGAGGTAGCTATGCGAAGGATTGTCGGAATAGGCGCGCTCCTGCTCGCCTCAGGGTCATTCTCGGGTTGTGGCGACGACGCATCGGGTGGGAGTTCCCCAACCATCGTCGCAACGGAGGTCGTGGGGTCCCGCTTGCTCCTCGTCGACAGTGCGAACGACGAGGTTGCCTGGCTCGACGTGACCGCAAAGAAGCCAGAGCCGGT
Organism: uncultured Polyangiaceae bacterium; assembly: GCA_964424695.1. Taxonomy (GTDB): domain Bacteria; phylum Myxococcota_A; class Polyangia; order Polyangiales; family Polyangiaceae; genus JAEWRL01. Next base: position 2,171 of record CAYRKE010000129.1, read on the forward strand.
GCTGGTGCGCGCGGGGCTGCCCTCCGACCCGATTGCCGTGGAGCACCACTCCGGCAGTGACGACCTCCTCGTGCTGTGCCGCAGCTCGAGCGACTCGGTCGAGACTGACGAGGCAGGAGTCCTCGTCGTGGTCGACGAGAAGGGGATCAATCGGTCCTACGGGCTCGGAACTCGCTATGACACCATGGAGCAGTCCGACGACGGCCGCTACGTCCTCCTCTACACCACGGGGACTCACGGCGACGTTCTGTTCTCCAACCCGAACGACATCACCATCGTCGATACCGATCCGGGTACCGATACTCCACTGATGCAGCGCACCCTGAAGACCGTAGGCGAGTCGCCGACGCGGGTGGTGTTCTCGCCGGAACTCCAGGTTGGGGGGATGCCACTCCGGCTGGCCATCATTCTCTATGCGTCCAATGTGGTGCTCATCGACCTCGACCACATGGACGATCCCACGCTTCCCGCCTACACGGTGCGGCTATCCAGCCCGGCGCAGCTCACGCAAGCGGTCTTCTCGCCCAAGGAGGGAAGAATCTACCTCCGTGGCGAGGCGAGCGCCGATCTCTACATGCTGCAGCTCGTTCTGGGGGGGGCCGACGTGGAGAACTGGTTCGAGCCCGTACTGAACCAGATCGGTATGGGGAGCATCGTTCAGGACGTGATGCGCTTCGACCTGGGAGATGGTGAGCGGCTGCTGGCGCCGGCCGAGGACAAGGTGATCCTGGTTGAAGTCGATTCCTCCAACGTGACGACGCTCGATCTCGAGACGAGCGCGTCCAACGTCCTGCCCTTCGAGCAAGAGGGTAAGTCCTACGCAATGCTGTACGGTTCTGGTTCGACCTCGGTCTCGTTCGTTGACCTATCGGGCATCGAGGACCGACCCCAACACAGCGTGGAACACGTCGCGGTGAGTAGTGGCTACTCCTCGCTGCGGCAGATCACCGATCACGAAGTCTTGGTGCAGTGCAGCGACGGCAGCTTCAGCGTTCTCGACCTGTATGAACGTACCGTGGCGCCAATCCGATCGTCGGCTGGCGCAGCTCAGGCGGATGATCCCGTTTGCGACGTCGAGCGTCGTCGCGTTTGGCTCGCGCCCGAGGGGATCCCAACCTTGGGGTTCATCGATCTAGATGGCTTGCAGCCTCGGGAGATCCGCTTGGACGCTGCGATCGATCGGTTGTGGCTCGTGCCGCATCCCGAACGCCCCCGCATCGTCGTGACGCATTCGGGCGATCCCGGATACCTCACGTTGGTCGACGCTGCCGAGCCATCAAGGAAGACGGCCATTTCGCTGCGCGGCTATCTGAAGGCGGGTGTTCTCGATCGAGGTGATGACTGATGCGCAACGTGACATTCTTGAGTACTCTGACTTGGCTTGCGGTCTTCGGTGTTGCGCCGCCTCTCTTCGCGCAGCAGCCGCCGACGGCGCGCGCGCGCGAGGCGTCGGCTCGTGCGGAGCCAACGCCCGCTGCTCCCGTGACTACTCCCTCTCCAGTAGGAGCGACGGGCACCGAGCATGCCCCTCAGTCGACTGCCGAGAAGGGGGCCCAGGCGCCGACGCAACCGGCCGCAGAGGCTCAACGCCCAGGCGAGCGGGCGGGGGCGGATTCCCGCGGCGAGCAGGAGCCCGCTGATTCGGGAAGCGCGGTCGGTGATGCTACTCCTGCGGGGGCTGCCGATACGGCGGATCCATCAGGCGAGCCAGCGGTTGGGCTTGGTTCGACGGGGGAGTCCGGCGCCGCAGGCACTGAGCCGGACTCGAAAGGGAGTCTAGTGCCCTCGAACAAGCCGTCGTCGCCCGCGACGGCGCTCCCGGAACTGAAGACCGTTCCCGCCGACCATCCCTTCGCAGTCTTGTTGAATCTCGAGTCCCATTGGAACCACGATTCGGGCTACGACGCGTTTGCGAACGAGGACGCCGGGTTTCGATGGGGAATAGGGGTGAGCTACGATCTGGCCAACCTCGGTCAGAGTCTGACGGTCGTACCGGAGCTGGGGTTTCGTCATGAGACTCTGGACGCGGAGGGTGGGTCCTCGGAACGGCTCGAGTCGCCCGAGCTCGAGGCTTGGGATCTTCTCGGCGCCGTGTCTCTGCGCTATCGCTACCTGAGCTGGCTTGGCGGCCACCTACGCGCTCAGCTTGGAGCATCGGCGACCACCATCCGGTTTCTTGATTCTCAGGGCACGCAGTTCGAGGACAGTGCTTGGGCGCCTTTCGCTGGCCTTGGTGCCGGCGTCGACGTCGAGAAGAGCATCAGCCGCAAGATCAGCCTGGGGCTCATCGTCGAGGGTGGCTACATCGCCGACGTTGCACCGGAGTATGAGCTCAACCCCGAACGTGATGTCGAGGACGACGCCATCCCGATTCGCGAGGCCAGCCTTGGGGAGCTCTCACGCTCGGGCCCCTACCTGCGCTTTGTCGGAGTAGCGCGGTTCTGATTCTGCGGAAGGCGCCTCGGGTGCGCTGAGGCGGCGGAGGTCCATGGCGTCCATCGAGCTATGGGCCTCTGCCAGGCTTGGACGAGCCGAGTCAGCCGTCGCGGAGACCAATCAGGTTCGCTTCGGTGTGGCGTCCGAGGAGGGTTGGGGACCCATCACACGGTTTCGCCCGGCGGTCTTGGCTGCGTACAGCCGCTTGTCTGCTCGGCCGATGAGATCCGCAACGGTTTCGATACCGCTCTCCGCAGACGTCGCCACGCCAATCGAGATGGTGACGTTCACGTTCTGTGACTTCCAGACGAAGGGTGTGGCTTCGACGGTCCGACGGATCCGTTCCGCGAGGGTCATTGCGTCCGCGGCTTCGGTGGCGCGGCAGAGAACGGCGAACTCCTCTCCGCCAACTCGGGCGAGGAGGTCCTCTTGGCGCAAGGTCTTGGCGACGCGGGCAGCCAGCTGTTCCAGAACGGCGTCTCCAGCCAAGTGTCCCAGCTGATCGTTGATGGCCTTGAAGTGGTCCAGATCGAGCCAGAGAACGGCGCACGCCCGCGAGTGGCGCCGGGCCCAGGGCCACTCGGAGTCGAGGCGTTCGTCGAAGAAGCGCCGATTCCGTGTGGCGGTCAGCGCGTCCCGCGTCGCCAGTTCGTAGAGCTTGTCCCGCATGTGGCGCTCAATCTGGTCTTCGATTCGGAACTGCAGGACCGTTTCTGCGCCGAGCCCGATGCGGTCGCCGTCTCTGAGCGTGGCTGCCCCTTGGAGCAAGCTTCCGTGATGGATGGTCCCGTTAGTGGACCCTAGATCTCGCAGCTCGTACTCTCCGCGCTGCGCCGTGATGCAGGCGTGTCTTCGCGAAACACCCATGGCATTCAGGCAAATCTCGGTATCGAGGGCCCGTCCGATGATGTTGATTCCCGGGGACAGAGTGTAGACTCGTCCTGCCTGGGCTCCGGCGAGACACACGAGCGTCGCCTGGACACCGGCTGAGCCGCCTGGTGGCATCAGGCTGTGGCGCACTTGGACTGTCGGGTCGTCATCGGCCATGTGGCCATCATACTCGGCTTCAGCCGAGGCGAGAACAGATCGATGCTGGGACAGGCCACGGGGCCACGGGGTGCCGCGTGTCTGTCGTGCCACCCGGAATCGGTGTCCAATCGAACTCTCCCGAAGATTCCAGCCTTGTCTTAAGCGAGTAAGACGAGAACCATTCGGGACCATGCCTGAGCGAAAGACAGCATTGATCACGGGAGCGTCGGCCGGGATTGGCGCGGCGTTTGCGCGGGTCTTCGCAGAGCGGGGATTCGATCTCGTGATTACGGCGCGTCGACGACAGCGGCTCGACGCTCTGGCTTGCGAACTCGGGAGCGCCGGAGGGGTCGACGTCCTCGTGCTTCCGGAGGATCTCGCCGATCCCGACGCGCCCGAACGCTTGCACGCCGAAATCGTTCGCGCTGGCCGTCACATCGACGCCCTCGTCAACAATGCCGGATACGGCCTTCGCGGCACGTTCGCCAGTCGCGCATGGCCGGAACACGCCGCGTTCGTTCAGGTGATGATGGCATCCGTGTTGCACCTGACCCATCTGTTCGAGCAGGAGATGGTTGCCCGAGGCTACGGCAGGATCATCAACGTCGCGTCCCTTGCGGGCCTCGTGCCCCCCTCTGCGCGGCATACGCTCTACTCCCCAGTCAAGGCCTTCATCATCAGCTTCAGCGAAGCGCTCGCCCAGGAGCACGTCGGCGACGGAGTGAATGTGACGGCGCTCTGCCCGGGCTACACATACACGGAATTCCACGATGTGATGGGCAATCGCAGTCAGGTCAGTAGGCTGCCACGCCTACTCTGGACCGATGCATACAGGGTAGCAGCGGAGGGGTATGACGCCGTTATGGCCGGCAAGACCGTACACATCGTCGGCAGGACAAATCGACTGCTCGCTGGGCTGGTTCAAGCGTTGCCGTCGAGCCTGGTGCGCGCCGTCGTTGCCAAGCAGTGGAAGCGGGTCAGGAGCGACTAGCCCTTCAGTGAGAGTGCTCGGCTACCCGCTCGCGCCTAGCCGGGTTTGCTGGGTAGTTGCCTACTCGCATTCATGATGGTGCGCCATCGGGCCACCCAGTCTACTGCCGAAGACTCTCAGGCGGCCCGCCCGTGGGGCTCGGCTCCTGGCGAGGTTCCGCGAGAACGGGAGTGGAGCGTGCCGGTCGTCGCGCGCCGGGCCCCGAATGGGTCGGGGCCCGAGCGGGTGGCGATTGGGCATCTCGGAGGGGCGATCAGACGGTAGTTAGCCGGCGAACCCATTCAGGTAGGGCAGACTCTCGGCGGTCCGAGCGATTGCTGCTTGGTTGGCCAAGAGCTCCGCCGTCGTGTCCCAGCGTCCGTCCAGGAATTGCGCGCGGACGCCGTCCGCCATCTCGAAGGGCACACGGATGTTTCCCGCCGATACCTCGCGCTTCTCGATGTTGACTGTGACTTCGAGCTGAGGATTCTCCTCGACGGCTCGCATCAGCTGCTCGATGCCAGCCTCGCCCACCACGGCACACGGGACCCCCAATGCGACGCAGTTGCCGAAGAAGATCTCAGCGAAGCTCTCGCCGACAATGACGCGAATTCCTTGGCCCCAACGCTTGATGGCCTGAGGTGCGTGCTCGCGCGATGACCCACATCCGAAGTTCTTGTTGACGAGCAGTACCGAGGCTTCGGCATACCTCGGTTCGTCGAAGGAATGGCGCTTTCCGGCCTCCCGGAGCTGTGAGCGATCGTCCTCGAAGGCGTGCTCTCCCAAGCCCTCGAACACGACCGTGCGAAGGTAACGCGCGGGAATGATGCGGTCCGTATCGATGTCATTGCCGCGAACGGGAATGGCGCGACCACTGATCGAAATACGCTTCGTGTCTTCCATGTTCATGCTCCCTTGCGATTCGCTTCAGCTGGCACTTCCGCCCAGGTTGAAGAGCTTGCGTGCGTCGGCCACCTTGCCCGTGATGGCTGCTGCCGCCACCATGACCGGGCTCATCAGCAGCGTGCGGCCCGTGGGGGACCCCTGTCGCCCCTTGAAGTTGCGATTACTGGACGAGGCCGAGACCTCGCGGCCCTGCAGCTTGTCGGGATTCATGGCCAGGCACATCGAGCAGCCTGCCTCTCGGAACTCGAACCCAGCCTTGGTGAAGACCTGGTCCATGCCGTCCTTCAGCATCTGCTCGCGAACCTGTTGGGAACCCGGCACCACCAAGGCTTTCACCCCCGGAGCAACCTTGTGCCCGGTTCCTCGGAGCAGTCGGGCGACCTCCTCGAAGTCGCTGTAGCGACCGTTCGTGCACGAGCCGATGAACGCAACGTCGATCTTCGCGCCTTCGATGGGGCTCCCCGGTTCGACACCCATATACGCATACGCCTCGGATACGGATTCCTGTTCGTCCTTGGGGAACGAGGTGACGGCAGGGATCCGCCCGCCGATGCCGGTGGACTGGCCAGGCGTGATGCCCCACGTCACCATGGGCTCGATGTCGGCGGCATCGAAGCGAACCACGTCATCGTAGTGGGCGTCCGGGTCGCTCTTGATGGACTCCCAGTAGGCCACGGCCCGATCCCACGCCGCTCCGGACGGCGCATACTTGCGGCCGCGGAGGTAGTCGTAGGTCGTTTGGTCGGGATTCACGTATCCGCAGCGAGCGCCACCCTCGATGGCCATGTTGCAGACCGTCATCCGCTCATCCATGGTCATCGCGTCGAACACGGTCCCCGCGTACTCATACGCGAATCCCACGCCACCCTTCACGCCTAGCTTCTGGATGATGTAGAGGGTGACGTCCTTGGCATAGACTCCCGGCTTGAGCTGCCCGTTCACCTCGATGCGGCGAACCTTCAGCTTGCCCATGGCCAGCGTCTGAGTCGCGAGGACATCGCGGACCTGCGACGTGCCGATCCCAAACGCGATGGCCCCGAACGCGCCATGAGTCGAGGTGTGCGAGTCCCCGCAGCAGATGGTCATGCCCGGCTGGGTCAGGCCGTTCTCCGGTCCGATGACGTGAACGATGCCCTGTTCGCCATTTTCTGGGGCGAAGTAGCGGATCCCGTTTTCTCGCACGTTGTTTTCGAGGGCCACCATCATTTCTTCGGCCAGCAAGTCCCGATAGGGACGGGCCTGGCTTGCGGTTGGGATGATATGGTCCACCGTGGCGAAAGTGCGCTTGGGGTACAGCACTCTGAGCCCACGCTCGCGCAACATGCTGAACGCCTGGGGTGAAGTCACCTCGTGGATCAAGTGGAGGCCCATGAAGAGCTGATACTGCCCAGATGGCAGCTTCCCCACCGTATGACGCTCGAACACCTTCTCGTACAGCGTCTTGCCCATGTTGATCGTTACTCCTTGTCTGCCGCTGTGGCGTACTCTTCCAGTCGACGAATGAGGTTAGTTCCGAACTCGGTGAACGCGCGCACTTCAGCTCGGCCGAGGCGTAGCCAGACCGCCGTAATCGCGTGCTCTCGGTTGGCGCGCAGCGAGACCAACACGTCGTTGCCTCGCTTCGTCAGCTCGTAGCGGCGCTGCCGCCCGTTGTCCGGATCGATGCTCGAACGGATGAGCTGCTTATCCATGAGCTGCCGCAAGGTCTTGCTGACCGCGGCCGCGGAGCTCTGCTGCGTTCTTGCGAACATGCTGGGCATGAAGTGTTCCCCAGCCACTTCCTCGAGCACGGCCCACTGATGCTCGGTCAACCCCACTGCCTGTGCCAACTGCCGTCGCCTCTCGTGGAAGAGCTCGGACAGCCGCATGAAGCACTCAATTGCCTCATGGGCCTCGGCGACGGAGCACAATGCACTGGCCATGAGTAACTATTAATCTGGGTTTACTATTGCGCAAGGTAAATATCGGAACGCGCCGATTTTCCCCAAGACCGTGTGGCAGTCGAGGGCGAACCGACCCCAAGGGCGAGGCGCGCTCCGGTCCTCGGCAGTTGCGCCGCCAGCCCTTTTCGCTCAGTGCCGTAGCGCCCCGGCCATGACCGCAGCCAGGGGGACACGTGCCGCGAAGCCGCACAGGACGCAGAGGAACCAGGATTCGTTGAGCCGCACGGCTGTGTCAACGAACTCTCCGGGGTTGGATGGGGCAACATCTGGCGGTAGGCTCGTCTGCGTGAACCCAGCACCGCTTTCATCCAGCCCTGCACCCCAAGCCACTCGAACCAGCGACGACCAGGAGCTGATCCGGTACATCAACCTCAAGCTAGCAGCCTTGGGGATGCCCGTCAGTCGCTCGACAGCGGACCCGTACTTCATGGACATTGCGGGTCCTTTGCTGCGCAATCACTACGAGAAGGACGCGCGACTCGGGTGGCCGCTCTGTCCGGTGGACGCGCGCATTCAGGCGTTCTTGGATGACTACCTCGCCGACGCTCACCCCGCCGGCATCCCACGCCTGCCGGCGAAGACCTTCGGGCTCGACCGCCCCGGGATGGGACGGATTCTTTCGCTGCCCGCCTTCGGTGACAGTTTCTCGTCGCCGTACCTGACCTCCTACCGGCTCCAGCAAGGCGTGTTGCACAATCCGACCAACGATCGACGCACCACCCAGGGAGTCTTTCACGTTGCTGAAGGCGGGTTGCCCATTCCGGCAGACAAGCTTGCCGTCCCGCGGGGCACCTTCGCTGCCCTACTCGCGGCCGCACTGGAACCCCCGGAGAACGTCCTCACCCTGCCCTTCACTGCCAACCAACCGGAACCCGCGCGTCTCTTTGTTTCGCTCCTGCTTCGTCCCCTCGTGTGCCCAGCGATCGACGGTCAGAGCGCCAGGACCATGGAAGTGCGCTTGTTCGCTCCGGGCAGCCTGGTGAGCAACCTCGATTTCGTCGAGGGTATCTTCGGCAACGCGGGCGACCCGTTCCTGCCCGAGAACGACGCGGCGCTGGACTTCGAGGATTGGACGGGCCACACCGGTTGCGTCATCCTGGCCCCCCACATCGTCGGGCTTCGCAAACGTGATCTGGGCTTGCCGCACTACGACCACGCGACGGAGCGGCAGCGCCGTGATGGCATGTGCTACCGGGAGGAGCACGAACTCTACAACGATGGCCGTCCCTTCAAGGTTACCTGCCGGAACGCACGCGGCATCATCGTGACCGTCATTGCCGACAACTACTACGGCTACTGCAAGAAGGAGGTGAAGACCCAGATCGGCTACGCCGCCAATTTGTTTGGGGCCTGCGAGGAGGAGCACTCGGGTGGCGCCTTCGCCTACCCAACGTATATTCTCGGTCAAGACTTCTATGCCGCGCAGGGCTTCGCGAGGAAGAGCGCCACCTTCGAAAGGGCACTCGAGCTGCTCGGCAGCCGTGTCAGCCCCAAGCCAGAGCGCTACGCGGTCGATCGCCGATACCCAGACGTACTGTACGTGCCCGAAGACGCTGAGTTTCACGTGCGCGAGGGCAGTGTAAAGTGGCACTACGGCGAAGGAGTCCACGAGCTACCCCTGAGCGCGGAGTGCGTGTACGTGCTGCCGTCGGGCTACAAGGTTCGGTTGGAAAAGCAGCGCGGCGGCGCGGTATGGCGTCTGATTGGCTCGCGCGCCGATGGCGTGCTCTGTCACAAACCGTGCACCGTCTCGGGCGGCGGCAAGTCAGAGATCTCCAAGTCACTGCGCCCCATGATCCAGCCCGCTCCCATCTTCGTGCGGGACTTCGAACAAGACATGCAGGAAGTCGCCGCGATCCTCGAGCGGGACTTCAGCAACATCCACAAGGAGCCCCGTGACCCAGCCAGAGCCCGCCGGCCACTCTTGAGTCACGAGCGGTCGCTCGGCTCGGTCATCAAGCTTCTCACACCGTCGCCCGAGTACACGGACGAGCACAACGCATGGATCGCTCAGCTTCCTCAGACGATCCGGCAGCTGGTCTTCGTGCTGAAGCGCTACTATCGGCCAGAATGGGGCGCGGACTGGCAGCGCCATTTCTCCGTTGACCGGATCAACGGCTTTGCGGGGCATGAGCTGAAGTTCGATGGTCAGCGCTTGGTGGGCAACTACTTGCGAGTCGGCTTCGAGCCCGGAGGCAATTCCTGGCGCCTCTTCAAGCTCAGGCCGGACTTCAACCCGGCAGACAAGGTCCAAGTCGAAGACGACATCTCCGTTTCGATGACCGTGCCGCGGGATCGCATTTCGGGCATGTCCGGGTGCCAGAACCCCAGCGTCAAGGTCGTCGCCAACTGCGAACACTTGCTGTTCCAGCGGCCCGACGATGCCATTAATCGGGGATTCGATCTGCAGGCCGAAGCCGACCTCGCTTCCCCAGGCACCTTCATCACCAACTTCGAGCCCCTCACCCGCGATTTCGTCCAAGGGCTCGTGGACAGAGTCGTCGACTTCGACGGATATGGCGAACCGATGAAGCGCCTGCTTCGAGGCTTCCTGGAAGCGCCGCATGCCGAGTACGTCGTGTCATCCGCGCACCCGCGGATCGTCGATGGGAAGCCTTCCAAGAATCCGCGTTATCTCCAGCGCCGTCCCGACGAGGTCAACCATCGAGACACCTACGTGGCCGAGATCGGTACGCGGCTCGACGGAGAGATTCCCGCGGAGCGGCCGGTGCTGGCCACAGTGCGCGCGGTATTGGCCGGACGCAGGACGAGCCCAGCGCAGCCCGAGATCGGGCTTCCGCCGCTCGCGGTGTTCAGCCCGATCCACTACCAGGAACTGCCCGAGCTGTTCATGGACTTCATTTGCAGCCTCACGGGTAAGTCACCGTCGACGACGGGGTTCGGCAGTGAAGGCGCACTCACCAAGGGCCCCTTCAACGCCCTGTGGCCTGTCGTGGATATGAACAACGCGGTCGTTGCAGCCATTCTGACCGGCTACGCAGGATTCACCAGCGCGGCTGGGTACGTCGGTACCAAGTACAAGGTCGATCACGACATCAGCATGTTGGTGCCTGAGGTCTGGTGCCGCATGACAGAGGCTGAGCGCGATCCGGAGTACCTGATTTCGAACGGCTACCTCGAACCCGTGAAGGACTTCGAGTACGAGGGGCGCCAAGTGCTTGCCAGTCGGCTCGGGTATCGCATCACGGAACGGTTCCTGGATCACTTCCTCGGGCGTCTCTTCGAGACTCCCAACGCTGTGTTCACGCGGGAGATGCTGCGTCCCGAGCTGCAGGATCTGCCGGCCTTCGTTGCGGGAGTCGATGCCATCGTTGGTGCGCAGACCCGTGTGGCCAGAACCTACTTCGACGATGGCAGCGTCGAGGCAGCCTGTCCGCCTCTGCAGGCCCTCCTCCACGTTATGGTGTACGGCAACTATAGCGGTATGGGGCTCGGTCACCCCACGGTGCGGCGGCTCTTCTCGCGCGAAGCGCTGCTGTCGAGCGACTGGTACCGTGAACGGCTGGAGACCAAGCGACGTCGCGATCTGGCGCTTTGGCGACGGCATGAACGCACCCTCGAGGCCATCGACCAGACCAGCCCCACGGCGAGACCGGAGGGACGCCGTCGATTGGTCCGCGCGATGCTGGAACGTCTTTCTTCCCCGACCTACCTCGATGAGCTCAGCGGAACCCTTGGGGCCGACCCCTTCCACCTGCAGACCTCGCGCTGAACGCGTCGTGGCATGGTGAATGCCACACGAGCCCAGGCGTACCCATTCAAGGCTCTCGATCGGCTCCCGACTCCCCGCCAGTTTCCGTCAACTCCCACAAAAAGCGGAGGGGGCGAAGCTGATCCGGGGAGATTTCAGCTTCGCCCCCGTTATTAAGCGGTGGGGCGTGGAGTCGAGCCCGGGGAGACCCGTTCCGCGCCCCTCCGGTTTCGAAGGAGCGATCTAAGCGTGTCTAAGCAAAGCGGGAATAATGGGTAGGTCTGCCTGGTGAGGTTGGCAGATTCTGAACGGGGAGCGAGTCGTGCCAGTGTGAGGATGGTGCGACTAAGCGAAGTTGGGATGAGCGATCAACAGGTACTCGACCTGAGGAATGCTGTGGTGGGTCGAGGTCGGGATGAGCGACTAACGGGTACTCGACCTGCGGAAGATGTGACTAAGCGAAGCAAGGACTGGGGAACGACAAGAGCTCGATGTGAGGGAGACTTACATTAAGCGAAGCAAGGATGTGAAAACAACAGGTACTTGACCTGATGAGACTATTGGTATGTGGCGCGAGCTACTCAGTGTAGAGACCGTACAGGTTGCTAATGCAGTAGTCGAACGCGACTTGAGTGCCGACCTGAGTTGGGACGTGGAACTGAATGGCAGTGATGGCTGCAGGATCGAGGGAAGTGGGGTCTTCGACCCAGCTTCCCTGCTCGAGCTCGTCGGAGAACCTGACCTCGTAGTGTCCGGCCATCGACGTTATGGTCATGAAGTGCTCGATGCGTTGAGTGCTGGGGGTTGGGAAATTTACGCGGAGTTCTTCCGGGATCAGGGTTCCGACGACGTCAAAGGCGAATCCCAGCAAGTGGACTGGAAGGCCACCGATCGGTTCCCTCGATTCATCACCAGAGGGCTGGTTCAGACTTACACCGATGCCGGCGCCCCATTTGGCATCCAGCTCATCTGTTGAAAGGACTTCGGCGGTGGTTGCACTGGTGCACATGAGGATCCCGTCGGGGACGAACGGCAGCCCCTCCTCGGGGAGGAGGTTCAAGGTGCAGTCATCGGGAGAGGTCGTGCAATCACTGTATGAGTACCAGTAACCTTGGATTCCACAGTCGTTCGTATCGCTCGAGATCCAGCCTTCTTCGTCTGCCTCAATCAGGCACCTGGTCTCGGTGCCTGCGGTGCCGCTCGTTCCCGCTGTGCCGCCAGAGGTTTCGAATCCCGCCGTGCCGCCAGAGTTGAGGGACCCCGCTGTACCACCAGAAGAGCTGTCTCCTGCTGTTCCGCCGGACGTCTCGATGCCTGCGGTGCCGCCCGAGGTGACGGCGCCAGCTGCGCCTCCGGAAGTGTCCGAGCCTCCAAGGCCACCCGTGGATTCGGAGCCTCCGACACCACCCCGTCCTGAGTCATTGCTCGGGACGCCACCGGTTTCACCGAACCCGCCTTCACCCGACGAGCCGGTGCTGGTTCCGGGGGGCTTGCCGCTTGAACCGCCGCTGTTGGAACCTGTGTCTCCTCCCCGGTCTCCGGGGAATGAGCCTGCTTTCGAGTCTGTACCTCCTTCTTCTCTTTCGCCTCCGGTCGCTTGAGTCCCACCGGTAGCGTCCGAACTCGTTGCACCGTTTCGCACGATGGGCTCAAGGCCCTCACCACTACTGCAAGCTGCAACCACCCCGATCAGGCCGCCAAGACATAAGCTAAGCAAGGGGGACTGGCGCATTGAGGCTTGGTCGGGAACGACTCCCATGTCGAAGCCGCTACTGCACCAGTCACGCTCAGCCCCACGAATGGACCACCTTTTTTCGTGGCCACGTTCTGTGTCTGTCTCGGTGGAATACTTGTGCTGCATTGGAAATCCCGACTCACGGGTGGCTCTTCAAGCTACCGGACGCGTCCGTCCGTTGCACGGCCGTGGCCTGGTGTACTCCAACATTGGCCCTCGCATGTTTCCTTGGGAGAGGGGTGATTGGGGGCCTTGCCCTCAAAACGCCTCTCCAGTGGAGCCCCGTGCCTCTTGTAGACTGATGCGCCCCGGGGGCGGGCTCCAGGGCCGCCCGGGCACCCCGTCCGAGAAGTGCTACGTGTTTCAAATCCCCGGACGAGGCCGTCTCCGGGGAGGTTCTGAGCCCCACGGCCTCGGCCATCCGCGAGCCGAAGAATCATGCCAGTTTTACGCCACCAGAAACAAACATGAACCGTTCACCGGGGCTTCCGTGACCTACTGCCGTGGAGCTTGCCTTAATGCTCTCCCCTGCTTACAGTAACGCTGAAACCGCGCCACGCGGCCAGCTTCGCGCCCTGCCATTTCAGGGCGACGACGCTGCCCTCGTGGCCGGGCTTCTGCGTGGTCACCCTGGTGCGGCGGAAGCGCTACATCGCCGCTTTGCCAAGCGCATTCACGGCCTTCTCTATCGGATTCTCGGTCCTGATTCCGAGCTCGAGGACACCCTCCACGACACCTTTGTGCGAGCACTCGAGGCGCTGCCAGGGTTGAAAGATCCCGCCGCGCTCGAGAGTTGGCTCCTCGGTGTGGCCGTACGCACGGCCCGAACTCGGCTGCAGCGGCGTGCCCGCCGTCGGTGGCTGGTGTTCATGCCGGCTGAGGAAATCCCGGAACCGGTCTCTCTGGACCTCGAACCGTCCGTTCGAGAGGGGCTCAAGGCCGTCCACCGCATTCTTGATGCTCTGCCGGTGGAGGAGCGGCTCGCGTTGGTGCTGCGCTGTGCAGAGCGAATGACGGTTGCGGAGGTTGCGGAAGCGTGTGGCACCAGCCTGTCGACCACCAAGCGTCGCATTGCACGTGCAGAGAAGAAGTTCACTGACCGTGCGGCGCGGGAGGCCACGCTTCAGTCATGGCTTGAAGGGAGCGAGCCATGACCACCGAACGCGATCTCATTACCGCGCTTTCCGTCAAGTGGTCCATGGCCACCGCGGAGGCTCCGCCGTTTGACGAGGACCGTTCTCGGGAGCGTTGGGTCGAGAGCTTCTCCCACCGCGCGTCCGCTCCGTCGCCGGTCCGTTCTCGGGTGCAGCACCGTTGGGTGTTTGCTGCGGCGGCCGCCCTGCTTCTCGTGGCGGTATCTGGGACATGGTGGTGGCGGCAGTCCGTGCCAGCGTTCGGAGTTGAGCCGGGCGCTTGGCTCGAGACGCGGCTCGAAGAGCGCCTGCCCATGCGCTTCGCGGAGGGCAGCGAGGTGGTCGTTCACGGCAGCTCCCGGGTACACGTGGAGAGTGTCGACCCCCGAGGCGCCAGTATGGTGGTCGAGCGCGGCCGTGTGTCGGCACGTATCAACCACCGGCGAGACACTCGTTGGGCGTTCGTTGCCGGTCCTTTCAAGGTCCGGGTGACAGGCACTGAGCTTGCCGTCGACTGGGATCCGGGTGCACAGCAGTTCTCGGTCTTCGTGAAGTCCGGCAGTGTCGTAGTCAGCGGCCCCCTCCTCGAAGGCGGACGGACGGTAAGAGCCGGAGAGCGCTGCAGTGTTGGGGTTGGCAGCCAGCGTCTCGAGATCAGTCGGGCCGACGCTGGCGCAGGGATGCTGGACGGCGGCACGAAGAAATCGAAGGCGGTCGACGTCGAGGCCCTTCCCGTCGAGCAGCCGGAAGGCGGAGTGGACGCCGACGGCGTTTCGGTCGACCCCGTGGTTGGGGCGTCCCAGCAGTCCCTCAGCTGGCGCAGGTTGGAACATGAGGGCCGCTATCGGGAGGCCTTCGATGCCGCGAAGCGTCAGGGGCTTGAGGCCATCCTGGTTTCCGGGAGCGCTTCGGATCTGATGAGCCTATCGCGCGCCGCCCGCTTCACGGGGCGTGATTCCCTCGCCACGCGTTGCCTGCTCCAGGTGCGCAAGATCGCCCCACGAACTGGAGACGCGGCCACAGCGGCTTTTTTGCTGGGGCGCGCCGCGGCTCCGTCCAGTGCTGCGAACTGGTTCACCACGTACCTGCAAGAACAGCCGTCGGGCCTGCTGGCGCGGGAGGCGTCGGGCCGGCTCATCGAGTCGCTACATCACGCCGGCCGGTTTGCCGAGGCGCGAAGGGCTGCGCAACGCTATCTCACGAGTTATCCTGCTGGTCCGCATGCGGCTTTTGCCCGCAGCGTGCTCGGCAACGGTGAGTAGACTGCGAGTAGTGGCGTCCCGATCGCCAAGTATCAGCGTGCGCTGCTCGGCGCTCCTGTGGGGTGTCGTCATGCTCTTGGCAGTGGGTGCGGCGGCGCAGACACCGGCTCGCGTGGTGCTCGTCACGTCCGACCCTTCAGCGAGCTCCACGCGGCGCCTCGAGGCCGAGCTCCTCGATTTGGGAGTCGAGGTTCGGATCATCGAACCTGAGCTGAACGAGCCCGTCGGGCGCGCGACGCTCGAGGAGTTGGCTCGGCAGGCGGGGGCGTTTGCTGCGATTCGGATCGTGCCGGTTGCCGCCGAGGTCGAGGTGTGGGTTGCCGATCGGGTTACGGGCAAGACAGTCGTGCGCGAGATCCTGCACGGGAGTGGGGATCAAGCGAACTTCGACGATGCCATCGCTGTGGGGGCAGTCGAGCTTCTACGCGCCAGCCTGCTCGAAGTGGCGGCGACCGAGCACCTGCAGGGGGAGGTTCCGCCTCCCAAGGTCGTGGAGCGGATCGTGCCGCCGCCCGAGAAGACAGAGGCCGTCGAGGAACCCGAGCGCGGGAGTGCGACCGAGGAATCCACGCCTCACACGGATGAATCGACCCGGCAGCTCGAGTTGCCGGTGCCGACGCGGTTGGGCCCGCCCGTGCTGGCGATCGCGCTGGAGCCGGCGCTCGACTTGGGGCTCGATGGACTGCCCCATGGCGTTGCGGGCCAGGTGCTGGCGAGGACCCGCCTTGCGGGTGGTTTCGAAGGGGAGTTCGCGGGGGTGTTCCCGATTTCGCCGGCTCGGCTCGAGCGGGGCTCGGGGGCGT
The DNA here is from genome assembly GCA_964424695.1 of uncultured Polyangiaceae bacterium. GTDB lineage: Bacteria > Myxococcota_A > Polyangia > Polyangiales > Polyangiaceae > JAEWRL01. The sequence continues at coordinate 18,100 of CAYRKE010000129.1, forward strand.
CGGAGGTCAGCCCCCGCTGGTTTGCCCTGAGCGGCGTCTGGTCTCCAGATTTCAGCGGCATCATGCCTCTGGTCGGGGTGGGTATCGCCGCGATTCGAGTCGAGGCATGGGGCGACGCGGTTGCGCCGTACCAGGGACAACGTCAGCACGTATGGGTAGCCGCACCAGTGGCTCGTGCTGGGCTTGCGCTCGCCCTATCCTCGGCGTTCCGGTTCCGGGTGGATGCCGATGCGGCCTTCACCCTCAAGCCGGTCCCGATTCGATATGCTGGCGAGCAAGTGGCGTCCTGGGGCCGCCCCGCCGTGCTCCTGGGCGCTGGGCTCGAGGCGGCGCTCGATTTGGCTGCGGAGTGAAACCTCCTGGACCCTGGGGCAGCCGGGGCGGTCAGCCCTCGTGCAGCGGCAGCCGCTGCTCGGCGTACTCGGAATCCGCGGCTCGGAGCCAGGCTCGATCCACGCCAGCGTGCTCCACGACACGCGTGAGGGGCACGATGGCACGCTTGGGCTCGATGAGTGCCAAGTCAATGTAGCTTCGCAGTAGACCGATTCCTCCACCCACGACGCAGCCGAGCTCGAGGGGCCGAAGGATCGAGTTTAATGCATCTTCCAGGACTACCCTGCGCTCGAGCCGATCCATGTGGGGCAGCATCCCGTCCTCGATTTCGAGGTAGTAGAAGCGCTCGGTTTGCCGGGTGAATCGCCCGGAGTAGAAGGGATCGCCCCGCAGCAGGCAACGCAGCATCTCCGGCATCCAGGTCGTTGCGGTCACCAGATCGTGCTGGGGCGGCGGAGGCTCCTGCTGACCGTGGAGACGGTACGGGGAGGGGGGAGGGAGTTCATCCGCCGGGTGGGGCGAGTAGTCGCCGGCTGCGTCGAGCTCGGGGGTGAGCTCGAACATCACCCAGGGCTCATGGTCGCAGCGCTCGTGACAGGGGCGATCCGGGAGGCCCTCGCGCAGTCCACTCACCGCCCTCACCAGCGTCGACGCCAGGGTTTCGATCGGGAAGAACGCATTCCGAGAGCGATCCGGTTGCATGACGCGAAGCCGCGCGCCGGTCGCGATCGGCACGATGTCGATCGTCCCCACCCAGGCATCCAGCACGTCTTCACCCAGCTGTAGGGCGAGTAGCTCTTCGACCGCGGCGAGCGCCGCCGCGTCATCCGCATTGTTCCAGGGAACGCCCACCACGAGCTCGAGTAGGTGGCTTCTTCCGAAACCGGCTCGCGCACGTGCGCGTTCGAGCGCCGACCTCGCACCTGCATCGAGACTCCGCAGCGCCGACGGATAGTCCACGAGCTCGACTGGCGCGTCTCGCCTCGACGGAGGATGGTGTTCGAGCTCCCAGAAGTCGATTTGCATGCGCGGCAGAACATACTCATAGCGCGCACGGAATCGGGCGCAATTTGGCTGGAGACCGCGACTCGGATTGGCTTTCCGTCCGAGATGACCCATTGTGACTGGTGGCTTTCGTCGATCCGTGACAGGTAACGCGCCATGTGGGACGAGCGCTACGGCGTCGATGACTATGTGTACGGCAAGGTGCCCAACGAGTTCTTGCGCCTTTCGGCGTCGTCCATCCCGCCCGGGCGGGTGCTCTGCCTCGCGGACGGTGAGGGTCGCAACGGGGTGTACCTGGCAAGCCTCGGGTTCGATGTGACGAGCGTGGATTCATCCAGGGTGGGTATCGAGAAGGTCAAGCGGCTCGCTGCCGAACACGCAGTGAGCGTGACCGCCATCGCGGCAGACCTTGCCGATTTCCCCATTGCATCCCAGTCATGGGCCGGCATTGTCGCGATCTTCTGTCATCTCCCTCGGGCGTTGCGCGTCCAGGTCCATCGGGCGGCGGTAGCTGGTCTGGTTCCCGGCGGAGCTTTCGTGCTGGAAGCCTACACCCCTGACCAGCTGGGGCGCGGCACTGGGGGGCCTCCGGTCAGGGAACTCCTGATGACGATGGAGGAGCTCGAGACCGAGCTTGCGGGCCTCGAATGGATCCACAAGGCAGAGCTCGTGCGGGAGATTCATGAAGGATCTGGGCATCGTGGCCCTGGGGCGGTCGTCCAGCTCCTCGGCAGGAAGCCTCCAGCCTGAGCGAAAACCTGGGCAATTTCTTGCCGGATCCGAGGGGCCGCGGCAACGTCAGACCACGTGATGCTTCGCTTGTGGCAGAACAGCGCCCCGACAGCTCGCGCCGAGCAGCCTAGCGCACGACGTGCGACTCGCCGGTGGGGGCGGGCCATGTTGGCCTTCGCGGTCGTCGTGGCTTTGGAGCTCGGCCTTGGTAGTCTCGACGGTCTTGTCGCGGCGCCACGGGAGCAAGTGCACGAGGTAGAGTCGGGCCAGACGCTGTGGGGGATCGCGAAGCGCTACGGGGTCCCGGTGGACGCCATCGAGGCCAGGAACGACGTGACTGCCACGGCGCTGCGTGCTGGGCAGCGTCTGATTATTCCCGCCAAGGGATGGCAGCGCGGCGACCCCAAGCCCGGTGAGTCGGCGCCCCAGGGGGCGGCCACGAAGCCCGCGAGCTGGACCCAGGTCCAGAAGTCGCCGGCCGAGCGCGGTGGCGTCAATCCCTGCAACACCCCGGATCCGGGCTTCGGCAACTACACCCGCTGGAATCGCGGGATCACCATGGGGCAATGGATCGCGCCCGAACGGGGCGGCCTCACTCGAGGGGGCGAGTTCGACGTGATGATCCACTTCCATGGCCACGAGGCCGCGCGCAAGTCCTGGGTTCAAGTCATGGACGGCGCCGTGTTGGTGGGGATCGATCTCGGCAACGGTTCGGGCCCGTATTTCGACGCGTTTGGTAGCCCAACGACCTTCGAGCAGCTCATCAAGAGCCTGGAGAAGGCCGTCGCGGCGCATGCCAATCGTTCGAGCGCGCGGGTCCGCCACGTGGGCGTGAGCGGCTGGAGCGCGGGCTACGGTGCGATCCAGCAGATCATCAACCAGCCCTTGGGCAAGCGGCTCGTCGACACGGTCGTTCTGCTCGATGGGCTCCATTGTGGGTATCGAGGGCAGTCGCTGAACGGCCCCCAAATCGCCCCATTCCTCGACTGGGCCCGGCGCGCGGCGAGGGGCGAGGTGACGATGTTCGTGAGCCACTCCTCCATCATTCCGCCGGGATACGCCTCCACTACGGAGACCGCGGCCCTCCTTATCGAGGAGGTGGGCGGAAGGCCCGTCGCGTCTCGACCCCGAAGCGGGGAGACGATGGGGCTCGACCTCATCCGACGGTACTCCAAGGGGCGCTTCCACGTGCGTGGCTATGCCGGCAATGGCCCCCTCGACCACTGCGCACATCTCGGGCTCTACCGCGACGTGCTCAAGGTTCACGTCAAGCCGCGCTGGAGCTCGCCGCGCGGGTACCGGTCCGACAAGCAGTCCTAAGGCTTGGCCCCGCGCCCTGACCGGCGGGTTCATCCCCATGTGCCTAGTACGAATCGCCGCGTGATCGCCACCCATCGCACCCCTTCAGGGGAGCCGGAGCCTCCTCGGGGTGGACGGCTTGGCAGCCATCGGCTATCCCTCCGCCTAAGCACGAGTGGCGGAATTGGCAGACGCGCCGGATTTAGGTTCCGGTACCGAAAGGTGTGAAGGTTCAAGTCCTTTCTCGTGCAC
>CAYRKE010000130.1:0-21177 GCA_964424695.1 uncultured Polyangiaceae bacterium
CTCCCCACGGGCACCTCCTGCTCTCGTCGGTCGACGACGCTCCGGCGATCGATCGGGCGTTGGGCGAGCGGCTCCAGTATGCCTTTGGACGCGGTGAGGGGCACGGTCTGTTCCGCCTTGGCGCGGCGGAGCTCGGCGAGGCTCTGCCGCCCGAGTTCGCGTATTGGCGCGAGTTCGGCAGCCGCTTCGTGACCTCCCTCTGTACTCGGCCAGAGCCCGGGCCCGCGCGCGAGACCGAAACCGAAACCGCGCGCGAAACCGAAACAGAGACCGCGCCCGAGGAGCGTCACGTCGGACTCCCACCGCCTCCGGAAGACCTGGAAGCCCTTGCCGCCGCTGCGCCGCCCATGCCGGGAGCCGAATATCTGACCGCGGAGGTGCTCCGCTCACTCTGGACGAAGCTGGGCGAAGCCTTCGCCCGGGAGTTCACCGAGGCGAGGACCTCGCTCCAGGAGCTGCTCAAGCGGCTCAACCCAGCCTGGAACGTGGTGGGCCGTGTGCACTTCCACCTCGCCGAGAACCGCAAGGACGAGCAGGCCCCCTTTGCCTTCCTGGCCACGTACAGCCATCGCCTCTCAGGGCACGGCAAGGCCCAGCACCTCCCTCTCGGTCAGGCCCTGCGGGAGTACGCGGGAGCTGCCAACAAGGAGAAGCTCCTCTCGCTCCTGGTCCCAGTCCAGCGCGCTGCGGAGCGCTGCGCTTGGCTCAAGGCCATGGTGGACGCGGGAGAGATCTTCCACCCCCTGCGGTGGTCCCCCCAGGAGGCCTTCCGCTTCCTCCGGGACGTTCCCGAGCTCGAGCGCGCTGGCGTCGTCGTGCGCATGCCCGCGGCGTGGAGAGCGGGACGCCCGTCGCGGCCCCAGGTGAGGGCTACGGTGGGCGCGGGAGCCTCGTCTGTTCTGGGAATGGACTCGCTCCTCGACTTCAGCCTGGACGTCACCCTCGACGGCGAGCCGCTGACCCAGGCCGAGGCGGAGGAGATCCTAGCGGCGGCAAGTGGGCTGGCGCTCATCCGAGGACAGTGGGTCGAGGTCGATCGTGACCGCCTCCAGCGAGTCATGGGGCAGCTCCAAGAAGCCGAACGGCTCGCGGCCGAAGGTGGGCTCTCCTTTGCCGAGGCCATGCGCGCCTTGGCCGGCGCCAGCATCACCACGGATGACGTGGCGGGCAGCACCGATCGCGAGTGGTCGAGCGTCGTGGCAGGCCCCTGGCTCGCCAAGACTCTCCAGGCGCTGCGCTCGCCGGATGGGCTTGCCAAGGCCGAGCTAGGTCGAGAGCTCCACGGCACCCTGCGCCCGTACCAACAGGTGGGCGTACGATGGCTCCACCTGATGTCGCAGCTCGGTCTGGGGGCGTGCCTCGCCGACGACATGGGCCTCGGAAAGACCATCCAAGTCCTCTCGCTGCTCCTCCTCTTGCGGCGCGCGCCCAAGGACCAACGCCAGCACGGCCAAGGCAAGAAGGGCGACCGCCCGCAGGCCGCGCCCGGAACGAACCTGCTGGTGGCCCCCGCATCCTTGCTGGCCAACTGGGCCGCCGAGCTCGAGCGCTTCGCCCCGAGCCTCAAGGCCCTCATCGCCCACACCTCGGCCATGTCACCCGAGGAGATCCAAGCGGTCACGCCGGCGAGCCTCAGTGGCGTCGACCTCGTCATCACCAGCTATGGATCCCTCCTGCGCATCCCGTGGCTCGGCCCCCATGCCTGGCGCGCCGTCATCCTGGACGAGGCCCAAGCCATCAAGAACCCGAACGCCAAGCAGACTCGGGCAGTCAAGAAGCTGGACGCCCGAGCGCGGATTGCCCTCACCGGCACTCCCATCGAAAACAGGCTCGGTGATCTCTGGTCGATCTTCGACTTCATCAATCCTGGGCTCCTCGGGTCGGCCAAGGACTTCACGCGCTACACCAAAGAGCTCGCGGGAAAGCCCCAGAACCCCTACGGCCCCCTGCGAGATCTGGTACGGCCCTACATCCTGCGTCGGCTCAAGACCGATCGGAGCGTGATCGCCGATCTGCCGGACAAGACGGAGCTCAAAGCCTTCTGTCAGCTCAGTCGCAAGCAGGCCGCGCTATACCAGCAGGCGGTGAAGGATCTGGCGAAGCAGCTTGACACTGCCGAGGGGATGAAGCGTCGGGGGCTCGTGCTCGCGTTTCTCATGCGCTTCAAGCAGATCTGCAACCATCCTTCGCAGTGGCTGGGTGACGGAGCCTGGGGCGAGGACGACAGCGGCAAGTGGGCGCGGCTCCGCGAGCTCGGCGAGGTGATCGCAGCCAAGCAGGAGAAGGCGTTGATCTTCACCCAGTTCCGCGAGGTCATTCCTCCCCTGGCCTCCTTCCTGGGCGGCGTCTTCGGTCGCCCGGGGCTCGTGCTCCACGGCGAGACCGAGGTAAAGAAGCGCAAAGACCTGGTGAAACGCTTCCAGGAAGACGAGTCGGTGCCCTTCTTCATCCTGTCGCTCAAGGCTGGCGGCTCGGGGCTCAACCTCACCGCCGCCTCCCACGTCGTGCACTTCGATCGCTGGTGGAACCCAGCGGTGGAGAACCAGGCAACGGACCGCGCCTTTCGCATTGGGCAGACGCGGAACGTGCTGGTTCACAAGTTCGTGTGCCGGGGCACCATCGAAGAGAAGATCGACGAGCTCATCGAATCCAAGAAGCAGCTCTCGAGCGAGCTGCTCGAAGGCGGCGCCGAGCTGAACCTGACCGAACTCAAGGACGAGGAACTGCTGGAGCTGGTCGCCCTCGACGTCCACGCCGCAATGAAGGAATGACCGATGGCCTACTACTATGACTTTCGCCCCTATGTGCCCGTGGCCGAGCGGCGGCGCAACGCCGCTCGGGAGATGCAGAAGCTCCGCAAGAACGGGCACCCCGTCTCGCCCGTGGTGATCGAAGGGCGCACCATCGCCAGGACCTTCTGGGGCAAGGCCTGGTGCGAGAACCTCGAGCGCTACAGCGACTACGCAAACCGGCTCCCGCGCGGTCGCACGTACGTGCGGAACGGCTCAGTAGTCGATCTCCAAATCGCACCCGGCAAGGTCACCGCCGTCGTGAGCGGCTCGGAGCTCTACCAGGTCGCGGTGAAGGTATCGGCCGTGCCCAAGGCGCGCTGGAACTCGATCTGCGCCGACTGCGCAGGCGGCATCGACTCCCTCGTGGAGCTCCTCCAAGGGCGCTTCTCCAAGGGCGTCATGGAGCGCATCTGCCAGCAGCAGTCCGGGCTCTTCCCGGCGCCCACGGAAATCCACCTGTCTTGCAGCTGCCCGGACTGGGCCACCCTGTGCAAACACGTCGCTGCCGTACTCTACGGAGTCGGCGCTCGATTCGACGAGCAGCCCGAGCTGCTCTTCAGGCTCCGGGAGGTCGACGAGAAGGAGCTGATCGCCAAGGCCGGCAAGGGACTCCGCCTGTCCGCGAAGGAGCCGAGCGACGGCAAGGTGCTGGGCGGTGATCTCGCGGAGCTCTTCGGGCTCGATCTCGGTGCGAGCGACGGAGAGCCGGTGGATCAGGAAAGGCCGGTGAAGGCACAGCCGATGCCTCGGTCCACGGAAGCGCTCAACGAAACACCGATCAACGCCAAGTCCAAGCCCACAGCCAAGCCGGCGGCAAACACCAAGTCCAAGCCTGCAGCCAAGCGGGCCGCCAAGTCCAAGCCCACAGCCAAGCGGGGCGTCAACGCCAAGGCCAGGCCCGCAGCCAAGCCAGCGGCAAACACCAAGTCCAAGCCTGCAGCCAAGCGGGCCGTCAACGCCAAGTCCAAGCCTGCAGCCAAGCCAGCGGCAAACACCAAGTCCAGGCCCGCAGCCAAGCCAGCGGCAAACACCAAGTCCAAGCCAGCAGCCAAGCGGGCCGTCAACGCCAAGTCCAAGCCAGCGGCGAAGACCAAGTCCAGGACTGCCAAGACCCTCGCGACAAAGGCGCGAGCCAAGCCGGCGCTTGCGCCCAATCCGGCTCGCACCGCCAGACCTAAGGCGAAAACCAAGTCCAGGACTGCCTAGAACGTCGCAGCAAAGGCCCGAGCCAGGCCGGCGCTCGAGGGCGAGCCGTGCGCGCCGATTCGGTGTCGCTGCCTCACATGGCGGGCTTGGCACAGCCTCGAAGAATCGCGAGGTGAGCTCCGGTGCCAGCGGTCCGCGCCCGGGGTACTCGAAGATGGTGTCGAGCGGAGTGCAGTAGTCGTAGGCGAGCGACTCGAGAGAACGAGTGTGTTCCGCTCCTGTTTGCGCAGGGTGGCTCTGACGGTCCGGATGATGGCCACGAATTCACTGCCGAGATCACTCTGGGTTCCCTGACTCGTTTTGCAGAACAGAACTCCGTGGCCACCGCGAGTGGGCCGAGAAGCGGTCCGAGATCCATGCGCCGGCACCGGCTCCGAGCGCGGCGCGTGCAGATTCCACCGAACGCTTGCTGTGGATAGCGAAGAAGGCGGCGATCGGGGTCACCACGACCCAGAGCCAAGCCCGTACTCCAGCGACTCTCCAGCCCGTTTCGTCTGAGTGCTTCTGCTCGGCTGTCTTCACATGCTCGGCGGCCTGTTAGGCCATTGGTCCAATGACGCCGAGTAGGTGCCGCCGACGTCTTCGGCGTTGGCGCATCTGAACTTGCCGAACTCCAGGGTAGCGGATAGACCTTCGAACGTATAAAGTGGAGGAGTTCAGTGGGCGACGCTGATGCCCCCGTGTACGTATTTTAGGCTAGTAGGGAAAGGACGACGGGGAGGATGATTCGAGATACATCGAGACTGGCGTGGGTGCGCACAGCGCTGCCTGAGGGAGAGCTGGTGTTCTATGCGATGATGGGACACGAGGAGTTGGGCAGACCCTACCGCTACGAACTGAAGCTCTTGAGCGAGAATCCCAACGTCAACTTGTCCCAGCTACTGGGGGAGCCGATCGGCGTGACGCTCCAGCTTCCCAATGGCGCGCTCCGCGAATTCAACGGCGTGGTGAGCCACTGCTCCTTCGAGGGCTTCCTCGGCCGGAACGCGCTCTATCACGTGTCGGTTCGGCCGTGGCTATGGCTCTTGAGCCACCGAGTGAGGTCTCGGATCTTCCAAAACAAGACTGTGCCCGAGGTGATCGAGGAGCTGTTCAAGGAACACGGCTTCAGCGATTACGAGAACGCACTGTCGGAGAGCTATCGTCGCTTCGAGTACTTGGTTCAGTACCGCGAATCGGATCTGAACTTCGTGAGCAGGCTGATGGAGCTCGAGGGGATCTACTACTTCTTCAAGCACCAGGAGACTCAGCATAAGCTGGTCCTAGCCGATTCATACAGCGCGCATGAACCGACGCCGGGCTACGAGACGGTGCCTTACTTCGATCCTCACCAGAGCGAGCGTCGGGAGCGGGATCACCTGAGCCTCTGGCGGGTTCGGCGGATGCTGCGCCCAGCCGCGTACATGGCTCGGGATTTCAACTTCACGCGCCCGGCGGCGCCGGTGGCCTCGGATCAGAGTGTGCCGCTCGATCACGCGTACAACGAATACGAGGTTTACGACTACCCCGGCCAGTTCATCGATGCTGGAGAGGCCGAAGCCCAGACGCGAGTACGTTTGGAGGAGCTTCAGGCCGATTTTGAGCACGTAAGCGGCGAAGGCAACGCTCGAGGCCTGTGCTCGGGTGGGCTTTTCAGCCTCTCGCAGTATCCGCGCGAGGACCAGAACCAAGAGCACCTCATCGTCGAATGTGGCTACGAGATCAGCAGCGGCGAGTACGAGTCAGGCGACGAAGTCGAGGGGCTCCCTTACCGCGTTCGATTGCTCGCCATCCCGAGCCATCAGCCCTATCGCACCCCGCGCACGACGCGAAAGCCGGTCGTGGAGGGGCCTCAGACCGCGATAGTCGTAGGCCAGGCCGAGCAAGAGATTTGGACCGATGAATATGGCCGCGTGCGGCTACACTTCCATTGGGACCGCGAGGGCCAGGCGAACGAGACGAGCTCGTGCTGGGTGCGGGTGTCACAGGCGTGGGCAGGGACGAAGTGGGGGAGTATCCACATTCCGCGAATAGGCCAGGAGGTGATTGTCAGCTTCCTGGAGGGCGATCCGGACAGACCCATCGTGACGGGCCGCGTGTACAACGCCGACAACATGCCGCCCTACGATTTGCCGACGAACCAGACGCAAAGCGGCATCAAGAGCCGAAGCTCCAAGGAGGGGAACGACGAGAACTTCAACGAGATCCGCTTCGAGGACAAGAAGGGCCAGGAGGAGCTCTTCATGCAAGCGGAAAAGAACATGACGGTGAACGTCAAGGCGAACCAGTCGACGAGCGTAGGAGCGAATCGTTCGGCGAGCGTGGGAGGGAACGACTCGCTCAGTGTAACGAAGAATCGTTCGGTGACCGTGGAGGGAACGCACACGGTCAAAGTGACGAAGGCCGACGATGAGACCTATGACAACACGCGGACACTGACGGTGAAGGGGCCCGATACGCTGACGATCACGAACGAGCACACGGGCAACTACAAAGCTTCCCGCACACTCACGATCAAAGGGCCCGACGCGGTCACGGTGGAGTCTGGTGGCAAGACGAACAATGTGACGGGGAAGTACTCACACAGCGCGACCGAGGAGTACGAGGCCAAGCAGGGCGGCAGCAATTCGCTGGACATGAAGGGCACCACGGTAACGCTCACGAACGGGCAATGCACCGTGAAGCTGGATGGGGGAAAGGTGAGCATCTCGGGCGCCGACGAGCTCTCTCTGACCTGTGGGGGTGCCAGCATCAAGCTGACCAGCAGCGGTGCGGTCCAAATCAACGGGAGTCAGAAGGTGGGCCTGGGCTCCGGTCCCAGTGCCGTGGTGGTGGAACCAGCTGGGGCCAACGTCAGCGGCCCGAAGATCGGAGTGAGCGCCATCGGTATGAACGAGATCAGCGGCGCGATGGTGAAGATCAACTGAAGGGTCGCTCATGCTGCGTCTAATCGGGAAGATCCGTTCCGAGCTGGAGGAGTTCATCGAGCAGCGCGAGCGCATGTTGTTGGTAGTTCGCTGCCGCGACGACGACTGCCCGATCGTCCTGAAGCTGCTCGACGATCTCGACCAGGCGTCAGAGCAGGATCTGTACCTGCTGTTCGCGGTTCCGTTCGCTCTGCCGGACGCCTATGTCGATCAGCTGGTAGAGGACTTCGCGAAGCGGCACGAGCTTGCGAATGCGGCGCTGACCGAGAAGAACAAGCCCACGCTCGCGCCCCTTCCAACGACTGTGAGCGATCCACGCAGACCCGCTCAGGAGCGGCTGCGTGCCCTACTCGTTTTCTCGAGGAGCCTACTCCCCGAAGGAGCTCGCCGCTTGGTATTCGCTCTGGCCCCGACGCACATCGTGGACCGGCAGGCATATCTCACGCTGATGACAGCGATAACCCCGCAGTCCAAGCTGGAGCCCTGGATGCCGAGGGTTCGCGTGGTCATTCGTGACGAACCAGAGCTGAGCGGAGTGCCGCATCCCCTGGTCAGCGCATCTCCCGAGCGCTCGCGGCTGCTGGATGTGGACCTCACCATGGAGGCCATCGCCGAGGACATGCGAGGCACCACAGAGGATGAGTCCCAGCCCATGGACGCGCGGGCCCAGGCGCTCCTGTCACTGGCGCTCGTTGACGTAGCGTCGGCTCGGTCCGAGCTGGCGACGGAACGGCTGATGTACCTGCTGAGCTACTACCAATCCACCCAGAACCTCGTGATGCAAGGCATGGTCCTCAACGGAATGGGGGACCTGTTCACTCGCCTGAACGAGCCCGCTCGAGCGAAGGGCTGGTACGAAAGCGCTCTACTGCCCGCTTCGGAGAGCAAGAACCCAATCCTACTCTCCACGTTGGCGCGCAACCTGGGGACCACCCAGTTCGCGCTCGGGGACTACGGAGAGGCGCGAGCCTATTTCGTGCAACTCGACCGCATATCGACCCATCTGTTGGATGCCGAGACGAAATCGGCGGCCCTCTATTCGCGGGGGTTGTGCGATCGACAAATGGGCAAGCCGGGCGAGGCAATCGAAAGCTTCGAAGCTGGGGCGAAGCTGTGCCGAGGCACGGACCAGGACAAAGACTTGCGAAGGCATCTAGAGCAGCTGCACGACTTGTATTCGAAGCAGGGCATGCAAGGTAAGGCGCTACAGATCGAGGAAGAACTGAAGCGCGCTGATGCTCAAGGGAGGCCGTCGTGACGGGACTGCCACAGATGCCGCCAGCGGCGCCGCCTGGCAAGCCACGTAACGCCCTGCATACGATTTCCGACAGCATCAACGCCGTCGTGGGTGCTCCGATGCAAGCCGTGAACCTGCTCAACGAGGGGTTCGCCACGGCCACGCAGGCGATTGCCGCCGTGTTTCCTTCATTTCCTGCGGCGACGCTGGGGTCGCTAGCGATGGGAATTCCTCACGCTCATGTTGCGCACCCGCCGAGTGGGCCGCCGCCGGTTCCTCCGACGCCAATCCCCCCCGTCGGCACCGTGCTACTCGGAACCTGCGTAAGTGTCCTGATTGGAGGGATGCCCGCGGCGCGTTGCGGGGACTTGGGGATGAACCCCACCTGCTGCGGAATTCCTCCAATCTTCGAGGTCTTTACGGGTTCGTCCAACGTCTTCATCGGTGGGGGCCGAGCAGCGCGGATGACCGACGTGACATTCCATTGCAAGCCGATCCCGCCAGCTGGCGCAGCGAATCGCGCTCTGGCTGCGGCAATGCGTGCAATGTCGGCCGCAGCCAAGGTGGCGCAATTGGCCGCGATTGCAGGCGATGCGGTGGAGGCAGGGGCCGCGGCAGCTGAGGGCGACGCGGCAATGGCGAGCGCGATGGGTTTGAGCGCCGCGATGGGGGCGGCCCAGATGGCGGCAGACGCCGTGGCCATGGCGATGGGGGCGGCGATGGGGAAGGACCCGTGTGTGCCACCTGGCACGCTAGGCGCCATAACGCTTGGGGTACCCAACGTGCTCATTGGAGGGTTCCCGATGCCCAGTTGGATGAACGTGGCCAAGGGGATGATGAAACTCGTGAAGGGGATTCGGAATCGCGCTGGCCGCTCGGGTCGTGGAAGCAGAGGGCGTGCCCACTAGGGCTATTGGGCCGAGCTTGCGGGAGTGAGCGGATTGGATAGGGAGACCTCGATGGAGAAGAAGGAGGCGTGTCGGCCAGCGGGCAGAGCCTATGCGGGCCACCCCGTGGATGTCGCGACTGGGGAGCAGTTCACGGCGGCGCATGACGTGGAGGTGCCTGGGGTCTCGCCGCTGATATTTCGGCGGCTGTACAACACGGCGTTCCTGAAGCGAGCGCCAAGCGCGCTGGGTCCTGGCTGGGTGCATGCGTTCGAAGCGAGCCTGAAGCGAGATCTGGACGGCTATGTCTTCGAGGGGCACGACGGCGACCGGGTGGAGTTCGACGACGTCGATGGGAGCTTCGCCGAAGGCAAGGAAGGGGCGTCGACAGTCGCGCGCGGCGCGAGCATGGAGCTTCGGCGGGAGGGAGACCAGTTGGTGGTCTACCACTGGCACAGCGTCGAGGAGCCGGTGCAGAAGTACGTGTTCCAGGAGCGAGACGGAGAGCAGATGTGGCTCTCGGCGCGCACGCTGCCGTCGGGGCAAGGTCTGAGGATCGAGAGAGACCGCGAGGGACGCGCAGTTCGCATTACGCAGTCGAGCGAACGCCGCAGACTGCACCTGGGGTACGACGCGGCGGGGCGGCTCAGCACGCTCCATCTGGGCTTCGCGGCGCAGCCGCTGCACGAAGCGCGGCAGGTGGCCCGGTATGAATACGACGCCGGAGGGCGTCTGATTGCGGTGTACGACGCGCACGAGCAAGCGCAGCGCTACGCTTACGACGAGCAGGGCCGACTGATAGCGGAGACGGGGCGCCGAGGCGGGACGTACCGGATGCGCTACGACGAGCAGGGCCGGTGCATCGAGACGAGCGGAGACGGCGGATACAAGAAGACGTCGTTCCACTACGAGCCCGGGCGCACGACGCGGGTGGTGGACAGCCAGGGGTACGAGACGCTCTACCAGTACAACGAGCAGGGCCAGGTGCACCACAAGGTGCTACCGAATGGCGCGCAGTTCGTGACGGTGCTGGACGACGATGGGCTCATCACCAGCGAGATCGATCCGGAGGGGAACACGACGCAGTACGCCTACGACGAGGTGGGGCGGTTGCGGGAGAAGACGCTTCCGAACGGAGCGCAGCTGAAGCACGAGTACGACGAGTACCACCAGCCGACGCGGATCACGGAGCCGGACGGGGCGCTGTGGGAGTTTGGCTACGAGCGCGGAGCGCTGGTGGAAGTGAAGGATCCCTTCGAGCGGCGAGTGCGCTACCGCCGAAGCTCGACGAACGAGCTCTTGGGGGCTTCGACGAGCAGTGGCCGTGAGCTGAGCATCCTCACGAACGAATCCGCGACCGAAGAGCGAGTGAGCGACCAGCTCGGGGTGCTGACGGAGCGCAAGCTGGAGCTCTACCTGAATCCAACGGAGAACCGCGACGCCGAAGGCCCGCAAGGACGGGCCGAGTACGACGCTTTGGGCCGGTTGGTGCGGAGCGAGCGCCCCGACGGTAGCGCGCGGAAGTTCGAGTACGACGCCGAGGGCGCTCTGACGCGATTGACAGACGCTCGGGGCGGCGTCTGGGAGGCGCGGTACAGTCCCTACGGCGACTGTGTCGAGCAGGTCGACCCCCTAGGTCGCCTCCACCGCTTCGAGTGGGACACGGAGGGGCGCCTCACTTCTATCCAGAACCCCAAGGGGGAGAGGGCGCGCTTCGAATACGATTTGGTCGGCAATCTGACGGCGATCGTGCACTTCGACGGGTCGCGGGAAGCGGCGAGCTACGACCTAGCGGCGCGCCTGGTAGGGCGCGTGCGCCCGGACGGGACGCGACTGAAGCTGCAGCGTGACCCCGTGGGGAACCTGTTGAAGCTGACTCGCCTTGACCCTCGTGAGGGCGAGGTGGCGGAGCGAACCTTCGCCTATGACTCCACCGGAAGCCTGCTGGAAGCGACGAGCCCCGACGCGAAGGTGCTGTTCGAGTACGCGACGGGCGGGCGACTCACTGAGGAGGTTCAGGGCGGGCGGCGCATCAAGTACGAGTATGACGCGCAAGGCCAGCTGAGCGGGCGTAGTTTCGAGGGTAGTCAAACGGGCCGGCTGAGCTTCGAGTACGATCTGCGCTCGCGCCTGATGCGGTTCAGCACCGCGAGCGGGCAAGGGCAAACGTACAAGTACGACAGTCGAGACCGGTGCGTCGAGCGAAGCTTGGGCCTACCCGATGTGCCTTACAGCCCCACGGTGGATCCAGAGCTGCTCCTGCCGCCGCAGCGTGAGACGTGTCAATACGACCTGCTGGGTCGCCTCCGCCATCAGCGCGTGGGGGACAAGACGAGCAGAACGTACCAGTACGACGCAGAAGGGTCGCTGACGGAGCTGGTGGACCAACTGCGGGGCCGTCGCCAATACGAATACGATCTGGCGGACCAGTTGGTGTCGAGTGTGAGCGACGCCCTGGGCAAACACGGGTATCAGTACGACCTGAATGGGAACCTCACGGCGAAGGACTTCGACGGCCTCAGGTACGCGAGCGGCAACCGCCTCGAGGAGGTGGGCAATGGTCCGGGCGCAACGAGGTTCGAACGCAACACCAACGGCGAGGTCACCCGGCAGACCTCTGCCGAGCGAGACGACCGGTACAGCTGGGACGCCCTGGGCCAGCTGAAGAAAGTCGAACACCGAGACGGCTCGGAGACGACCTTCAAGTACGACGCGCTGGGACGGCGCGTCGCGAAGGAGCACCGCAAGCCAGGAGAAGCCGAAGCCAGCCGTACGACGCAATACGTCTGGTCAGGAAATGACCTCCTCGCGGAGCAACAGCAGAGCGCCGACGGCGAGAGTCTGACGGAATACGCGATGTGGGGCTTCGTTGCGGACGCGCTGTGGGAAGACGGCAAGATCCGGCACGTGGTCACCTCGCAGCAGGGGGTGCCACAGGAGCTGCTCGACCAAGCGGGGCGCGTCGTCTGGCAGGGCACCTTCGACGACTGGGGCAAGCTGGTCGCAGAGAAGGGGCAGACAACCTGTCGTCTGCGGCTACCTGGTCAGCTTGCCGACGAAGAGACGGGGCTCCACTACACTCGATTCCGGTACTATTCGCCGGAGGCAGGGCAGTTTGTCTCGGCGGATCCGATTGGGTTTGCGGGAGGGGCGAATGCCTTCCGGTTTGGACCCAATGGGGTGGGGTGGGTCGATCCGTTGGGGCTCAAGTGCGGAGACTGTGGGAACTTCGTCTACCGACTGCTGCGCGATGATGAGAACCCGGCGGCTGGTATTGTGGCGAAGAGGCCCGGGTTCCAGTACCCGAAGGGAATCAACACGCATGTCCTTCATGGGAGCCGCAAATGGTTCAAAGGTGACAAATGGATCAGCACGGCACGCGATCCGAAGGCTCTGCTTCCGCACGCGAAGCCAAACCAGCGGCTGGTGCGTATCGATTTGGACAAGGCTTCCAATACCAAGATCACGGACCTGTCTGACGCAGGCGTTCGAGAAAGCGTGTTGACGGGTGACCGAGCAAAGGGATATGCAAAAGCATCCACTGAGGTACTGGTGGAGGGAACTATTCCTCCCGACGCCATTTCGGACACGTCTTTTGGAGCGCTAGGATTGTAATTATGCAGAATAAACACAAAGAAGTCTTGTTACGTGAAGGGGGTAGCAACGGTTTTGCCTTCGATGTGCGAATGGGGGGGGAACCCTCGGCGGACAGGGTCGAGCGCGTATTAGAGGCGCTACGCGCGTTCGCCCCAGCATCCAAGTCATGGTCCACAATACCGAAGGATCTCGCGTGTGCCTTGTATGTACTTTCGTTTCACGTGTCTGGAGAAGTAGAGGGGGCGGAGAGTCGCGGCCGTGAGTTTGGTCCCGCCGTAGTTGAGCTGTTTCCACAGATGTATGAGCTCATTGACGAGATATTCGGAGTGCTAGACGACTGATCCATGATCAGGCCAATCGTGTTCGACATAGGCCTTGATCAGTGCCGCGTGCGAGAGTGGTCGTGAAGTGTCCCGAAGGTCCGCGTTGGTCTCGTAATCGAGAAGGACCACCGGTTGCTCGGTCGCATGCTCCTCAAGCACAACTAGCTCGCCACGGAGCGCGTTGTCGAGCACCCATCGATAGCAAGGGAGATAGATGAGCCTTCTTGCAGTCACGTAGTCAAGGAGACGTGCACCTTCCGGACTCGCTTGGTGGCCCATGACCCTTCCACGTGAGCGCGAAGAGCGCTTGAGTCCCTTCATGGTGGATATCGCCAGTTTGCTGAGATCAATGCCCTGGTGCTCGAACACCTTGAGCGCTTGCCAGACGCCCTCAACAGACTGGGCGAACCTGCCCGGAAAAAACGGTACAGGGATCCCCCCGTGGGGGTAGAATGGACTGAACTTGACCCAGGGTTCTGGGCCGCGCGAGGTCACATCCAGAATCAGGGCGTTCGGGTACTGTCGAGCCAGCGTTTCCAGTTTCTTTCTGCGGCTCTCAAGGTAGATCATGGTGTAGCTCTACAACGAGCGCGGCAGCGCGCAAGAGGAGTCTTGTCGGCGGAATCGACATCGCATGGCGTCTCTAGATTGACGTCGCACGAATTGCGCGACTAGGCTGTCACCGTGGAAAAGGCACTCCGCAGTGTCGTAGGGTGAGCATCGCGAACGACGCGGTCTGCCGAATGACGGCATCGACAAGACGGATACCGCCGTTGCAGCTCGTGGAAGAAACACCTGAATGGCACTGTCGCGATATCCGCGCGATCGCCAGGGAAGGCTCGGCGGCTAGACCGGAACTTCGATCCAGTTTCGGTGGACGCATCGCTCTTCGGAGTTCGGGTTAACGGGTAGATATGCCGCTCGGCTGAACGCCCACTTCGGCGCACGAACCTGGTTTCAGCTCCCGTTCATCGCCATCTTCCCAGGGATTCTGGCCGCCAGGGAGAGCCAGGGCGACGGAGACCGCTTCACCGTCGCTGGCCCCTGGTGCACCGGTTCGGCACCGCGAGCGGGCAAGGGCAAACGTACAAGTACGACGGTCGAGACCGGTGCGGCTGTTCAAGGGGTGTGTCCCGTCGGTTGGCATTTGCCGAGCAAGCCTGAGTTCAGCACCCTCTCGAACGCTGCGACGTGCACTGCCACTGACGACGACGGGAATACGGTAACGGCAGGTGTGGATGATGCCACGCTCACCACGCTCTCGTTGGACACGGGATATTGCCTCAAGGGAGACGGAACCACCCCAAGTGGCTACCCCATCCGTTGGGCAACCAACCCCGAAAACAACGACGCGGGAGGGAACGGCTCCGGCGCCTATGGCTGGACCGCACTGGGAACCGGCGCTCGCTATCCGGCGAATGAGCTCACAGTGGCCGGCACGACGTATGACCACAGCAACCACCACTGGGGCCCGCGATATGAGGGCACCAACCTCACTGGCTATCGAGGCATGTGGTGGACCTCGACAGAGGACTCGGCCACGAGCGCAGACTACGCAGACATTGCGGACGACTCCTGGCGTTTCGGGGCACAGAACAGCAACGCTAAGACGCTAGGCATGGCCGTTCGATGCGTTCAAGACTAGCAGGTTGTGCTGGCTCTCTCACGCATCCGGAGCGTCAGACCAGCCTCTGGTAGTGTCACCCGCACACCGCCCACCAGTCTCGGCGCCTCCCGAATCACCCGAGTTCGAGTCACCCGAGCTTAAACTGCAGCAGAAGGTCAGAAATGCGACACGGATAGGGAGTACGCGCAAAGGGATGCCTCATTCTGAGACTGCACCGGGCAGCGATTTCAACCTGACCCCGCTGCACGCCCTCATCGGTCCCAATGATAGCGGCAAGAGCACGGTGCTTCGGGCACTCCGCACCCTGGCGCAGTTCGCAGCAGGGCACTTCAGAAACGACGCCAACACCAGGCCGGTGCCGTTCGATCCCATGCTCGACATGGTCGCCGGCTGTACCAGGATGACGGCTTCGCCCATCTGGGGTGGACCCCGCCGCGCGCGACAGTGTGAAGGCCCTCCGCAAGGGGCATGCGCATCAACGCAGCGGCGTCTTCCCGTCGATGACCGGGGCAGGATGGCTCCGAGCGGTGGCGAGGGCCAGGTCGAGATCCCCGGCGCCGCGCAGGCATTCGTGGCAATCCTGCTGCTTGTCCGCGCCGCAACCGGTCCGCGACTTGAGCGCCTCGAGGGCTGGGGCGCTGCGTGTGTCGGCGTGCACCCTGGCGAGCCGCACCGTCTTCTCGAGCTCCGGGCACCGCCTGTCGAATTCGAGCCCCAGGCGTACACGCAGCGCCTTGGAAGGCTTGTTGATGCGGAGGATCTGGAGCTTCTTGTAGGCAAACTCCGCGATGGTGCGGCGTTCCGGAGTGCCCCGCGTCGCTGACCAGAGGTCGTAGATGAGATCCATCCCGCCTGCCCCGAGGTGCGTGATGGCTAGCCCAATCGCCGCTTGGTAGGCTTCGAGGTGCTCGGCCGCCTGCCGGATGTGGTGCACGAGCTCGGGATCGCGGTGGAGTGACGGCCTGATTTCTAGGGCATTGCGATAGGCGGCGACACACTCCGCCCATTCCTCGTACTGCGCGTGGCCTCGCCCGAGCGTCGTCCAGTCGTCCAACTTGCGCTTGTACACCGGGGTCGCGATGATCGCGTCCATCGCCTGGCGAGGCACACGGGGGCTCTCCTCAGCGGCGACTGCGGTCTGCACTCTTGGAGTCATCTTCACGCGGCCCAGCCCCGCGCCAAGGACTGGCGGCGTCCTCGGATCGCCGTGCGCGGCCCCCACCACGCTCGTGAGCACGGCTCCGACGCACACCAGACCCGCGGCCGCTGAGACGAGGACGCCCAGGGGGACCCCGCGCCCCGCGAGCAGCACCGGGCGCCCCAGCACCCGCAACTGGGGAAACCGTGACCCAAGGGTCTCGAGCGCCCGCTCCGCCCTAGTCTCGAGCTTCTCCACGCGATCGTTCACGGTCGCCAAGGCGCCGGCCAGCATGGCTCGACCCAGCAGCGGTGGGGGCGGTTGACTGAGGCCGAGCGAGCCGAGGCGCTGATACAGAGCTTCCGCCGTCTGCGGACGCTCCTCCGGCTTCTTCCTCAGCAGATCCATGACCAGCTTGCGCAGGGCCGGGGGAACCTCGGTCCCCAGGGGCGGTGGCTCCGCCGTCAGCTGACCCGTGAGAACCGCGGCCATGTTTCCGCCGGCAAAGGGCGTTCGCCCGCTGAGCATCTCGTACACGATGATCCCAACCGCGTAGAGATCGCTCCGGTGGTCGACGGTCATCCCCATTGCCTGTTCAGGGGACATGTACTCTGGCGTACCGAAGACCGCCCCCACCCGAGTGAGCTGCGAGGATGACGGCGCGCCCTCGATGTCGAGCTTGGCGATGCCGAAGTCCAACACCTTGACATGGTCCTGACGCCGGCGCCCCGTAAGCAGCATCACGTTGTCGGGCTTCAGATCACGATGCACGATACCCTCGGCGCTGGCCGCGATCAGCGCTCCGGCGATCTGCCTTGCAATATCGACGGCCCGCGCTGCGCCGAAGGGACCACACCGATCGAGCTCCGCCCTGAGGCTCACGCCCTCGATGAATTCGAGCGCCAAGTAGAAGGTGCCATCCTCCAGACAACCGAAATCGAGTGCCTTGGCCACGTTGGGGTGCTCGATGCGCGCCGCGGCGATCGCCTCGCGCTCGAACCGTTCGACCACTTCGGGCACGAACGTCATCTGGCGGTGAAGCACCTTGAGTGCGACGGGCTTTCGCATGTACGTGTGTTCGGCCCGGTAGACCTTGCCCATGCCCCCACTTCCAAGGAGCGCGTCCACGCGGTATCGGCCAGCGATCACCGTGCCCACCAGAGCATCCGGGCTTCCGTCGTTCGGAGTGTCCGGGGCCGCGGCTACGTCAGCGAGTAGCGTCGGCTCGTAGGTACGTTGGTCCGTCACCGCTGGGGTTCTCACGTCCTTCGCTCCAGCGCGTGGCGCCATCGAGGAATCATGCGGACAGCCCACGACGAACTTGAGTGAGAGCCGGTCCCACAGGCGTCGGCCCTCCAGGCAGCTTTTAGCGAAGACGCCTAGCATTTTCGACCACTTGGACCCATCCAGGTCCCAGCGCATGGCTCGGAGCGCGCTCCGCGGGCGACGCAGAATCGGTAGGAGGTGTTTGAACACAGCTGGTGCCGCATCGAACCATACGGCTGGTGGGTTCGCGATCCACGCCTTGGCTGACCGCCACGTGCATCGAGGTGTGTACCGGTTTGGCCCGCCAAGGCCGAATGGGTCTTCGCGGCGATGGACAGCCTCCCCTGGGGAGCGCGGCAGTCTCGCCCAATGCCGGCTACTCCCGCGAGGGTTTGCTGATCGTGGCCCGCACTCCCGGGGGGCAAGAGGCCGCGGGCAGCCCGAAGCAGCCCGAGCTCCACGCGGTTCGCTGGCGAAACCAAGGATGGCAGAGCCTCGGCGCGGCCCTCGAGCCCCTCCGGGCTCAAGGGAAGCGCCGCACCCTCCCGGGCGTCCCAGGGCTGGTCCTGGTCGAACCAGAAGGGCATATTGCGACTCGCCGCGTCGATGAGGATACGGGGCCGCACCTCCAAGCGGGCCCGGCTCAGCCGCGGCACGGTCAGAATGGGCTCCACACGGCAAAGGCGCTCCTCGAGGCGAGGGACATCCACCTCGTTCGTCAGCCGCAGGTGGCTCTGCTGGGCTCGGAGGTGCCGCCAGAGCCGCGGCCATGGCACGAGGGGCGCGCTCGTTGGGTAGGCGAGGGAGCTCCGATGCTCGGGTCCTTCCCAGGGAGCCTGGAGGCTCGGCTCCTCGGTTTTCCAGGTGCGCTCGGTTTCCGTCGAGTAGTGCACCGCCGTCGCTCACCCCGCCGCGACTCCGGAATCGCGCTCGGGACCCCCTCGAAGCAGCCCAAGAAGTCGGCAAGCTCGAGCGCCCTCCCCCGCGCCGCTTCCGTCTCCGCCGAGCCGAGAGCGCCCCATGAGTCGAGCAAGTTCGCCAGATCGGCGCGGCAGCAGGTTGGGATCATTCCCGGTGCCCTGCGGGATCAGGGTGGTTCTGGAAGGTGAAGAGGCGGAGCTGCTTCAGAAACTCGAGCTGTTCCTTCTGCTCCTTCCTGAGACCGATGACGGCCCGCACGAGATCGAGATACTCTGCCTGGCCTGGCGGCGGCAGGCTCTTGGCCTGGACGGCCTTGCGATCCTCGATGAGCTGCGCCACAGCCTCCTCGAGCACCTTGAGGCTCGCGGATTCGAACAGTGCTCGTCGGTTCGCGGGAGCCGCAGGGACAGCACAGGGCGCAGCGGCTCCCCAAGAACCCCCTCCACCTCAGCGGGCTTCACGCCGAGCACCGCAACGTCGCAGCGCTCTTGTTCGGGTCGCTCCGGATCCAGGCCGTTCCAGAGCAACTCGGCTTCGAGCCACGCGTCGCGGTCCTTCTCAATGAAACGAACGCCATGCCGCACCTGCTTCCCCAGGGATTGCGGCTCGAGACCGCTTCGGGGAATGCGCACTTCAAGCGGTTCTTGCGAATTGCGGAGGTGTCTCGGCTCGGCCACCGCACCCTGACATGCCGCCAGCGAGCACCAGGCTCGTCACGAGCAGGCACGCTCGCCCCAGCCCGAGGAAACCCGCCTGCCTCGTGCGCCTCTGCGCCACGTCCCAATCATTCATCACGATCCCACGAAGTCCTCGCCGGGTGGCGACACCGCGGGCGCTCAGGGCAATAGGCAAGCCAGCGCATTACCTCGGGCGAGACGCGCGCAGCTTGATGCGTTGGCACGCGAGCCTGTCGCATTCGAGACACAGGTGTGCTCGATGGATACAACCCCGCGACCGCGAGCGCGGTGAAGCCCCACGACGCCCGGGCAGCGCGTGCCGACACGGATAGTCCGGAAGCGGGCGCCCCGAGACCGAACGACCACACCCGCTGAGCCAGCTCCTCCCCAGTCCCATCAAGGCCCCTCCAGAGGATGCTGGCATGTGCCTTGCTCTCCAGCGGCCGTGCACCGCAAGTGTCGACCAACACGGAGACTGATCCCGCCATTGCTCGCGATGGTAGTACTTCTGCGCGCGGCAGACGCCAGCGCACAGACGGGTTATGGGGAGAGCAGTGGCGCTTCCCTCGAATCCCTCGACGAAGAGCAAGGCAACTCCAGCGTGCGCTGGTCCTGGCCGCGCTATCGATTCGCGGCGCCCTCACCCGAACCGGGATCGGAAAACAAGCCCATGCAAGTGGATGACCGAGGGAAGCCTCGGCCGCTTGCTCGTGGGCGCGAGTCGTCACCGGAGCAGCCAACGCGCCGGGTGTGGTACGGCGACACCAACCTGGCTCTCGATGGGCTCGCCATCCTGACTTCGCCCGTTCTCGTTGGAGTCGGTGTGTATCTCGCAGGCCCACCCATCGTGCACTATCAGCACGGCAACACCGGCCGAATGCTCGCCAGCATCGCACTTCGCGTTGGTATCCCCGCTCTCGCGATAGCTTCTGCGGCCAATAGCGCAGGAAGCGGCGACGGTGAGAATGGCATGTACGGGGGCGGGCTACTCCTGATCATGGGAGGCGTAGGTGCACTGTCGGCGATGCTTATCGACGATCTTGCGCTCTCCTACGCACGAGTCCCTGAAGCCCCGAGACCGGCGATTGCCACCGTAGTCCCCGGCCTCACCGTGGATCGTCGCGGCATGCGCGCAAGCATCTCCGGCGTCTTCTAGACCACTTGCTCGAAATCCGCCCAACGCCGTTGCTTCGCCCGGAGAGGCACAGAAACCGACCCGCACGTGGGGGGCCTGGACGCACGCTCCACGCTCGGGACGTGCAAGCACGGCTCTGGAGGCAGCTGGCTGCTTCCCATCTCGTCGGCACCTCCACCAGCACCATCGACTCCGCAGGCACCTCCACCAGCATCATCGAGTCCGGAGGAAGCGCTACGGACGGCTTCGAGTCGAAAGAGAGTTCCGCCGGTGGCATCGAGTCCGATGGGTAACTCCACCGGCAGCATCGAGTCGGGAGGAAGCTCCACTGACAGCGCTGGATCGGATGGAACAGCGACCTTCGCGTACTTCA
Source organism: uncultured Polyangiaceae bacterium (assembly GCA_964424695.1). GTDB lineage: Bacteria > Myxococcota_A > Polyangia > Polyangiales > Polyangiaceae > JAEWRL01. The sequence continues at coordinate 20,086 of CAYRKE010000130.1, forward strand.
ATCGTGACACCCCGATGACAGCACCGAAGGGTCATCACTGCCGTAGGCGCAGCGCGGCCTGTCAAGGGGACGTCATGGGACATTGAAGGAAATCACACGCCACATCGATTGCCGGGAGTGCGCGCCCTGTGGTAGTCTGGCGGCGTAGGTCAGGGATCGCGGCCGTGGCGCGGTCAATCGCTCGGGCAGAATGGCTGGAGCTGAGATCGGGGCGCCAATCCGCCACGCCAAGAGTGACCGCGACAACGACGCCAGCGCGTGTCAAACGCCAGCGAGGCCAAACGGCAGAAACGAGGGAAGCAGAATGGCACACCACTCGAGGGTCGCAGGCGTTCTCGTCTCGGCAAGCACACTCTGCCTAGCCCATGTCGGGCTTGCGCTCGACGTGACCGTCACGACAAACAGCGATGTCGTGGACGACACGGACGGAGTAGTCTCCTTGAGGGAGGCCGTGGCGGATACCAACGCGCTCACAGGCCCTGATACAATCACCTTCGCCGCAGCTCTCTCTGGTCAACGGATTGTGCTGGGCTCTGGGCCGCTGGAGGTCGCAGACGATCTGGTCATTCAGGGTCCGGGAAGCAGCCTGCTGACCGTCAGCAACGGCAACACCAATAGCGGCCGGGTCTTCTGGGTGCAAGATGGAGAGCGCACGAGCCAGCGGTCCGTAACGATTGTTGGCCTGACCATAGCCGACGGAGTGAGTCGAGACTTCGACCTTGGCGGAGCAGGCATCTACAACGAGGAGCATCTGAGCCTGATCGACTGTCGGGTCACCAACAACTTCGACTGGATGGCTCGTGGGGGCGGCATTCGCAACGCAGGAACCCTGTCCCTAAGCGGTTGCGCGATCGATCACAACCAGGCAAATGTCGCCGGGGGCGGCATCTACAACTCACAGGGCCTGCTTCTGGTGAGCGACTCGACGATAGCAGATAACGTCTCCGTATCCCTCGAGGGAGGTGGGATCTACAATCTCGACGGCGAGGTATTCATCGACAGAAGTACTATCACCGACAACGCGGTCAACACGTCAGCTCAAGGCGGAGGCCTCAAGAACGCCGGAGGCGACGTCACCGTCACCAATTCAAC
>CAYRKE010000131.1:0-10465 GCA_964424695.1 uncultured Polyangiaceae bacterium
TAGGTCGGGGGTGAAGCCGGTGGGTGGTCTGTCGCACTACAGCCGAGCGCCGGCCGTTGCCATCACGATGGTCTTCACACAGGTGGCGTCGTGGGGCTCGTAGGCGTAGGGCACGGTTCCGAAGGCTTGGGTCGTTGTCCAGTCTTCGGCGTTGGCGAACGGTTCGTCGCCATCGGACCAGGTGATGCCGCTGCCAAGGTAGTTGTCCCGCAGTTCCCAGAATCCGATTGATTCGCTGTCTCGGGATGTGACAGGGTTGTGACAGTTCTCGAAGTAATTGGATTCGATGAGGGAGAGTCCTCCCATTCGAATGTTGGCCCCGGTTACCGAGACCCCGGTGTAGAAGTTGTTGAATAGGTGGGTGTGGCCACCGCGTTGGAGCGGCAGGCGCGACCCCACGTTTTCATACCAATTGTGATGGAGCGTGACGCGCCAGTCATTGGTGTCGCTGTCACTCGAGCCCATGAGGCCCACCTTATGGTGGTCGTGGAAGTAGTTGTACGACAGCGTCATGTTCCCACTGCCGTCTTTGATGTCGAGTAGCCCGTCGAATTCGAGGTCCCCGGCGCCTTCGCACTCTACCATCGAGCTGAAGAGCTCGTTGTGATCGAGCCAGAAGTCGGAACAGTCATTCTCGATCCCGATCGCGTCGGTTGCGCCCGGAACCAGACCGATGGTCATGTTCCGGACCACGATGTTCGTCGCCCGGACGAAGTGAAGTCCGAAACTGATTGAAGAGCCGGGAGCGCCAATGATGGAGACGTTCGACACGTCCTTGATGTCGACGACTTGGGCGGTCTTGGAGTGCTGCTCACAGGGATCGCCGATGGAGGAGAAATCAAAAACGCCCGTGTAGCGGACCACCAGGCCCGAGGAGCCGTCGTAGGCATCGAGGGCATCGACAAGCCCCTGCATGCTGCTCACTTCGACTGCTGGAGCGCTCCCTCCTCCGGTGACTGAAGCGGCGTAGCCAACGGGAGCCTCGAAGTCGGTGGGAATCGCGCAGCCCTCGGCTCCATTTCCGCCGGTGTCGGGCGTCCCGCCGTCAGAGGTGGCGCCACCCGTTGCCATCGTGCCGCCCGAGCCCGGAGCACCGGCGGTTGCCGGGGTCCCGCCCGCGCCCGCTTCGCCTGGAGATCCCCCAGTTCCACCCGAGTCGGCGGCGCCCCCGACGCCAGGGTTACCTTCCGCGCCCCCCGCGCCGGTCGACTCTCCGGGGCCGCAGAGGCAGTAGTCTGACTCATGCCCCGAGTCGCACGCCACAGCGGGACGTTCGAGATCGGGGCCGCAGCTGTCATCGAGGTTTTCCGCGGCGCTCACGCAGAGAAGCCCCGCGGCGGCGCACGCCACGGTGCAGCCATCGCCATTGGTGAAGACCACCCCACAGCTGTCTGGCGAGGTGCTGCAGACCTCGTACCCTGAGCTGGTGAATGCGGTGCAGTCCACGGCGTTGGAGGAAGCGCCGCCAGATGCACTGTTTGCGCCACCTGACGTAGCGCTCGCCCCGGCTTCCATCCCATTGCCTGCCACTCCGTTCTCCGTCGAATCCTCCGGAACACCGCCGGATCCGCCCGCGGGGCTTCCCGCTGCCGCGTGGATGCCGCCGATACCAGGGGCGGCGTCGCCGGAACCCGCTATTGTGCCCCCAGAACCAGGGGCAGCGTCGCCAGATCCAGCTGCGGTGCCGCCGGAGTCCGTGACCGTATCGCCCGTTTCGGTCTCTGCGGATCCTGTTCCGTCCGGTCCGGTGGTCCCGCCACCGCTTCCCCCGTTCGTCATGCCGCTCGTGGTCGTTCCCCCGGAATCCTCGGTGGTGTCGCCTCCGCCGGCCACACCGGCGGGGCTACCACTCGCGGCCACGCTCGACCTATTGTCTTCGTCGTCGCTTCCGCAGGCCAAGACAGTCAGGGGGCCAAGTATGGGTACGAGAAACGCAGTGCCTATCCGAGCGGTGGACATGAGCGACATGATTGGCGCTACATGCACAGCAAGTCTTGGTCGATCACGCAGTCGACCCACGACTGGGACCGCCCCGGAGGGCGCCGCCGAAGGCTTCGGTCGACTGTTTGGGCGAAGCCGTCAGCGTCGTGAGACTACTCCGCTCCGCCACAGGGCGTGAATCCGCCACTCAGCGTGAGGAGGGTGAGTGCTCGCAGCATCCGAGGGAAATACTCGGCATCGTGGCTTCCGGAGTCCGAAGGGATCGACGCGAGCTCGTCTGCGAAGGCGTCGACGGTCGGCTGATCATAGGTCATAGCGCCCACCGCCCAGGGGCCGACGTTGATGGCCGTATGGTCCTCGGGCGTAGGAGCGCTCGTGTCGACCTCTCCGCTCAGCTGGTACCACTGGGCGGTGTTCTCGACGCCGATCTCGTTCACCCACTCCGTCACGCGGTCATTCCAGGCCTTGGCCTCACTGGTGCCGTTCCACAGGTAGTCGGTGGCAATGCGCCAGGGAGTTCGAGCGGCGTCATCGCCATATGAGGCAGCTTGCGTGTAAGCGTTGTGACAATCCGGTGTGGCATCTCCCCCGTCTGCGGACCCCCAATTGCGGACCAGACCCGTGCTGGAGTCCGAGGCGGCAGCAAGTAGCGTATAGGCGTCATCCGCGGCGGCATTCCAGAACGAGGAATTACCAGAGTCGTGGGCCGCGAACTCCCGATAGTAGGCCGGTGCGAAGTAAGAGTAGTTGACGCAGCCGGCTCCCATGGTGTCAAACCACGTGGAGTCGCCAGGCTGCAGCACGTGCTTTCCGTTGTGATCGATGAACATGTGCTCGCGAATGGCCCCGATGATTCGCGACGCTTCGGAGGCGTATCCCGAGTCTCCCCAGCGGCAGTCCGCCATGATCAGCGCCATGGCTACGTCGAGATCCGCGTCGGCGGCGGCATTGTCTGGGTACTCGCTGTACGTTAGCGCCCGGTGGGCGTCGCATCCGTAGCGGAGCCAGTGCATGAGGCCCGTCGCCGGCTGAGGCGCCCATTGATCGTTGCTGCCCTGGTTCAGAGCTTGCTTGTAGTACGCGAGCAGGCCGTCGAAGGCCTCCTGGTCCCCATGGGAGACAGTGAGCAGCATACCGTAGCCGATTCCTTCGGATACGGTTGCGTCGAGCTTGGCGTTCTCCCACCTGACGCGGTACACGCCACTACCACAGTCCTCGAGGTGGATCTCCGCCCAGTCGTCATAGGCTGCACGGGCGTCATCGGCGGAGATGGTCGCGGGCGCGAACCCGTAGTCGTAGGGAGAGCTCGGCACCCCGCCCGTCGCGGCTTCGCTCACGCTCGAGCCGCCGCTTCCGGCGGTGCCCCCACTGGTTTCGCTACCTCCTGTCGCGGTCGAACCACCCGACGTGGCTCCACCGCTCGACGAGCCTCCGGTGATCGCCCCTCCCGAGGCAGCCCCCCCGCTGCTCGAGCCACCAGTGTGGGCGCCACCACTACTCGAGCCCTGACCGGACCCGCCCACTGCCGACGTGCCACCCGCGGCATTCATCCCGCCACTCGCCTGGACGGCGCTGCCGCCCGTGTTGTTGTTCGTCGCGTTCCCGCCAGAAGGCATCGCGTTGGCCCCGCCCGTTGCCGGACCCCCAGCCGCGCCTCCGCTACCACTGCACGCGACCAGCACCACTCCGAGGCCGAGAACGACTGACTCGACGACGCCGAACCAGGAATAAGAAGTGCCCAAGCGCATAGGCTTTACGGATAGCACGGGCGTCGCGGCGCGCCGTGCTGCGAAGGAGCCGCCGTCGCTGACGGAACCCCCCGGTGGGGAGGGGAGGACCTGCAAACCTGCCATCACGCTGCAGTGAATGACCCGTCTCGACGGAAATCTCCGTTCACCTCACAGCAGCCCACGTCGTGCGCCGCTCTCATGCCGACGCGCCATACAGCGTGGTTTCCGCGGGCGCTCCTGGATCGAGACGCGGCGCTATCGGGCGCACCGGAATCCCAGGATCCCCATTCGTCGCGTTGGCTTGCCCCAGCTTCGGATCGCGGCGCAAAGGTCAGCTGGGAGGCCGTAGATCCACCCGCCACCACGCGACACGCGGCTCTTCTCCGAACATTCCGGCTTGTCGTACGGGCAGTACCTGCTCGCCGTCCACTCCCAGACGTTGCCGATCATGTCGTGCAGACCAGTCGGAGTGTCCCCCGCGGGGAATGAGGCAACCTCGCAAGTTCCGATGCTCGAGTCGTGGTACGCGCACAGGAGCCCCTCCGTTGGCTCTTTGCTGCCCCAGGGATACTCCCTGCTCTGGCGTCCTCGAGCCGCGTACTCCCACTCCTCTTCCGTTGGCAAGCGCTTGCCCGCCCAGGCGCAGAACGTGGTTGCTTGGTACCAGTCCACGCAGTTCACGGGGTGGTCGTCCCGGTTCGGCCAGTGCCAGTTGCATGAGAAGCCGAGCCCTGCCTCGGAGCACATGCCCGACTCGACGCAGGCCCGGTACGCCCGCACCGTCACCTCCGTCGCGTCCATCTCGAAGCTCGCGACCGTGACGCTGTGCACGGGCTTCTCGTCTTCGGCGCGGTCATCCGAACCCATGAGGAACGTTCCGGCGGGAAGGCGCACCATGTCTCCGGTTCCCGGTCTTGCCTCGCCGCTGAGAGCAGGCCTCGCAGACTCTCCCGCCCGGGCAAGGCGATTGGGGATCGCCCTGGCGTTCGACGGCTCGGACGCTCCAATGCCGTTCCAAGCTGCCCACGCGACGGCGAGCACCGACACTCCGATCATGGCAGGCATCCTCCCGAATCCTTTGGCGTTCGACTGGACCTGCGGTGGGACGCCTGCCGCGTCGAGTTCAGTCTGCGTCGGTGGCGCGTGGCTTTCCGCGCCAGACGGTATGAGTGGCCTAGCTTGCTCACGAGAGACGGAAGGCATGGGGTTTCCCTGACTACTCTCCATGGGGTTCGACGGGGTGGCTGGGTGACGGGCTTCGGGCGGAGCGGGACATGGGGCTTGTTATGCTGGGGATTCGGATGGGATCAGCGTCTCAGCTAGGTCCCAAATCGTCCATAGACCACGAGCGCGCCGATCCAGGTGATGACAGCGAGGACCATCACATGGGCCGCTATCCGCTTCCACGGTGCAGTGCGCCACTGCGCGAGCGCGATGCCGAGGCAAGCCGAGATGGGGATCGAGACTGGGAGGAGGTATCGCGGGTTCAGGACCGCCTGTCCGTCGTACGGGTAGCCGAGCGCGAACAAGCCGGGGAATATCACTCCCAGCGCAATGATCGTGGGAAGCGCGAGCGAGCCCTTGTGAGTACCGATCTTCAGATGGCTCCGTAGCGTACGCACTACGGAGAGCACTGCGAATCCCGTCATGAGCAGCCCCGCCCAGAAGAGGTCCTGGTGCAGCGCCAGGCAGCGGTCGCTCATCGGCCAGCCACACCAGACATTTCGCTTCTCGTAGCGCTCCTTCGGGAGCCGACAAAAGCCGCGATTGTACCAATCGGTGAAGGTACCGCTGACCATCACCGCCCAGAAGTTGCCTTTCAGCGACTCCGTACGGTTCAGAGGCTGCTCGACGTAGTCCTTCCACTCGAAGGGCAGAGCCCAGCCCAAGGGTCTCCGGTAGAAGAATGGCTCTGCCAGGGTGCCTCGGGTCTCCGTGGTCTCGGTGTCCCAGAAGTGCGGAAATGGATGGTGGTACTTTTGCAGATTGGGGCCGAGCCACCATCCGCAGGCGAGGCAGCACACCGTGGCAGAGGTGACGATCGGCAGCGCGTAGCGTTGCTTCACCGCGGACCAGAACCCCTTCCGCTCTAGCCGCTTTAGGTGCGAGAAGAGCACGATCGCGGCCGCCATGACCAGCGTGACGGCGGTTCCCTTCGCGAGCATGCTGACGCCAGTGAAGAGCCCGAACAGCGCGGCGGTGCCGATAGAGATCCCACTCGGGCGCAGCGACTCCCGCTCCATACGCCATAGAAAGTAGGTGGCCACGGTGAACACCGTCGAGTGGTAGGGCTCTGGATTGACCTTGCCGTCGGTGAGGGCGCTGATCGGCAGGACCGCGCTGATCGCCAATGCCGCCAGCCTGCTATAGGCGCTGTTGGGGGCCACCTGCTTGAGGATTCGCCATAGGAGAAACTGGCGAATCACCCAGCCAAACACCGCACCGTAGGCGATCGAGCGCTCCGAGTTCGTCAGGTGGATGAGCATCGCGCCCACCGCGGACCAGAATGGGGGTTGGTATCGAACGGACCAGTGCACCTCTGGAGTGAAGTCGAAGGGCCGCTGGTTCTCCAGCATCCAGTAGACGCCGGAGATGTTGGCATCATAGTCCGAGCCCTTCGTAGGCCCGTCGAAGGTGATGGCGTGTTCCAGACGCAGCGCGAGCCCAAGGATGGAGACGGCCAAGCACAACCAGCCGGCTAGCCCGATTCGTCCGAGAAACTCGCGTGCACGATTCAGCCAGGATTCCACGATATGAGCCTCGTCAGCGGATAGGCAACGCAACCGATTGAGCCGGCGGGGCAGAGAAGCTTCATTCGCCTCTGCGCCGTGCGCTAACTACAACGTTTCCCGAGAACGACAACTCGGGCCGATGGCCGAGCTGGCCTGGATTCGTGTTGGATCGCTTCCTATCCAACGACGGTTCGAGTGGACTGCGCTGCCTCGTATCGTTCCTGATGAGCAAATGTGAGAACCGAGACCGCGGCGCGGCACCCTGGCGATGGAAAAGGTTCGTGTGCCTGAAAGACTGGCTTGCAGTTCAACCCACCCGCTGCCGTCCCGGATCCTTGTCTGCAATGCGGTTTGCGGTCGGAGCCGTCTGGACCCGCGAACCTAGAATGACAGACAGGTTGTTTGCCGTTCTGGAACAAGCAACCGGAGCACTGAGGGTGCAGCAGCATTGACCGGAGCGCCTGTCTGCTCACCTCGCCCGGCCTGGGCGCGCGGAGACAGGCGATTTCCGCGCCAGGCAAACTGATCGGTGATTCAGAAGGCGCCGGTTTTCAGTGTGAATACGGCGCCAGGAGTGCTGATGAGCGGTTGCAGGAACACTTGAGTCACGGGGCCGTGCGTTCCACTGGAGCCTTCGGTGGCGGGCGACCGCTGGCTCGGGAAGTAGAGCCAGGCTGCGACCCCGGCGGATGCCACTGCGACTCCGAGCGAGACGTCCGCAATAAGGTAATCCCTGCGCATCGTGTCGAAGTCGTTGCGGCGGCTTGGGCCACAGTTTGGCGAACACTCACTCAGCTCCGACTCTCGAGCCCGCCCGAGCAACGCGAAGACGCCCCAGGAGGTGAGTGCAGCGGCTCCCACTCCGGCTGATATCCAGAACGCAGCAGGGAGGGATTCCTGGTCAATCCCGCCTTCAGCGGGTGTGTGGGTTACCTCGGCGTCAGAGTCGGTGTCCGTGCGTCGAGGCATTCGCACGGATACGGCTCGGTTCTTCTCTCCCTCGCGCACCAGGACGTCGCGCCGGACTATCGTTCCCTTCGGGTCTATGAATCGGAGGGCATACTTGCCGGGATCGAGCGCAAGCGCACGACCGTCCAGACTCTCAGTCAGCAGCTCCTCCCCCGAGTACACGCGGACGTCGGTGAGGTCCTTCCCTTGCGCGTCCACGGCCCGGAGTATCACAGTGGGGACGTTTCTCTCCGTATCTCGGTAGAAATCTACACATTCAGTGCGGATCGCCTCGGGGCATTCTTCACTCGAACCACAGGACGCAAACAGCTCGGCAGCACGCTTGAGCCGACCGGCCATCGCTTCCCGCTGCCCGGAAGCATGCGCGTCAATGCAGGCTTGGACATCGGCGCGGGCCGAGCGGGTCACACCCGTTGTCATTAACACCACGCTCGACGTGATTAGCGCAACGGTTCGGCTCGATCCGCTGCGCGAGGCCCAGTCCCCACGATTCCGCATCCGCATCATTTGGCCTAGGCGCCGCTCATTGACTCAAAATGGGACGATGGGACATGCTGCCTTGTCATCACGCCATGAGTAATGTGCATCGTGTCCTCAACCATTCGCCAGGATTTCTGTGATGACAAGGGATTCGTTGCGGGCCTCGTTGTTTCGACCCCTGCTCGGGGTCGGACAAGGTGCGAAGGTTGGCCTTCGTTTTCAGCAGGATACTCAGCGCATGTATGCCGAGCGCGTACCAACGCCGGCAAACCAGTACGCAGGTGAGCCGCACACCACGAACCCCCTCGGACTTCCCGCGATACCCTGGAGAGTAGCGGCGTGTTACCTTGGTCCCTCATGAACGCTGCGGATCTCGATCTGTTCGGCGGCACGGAGCCGGCCTACCGTCGGCTATTCGAATTGGGGCGCGGCGGCATGGCGCGAGTCTACCTGGCCGAGAGCCAGGCGTTCGGGATTCGCAAGCTCGTGGTCCTCAAGGTGCTGAATCCGGAGTTCTGCGGCGATCCGGCGGTGCGGGCTTCATTCAGGCGTGAGGCTGAGCTCTCGGCTCAGATGAATCACCCGAATGTGGTTCAGGTGATGGCGGTCATCGAGGACTCGGGAGCGCCGGTCATCGTGATGGAGTATCTGGATGGCACGCCGCTTTCGTCGGTATTGAGGCAAGCCAGCCAGGAGCTGCCGCTGCGGCTGAGTCTATATGTCCTGTCACAGGTGCTGACCGGCTTGCATCATTTGCACGAATTGAAGGATCTGGAGGGCAAGCTGCTGAACGCGGTGCACCGTGACGTGTCCCCGCAGAACGTGATGATCTTGCACGATGGTCCCGTCAAGATCCTGGATTTCGGAATCGCCAAAGTGAATGTCCCCGATGGCCAAGCCACACGCGCTGGAACCATCAAGGGGAAGCTCCAGTATATGGCGCCCGAGCAACTCCTTGGTAGCTCGAGTGTCGATCGGCGAGCAGACATCTTTCCGGTGGGGGTCATGCTATGGGAGGCAGCGGCGAAGCGCCGAATGTGGGAGGGCAAGACGGAGGTCGAGCTCCTCCGTTGTCTAGCGACTGGCGCGCTGCCCAGCCTCGGTAACGTCGCACCCGAAACACCCGAGTCCGTGGTTGCGCTCGTGAAGCGCGCAACCGATTTCGACCGCAACAACCGTTACCGGTCCGCGCTGGAAATGCGCGAGGCGATCGACCGCGTGCTCGTGCAGGAGGGGTGGGTCGTGCAGCCGCGCGAGCTCGCCGACTTCATGTCCCGGCATTTCGGTGAGAGTCGGCGTGAGCAACAACTGAACATCAACAACAAGCTACGTGAGCTGAGGGGTTTCGCGGATTCGTCCGGGATGTACTTGGCATCCCGGCCGTCGGCACGCAGACTCTCTGCCACAACGGTTCGGATCAATCCTGACGCGTCCCGTCTGCGCGAGGTGCCCAAGCGCAAGTGGGTCTGGCCCGCTGTGGCCACGGGTTGCGTTGCGCTTTTGGGAGCGTGGATCATGACCCAACACGCGGCGCGCTCTGACGTTCCCACGCCGCACCAGGAACCGAGGACGGTTGCGCTCGAGGTCGAGGCGCTCCCGCGAGGTGCCGAGATCCTGCTCGACGGCAGGCCACTCGCCAAGGACCGCTACGCAGGGCAGCAGCTTCGGGCCAACCAGCGGGTCGTGCTGGAGGTTCGGGCGCGTGGTTACTTGAGCGAGCGCAAGGAAGTCGTGTTCAACAAGGACATGTCACTGCAGTTCGTGCTCAAGCCGGATCCAGCGAATCGGCAGCAGGCCATTGCCGAGTCGACGCCAGCGATCGGTGCGCCCCCAGCGCCAAGCGGGCGAGCTGCCCATGCCCGACCGCGCGCCACGGCCAGGTCGAATACGTCGCGCAACTGTGATCCGCCCTACACGTTCGGGGCAGACCGCGTCAAGACCTACAAGCCAGAGTGCTTCCAGTGACCACAACCGCGGACCTCCATTGATTTGCCGAGCAAGCCACTTCCGTCGAGTCGTCGAAGCAAAGCGAAACCCTAGTATGGGGGGTCGGTCTGAAAGCGTTGAGCAGTTGCCGAAGGCGGTTTCGGTTAGGACAGGACCGGTAGTGTACGTCCTTTTCGCAGCATGCGGCTGCGGAATCCTCGCGGCGTGCTCCCTCCAGATGCCAACGGAAGATGAGATATTTCCCCAGGAGGATGCAGCAGCTGGTAGCACTTCCCTGGGCGTTGTGACGACGGGGGGAAGAAACGACAGCGGCGCCAACACGGGGGGCAGCGTCACGATTGGCGCGGGCGGAGGCGGAGCCGGCACCGATGGCACGAACGACGCCGGAAGGAGCAGCGGTACAAGCGCCCCCACGGCGGGCGCCCAATCGGGCGGCGGTGGGGTCAGCAGCGCTGGAGCGAGCGGTGACCTGGTTGGCGCTGGGACGAGCAGCGACTCGGGTAGTGGTGGCGTGAGCAGCGTGGCGGCGAGCGGGGCCTCAAACAGCGCCGGCGCAGGCTCAGGTGCCGGGTCGGGCAGCGGCGGGAATAGCGCGACTGGTGGCGAGCTAGGTACCAGCGGGACGGGCGGCGAGCTAGGTACCGGTGGTACCAGCGGGACGGGCGG
>CAYRKE010000131.1:10565-21118 GCA_964424695.1 uncultured Polyangiaceae bacterium
GTACCAGCGGGACGGGCGGCGAGCTAGGTACCGGTGGTACCAGCGGGACGGGCGGCGAGCTAGGTACCGGTGGTACCAGCGGGACGGGCGGTATCGTCGGTTCTGTAGGGCTCGTGGCGTACTATCCATTCGATGAGGCATCGGGTCAGGTTGCCGCCAACCTGATGGATGCATCCATGAACGGCACCTACGTGGGCGGCTGTACCCATCCGGAGGAGGGCGTGATGGGGGGAGCCGTCAGAATGCGCAACATGGGCGGCAACGAATTCACATCCGACTGGATCGAACTACCCGATGGGATTCTGAGCGATCTTGCTGAGGTGACAATATCGATCTGGGTGCGCGATCTCTCCTCGGCGCGTTGGGGCGGTCGGCTCTTCGACTTCAGCCGAGGGGCTGACGAAGCGATCTACTTCGCCCCAGACGACGCCAATCTCGAGACTGGCGTCCAGGGGTCGCACCTGGGTGGTGTCCACGGAGGGGTCGTGTTCGTCGATGTGTGGAACACGACCCCCACGTTCACAGACCAAGCTTGGCACCATGTCGCGGTGGCCTGGAGTAGTTCGGGGGTCACCCTCTACATCGATGGTGAGATCCGGGGTGGCAGCGAGGTCTCGTGCCCCAGCCCGTCCGATTTCGGGGTCACGTCTCCCAACTGGCTCGGCCGGACCTTGGACGACGCCCATGCTGGGCTCTATGCGGAGATCGACGAGCTACGCATCTACGACCGGGTCCTTGCTGGTTCGGACATCGAGCAACTCTACCGAATGCGCTAGAACGCGTCGCGAGGGGTCGGGCGCTCCGCGTCTCGCTTCCTGACTCAGCGATTGAGCCCATAGCGCTTCATCTTTCTCCACAGGGTTGCGCGGGGGATTTCCAGGATTCGGGCGACCTTCGACACGTTGAAGCGATTGGCGGAGAGCGCGGCGGCGATTCGGGCGGCTTCCTGGCGTTCGAATCCCTGACGATCGACAGCAAGTTCTGGTTGAGTCTGTTGGGGGACTTCGAAGTCTTTGGCGGTCAACCGACCACCGTCGGACAGCACCACGGCTCGGGTTACCACGTGTTCGAGTTCGCGGACATTTCCCGGCCATGAACCGTGTGTCAACGCCTCGAGGGCTTGACGAGTCAGTTCTGGCACGGGGCGATCGGCGCGGCTCGCCGCACGGGTCAAGAAGTGATGAACCAGTGCCGGGATGTCCTCCCGGCGTTGGCGCAAGGGAGGCAGGGTGATTTCGACCCCGCTGATTCGGTAATAGAGGTCCTCCCGGAATCGGCCGGCAGCCACTTCGTCGCGCAACCGACGGTTCGTGGCGCAGACCAGACGAAGATCGATGGGGATCTCGCGATCGGATCCCAGCGGTCGCAGTTCCCGCTCCTGAATCACGCGCAGGAGTCGGGTCTGCATCGCACTCGGCATTTCCCCCAGCTCGTCGAGGAATAGCGTCCCACCGCTCGACTGAAGGATTAGGCCCTCCCGGCTTCGATCCGCCCCGGTGTAGGCGCCGCGCTCATAGCCAAAGAGCTCCGACTCGAGCAGGTTCTCAGGGACCGCCGCGCAGTTGAGGCTCACGAGAGGACCTTGGCGGCGGGCGTCATTGGTGTGGATCGCCCGCGCCACCAGCTCTTTGCCGGTGCCGCTTTCTCCCTCGATCAGCACCGATAGATCGGTCTCTATCACTCGGTCCAAGAGCGCGAAGACCCGCTGCATCGCCGGACTGGAACCAATGAGGCACCCATAGTCGTATCGGTGCTCCAGGATCCTCCGACGCTCCTCGACCTCTTGCGCGAGCCGGGCAATTTCGGCGGCCTGACTCCGGACCAGCTCCTCCACTCTTCGCCGTTCACGGGAGAGTTCTCGATTGCGCTGCGCTAGAGCATCGTGGAGCCGGGCGTTGCGAAGCGCGAGCGCGACCTGATCGGCAAACGCTGTCAGCAGTCGGACGTCCTCGTCGTCAAACCCTCTCTGGGCGAGTTGGCTATCGAGGTAGAGGGCGCCCAGAATCTTGTCGGGGGAGGCCACCGGGACGCACACTACGGACTTCAGCCGCAGCGCATGCACGCTCTTCTGCCGACGGAAGCGCTCGTCTTCCAGCGCATTGGATGTGACCACCGGCGCGCCGCCCCTCACAACGCTCTCGGCGATGGCCCGACTGAAGCGTCCATGGTCCTCTGCTGGCGTTCCCGTTCCTATCGGGAGTAGCGTGCCAGCTGGCGGCTCGAGGGTCGCTCGGTCCAGTCGGCGGGCCACGGCCACTCGCAGATCGTTCGGCGACATGGTGGGCTCGGTTACCAGGACGAACCCACGTTCGGCCCCGGTGAGCTCGAGCGCAGCATCGATTGCTCGTTCGAGTACCGCCTCCGCGCTGAGCGAGGAGTTCAAGCGTTTGTTCACATCCAGCAAGAGTTCGAGTCGCTGTTCACGACGTGAAGCACGATGCTGCGGCTCCGCCGTTGGGAGTGCCACTGGCAGCCGCCTTGGATGCTGCCAGAATGCCTGGCGCAGAGTGGGGCTCAGCGATGCGGCGGTGCGTTCCCAGAGCATGCGTGCGGCCTGCCGGTGCTTCTGGGCGAGCGTCGTGGATCCCAGCACCGAGAGTGCCTCCGAAAGTGCCAGCTCGGCCTGAGCCTGGAGGTCTCCAAGGCCAGCGCGTTCGGCCTGCACGGTGACCTCCTCCAGGACATGGCTCGCGTGCTGCGGCTGCCCTCGGGCCGAGGCAAGCCTTCCCTCCACCAGACGGCAATGGATCCGAACGTCATCGGCGTGCGCCTCCTCTGCCTTGGCGCCGCATTCCTGAACCCCGACTGCTGCCGCGTCCAGGTTTCCCGCGAGGAGCTCCGTTTCCGCCAGATGCAAATCGAGTTCGAGACACTCCCTGGCACTGGCGTGCTCAACCGCCACCTTTCGTGCGGCGGTGAAGTGCCCGCGCGCTGCCTCGCAGTCGTTCTCGAGGAGGGCCAGCTCTCCAGAGAGCGACTGCGCTTCTGCGGCGACCAGGGGCAGGCTGGCTGCTCGTGCCTGCTGTCGGCAGAGCTCGGCCGCTCGAGCGGCGCGCTCCGTCTGGCCCAGATCGAGGTACAGCTTGGCCAAGTTGAAGCGCATGAGCGCCAGGGTTCGCGTTTGGCCGAGCGCGATGGCGATGCGCTGGCCTCGTTCGTAGATCGGCAATGCGGCGCCCCAGTCCCCGCGCTGGTGATGAACCGTTCCGAGGTTGAGCAAGGCCGTTGCCAACTGATCGACCAGGCCGTGCCGCTCCGCGAGTGTGAGTGCGTCCGTGTGGTGTCGCGCGGCCTCGGAGAGTTCACCGAGTTCGTAGGCCACGATGGCCTGGGCGCCGCGCAAGCGAACGACTCCTCGCGGTGAGTCGATGGCCTCCACGAGTTCGGCAGCCTGGTTGAGCCTTTCCTGAGCCAGGCGAGGGCTTCCCATGAAACTCTGGGCGAGCCCCAGCGTCAACAGGAGCATGGCCTTCGTTTTGGGTTCGGCGCCATAGGCAAGGCCTCGCTCGGCGGTGCTTGCCGCCTCTCGATAGCGGCCTCGCTTCAACAGAGACTGGGCGAGCGCGCTGGTGGCCCGGCTGGAGCTGGGCGCGCCCGAATCCCCGACTCGGCCAAGCTCCTGCTCTGCCTCGGCGACCTGTCCCAACTCCACCCTGGCGGCGCTGAGTTCGATTCGAACCTCAGCATCGAGCTCGGGTTCGATGGGTTCGGTTAGGAGCCGTCTCAGCCGCTGTTCAGATTCGCGCACAGCTCCCGTCGAGCGTTCGAGCCGCGCCAGCGCAAGTTGCAGATTGGGGCCGCCCTCCACGCCGCGGAGGGCGCTCACGGCTCGTCGCCACGCGCGCGGCGCTGTGTCTTGGAGCGGCTCGGTGTCCCCGAGCCGCGTTGCGGCGAGCGCTGCCTGTCCCGCGAGAGCCAAATGCTCGATCTCAATGGCCGCGAGCTCTGCCTGGCGCCGTCGATTGGGCTCGGTGGTGCGTTGCAATTCGCCAATCCACGATGCGATGCCCCGGTGGAGCCCCTGGATCAACCTTGGATCCAGCGCCGCAACCAATTCACGCGCCTCGCCGGGACGAGCCAGTCGGAGTCCGCAGCGATCGGCCGTGGCGAGGCCCTGCACCACGAGCTCCCGTTGCGTGTCCTCGGACACGCGCCATGCACCTAGCGCGAGGTCCGACAGGGAAGGGACCACCAAGGCGATGATGCCAAGGGCCTGTTGTGCGGCTGGGCTGAGCGCTCCCGCTCGCGCGCGACGCTGCGAGGACAATCGAATGGCGGCCGTGCCATCATGAAGCTGCTCTGCGTCGATGGTTCCGCCGACGAACTCGTCGAGCAAGCTGCGCAGAGCCTTGGGATGGCCGCCGCTTAGTTGCCATAGATCATTGACCGTGGTGGACGGGAGACTTCGACCAAGCCAACCTTCCACGTCGGTGGAAGGTAGTGGTGCGAGCACCAATCGGAGGCCTTCTTCAAGGGGGGGAGTCAGTGGCTCGGTGCACGAGATCACCACCGCCAAGCGGCCCGGGGCGCCCAGCGAGCGGACGAGAGCACGGAGGATCTGCAATTGGGCGTCGCTCAGTCGATCGGCGTCGTCGATGAGAAGCATGAGCGGCGCCTCGAGGCTCTGCTGAAGTCGGTCCCAGGCGCCCAGCACGGAGTCGAGGTCTTCCGGAACCGAATCGACCCCGAGCGCGGTTGCCAGGAGCTGGGGGATGGCACCAGGAAGCGAAGTGTTGGTTTCGAGTGCGGTGCACTTCCCCAGGGCCTCCCAGCGCAGCTCTTCGAGCAGGCGAGTCTTGCCGATTCCCTCGGCGCCTTCCACCATCGCCACGCGGGCGCCCGGTCTTGCGCCGACCAGATCGTCGAGGATCCCCCGGAGCAGTCCAAGTTCGCGGCTTCTTCCGACAAAGGTGCCGAGGCCCAGCGGAACCGGTGGTAGCGTTGCGGGATCGACGCCCAGCGCCTCGAGAACCTCGTCGACATGCGCTCCTCGCTGAGCTGGTTCCGACGCCGTCAGCCGGCGCACCAACGGGCGGAAGGTCTGCTCGACTTCTGCACCAACACAGTCGAGGATTGCGCCCAGAGTTACGCCCACCGAGTACAAGTCCGACCGATGATCGGGAGGTTGCCCCTTCAGCACCTCGGGGGCGAGATAGCCCGGTGTTCCGGAGACGCCAGCCGGTGACGCATCGAATTGGGATCCGCAGCTCAAGTCGATGAGGACACCTCGCCAGTCGGGTCGCGCCATGACGTTGGCTGGCGTGAAGTCTCCGTGACGAAGGCCTGTCGAGTGAAGGCACCTCAGCGCGTCGAGCGCGTCTGTCAACACCTGTCGTAGGCTCGTCCAAGGTGGTGGATCCCCACTGCGCAACACCTCCGCCAGAGAGCGACCCGGCACCACGTTCGCGGTGTAGTAGGCTCCTGAGTGGCGTCCGCCTTGGGCCCGAAAACGTCCGAAATCGAGCACTTCGACGAGGTGCGGATGACAGAGCTCGCGAAGCAGGCCGAACTCATGTCGCAGCCCCTCCAGCCGCTCACCGGAATCTGCGCGGACCAGCTTGAGCGCTACCTCGCGCATCAACAGTCGGTCACGCGCGAGATAGGCGTCGGCAGCTCCACCCGAGCCGAGCAGGCTGAGGATCTCGTACCGGCCCGCGACTACCGTCCCGGTGGAGAGGGGATGGCCAATTGGCCAACCTGCAGCACGTCTGATCATTGCGATGCGGAATGATACACAATGAAACAACTCCCGTGGCACATGGAGGCTCGTCTTGAGCCTTTCCTGGGAATCGCGTGTGTGGCATCATCCTTGCTTCTAGTTCGCTTCGATGCGCTACACAGGATCAAAGCCAGGCAAGGGACTCGCGGTGCGTGCCGGTCGCTGGCTCTCCGCGCTTGGCCTTGCGTGGGGCCTCGTCGGGTGCGGCGTGAGCCCCAAGCCCGATCCACCAGACGTCGCCTTCGAGTTCGATCCTGAACGGACCACCTTCAACGAGCCTGACGCACCTCACAGCCCTGAGCGGCCGGTGGAGCTCGTGGGTGGACCCGGAGCTGCCAGTCCCCCTGGGGCCATCATTCGCCTCTACCCGCTCGGTTCGGATCTTCCCCGGGCCGAAGCAGAGGTTGGCATGGATGGCAGTTTCCTGATG
The DNA here is from genome assembly GCA_964424695.1 of uncultured Polyangiaceae bacterium. Classification (GTDB taxonomy): domain Bacteria; phylum Myxococcota_A; class Polyangia; order Polyangiales; family Polyangiaceae; genus JAEWRL01. The sequence continues at coordinate 16,715 of CAYRKE010000131.1, forward strand.
CCAGAGGTACTGGGAGGCCAAGAGGTGAGGATCCAGATCCTCCATGGAACCGAGCGATCCGAGCCGGTGGATCTGTGGCTCGATCCGGACACTGCACATCCGGCACCGGTGACTCGCGCCTTCGCCGATTGTCTTGTCTTGGATCCCGACAAGGAGCTGGAGCTCCGTTCGACACACAGTGTGGTCGTCAGCAATGGGTGCGGTGACCGAGTGACACTGGACGCTCCCGTGCTTCGGCGAGCGGTTTCCGGAATCGACCTGGGAACGAACCAGTCGTGGCCCGTGACCCTCTCGCCAGGCGGCGAGATCGAGATCCGCGTGGAGCCGACCGCAGAGCTCGACGCCGACGAAGAGATCTTCTTCATCGAGGCGACCGCGCCCGAAACCGAGCGCTGGCCCATCACCTTCCGCGCTCCCTGAGTCAGCAGTCCGTCGCCGGCACCCCGAGCGACCCTCCCCGAACGAGACGCCGATTTCGGAACCCCGAATCGGCTTGCCTACCCCTACTGCCGCAAACCTATCTCAGAGGACGCCCGCCGATCTCGGCTTCCGGTTTCGTTTCGCTGCGCTTCTGGTGCTCACGTACCCCACGTACGCTCCGCTCCGGTTCTCGCGACACTTCACCAGAAGCCGAGCTTGACGGGCGGGCTGCCTGAGAGCCTTCGACAGTAGGACTACCCTTACCCTATCCAACTGCACGAATGGAGATCACGCCATGAGAAAAGTGTTCATCTACGTCCTTCCGGTCCTGCTCTCTGCCTGTGGGTCTGCGGATGACCCCGAAGCCAAGGATGATCCGCCGGAACAGGAGGTTCTGTCTTGCGCCAGCGCTGCCCTTTATGCGAGCGCTCACAGCGGTTGCGAGGCAATGGACGCAGAGGAGGTACCCGACCCCGAGGGGTCGTGCGACTGTTTCCTCGGATATGCTTGGAATGGGAGTAGCTGTGTTTCGCTAGCGGATTGTGGTTGCGAAGGTGCGGATTGCGACAAGCTGACTCGGAGTCGTGAGGAGTGCGTTGCCGCACACGCCGAGTGCGTTGCCGCGTCTCCACCCACCATCCCGGAACCGGTTCGGATCGCCTGTGAAGACATGCTGGAGATCGCCAACGTCCATGACGATTGCGAGGCCATGGACGCGGAGGCAGTGCCCGATGCCGAGGCGGGGCCGTGCGACTGTTTCCTCGGGTACGCCTGGAACGGGAGTCGGTGCGTTTCGCTGGCAGACTGCAGCTGTCAAGGTGCAGACTGCGACAAGGTGACGCAGAGCTACGACGAGTGCGTTGCCGCACACGCCGAGTGCCCCGTCGTGTCGCCGCCCGAGACCACTCAGCCGCTCGAGATCAGCTGCGACGACGCGAAGCGGTTCGAGTCCGTCCATGAGAGCTGTCTACCGATGGAGGCGGAGGCGGTGCACGATGGCGAGGCCGCCTGCCATTGCTTCCTCGGGTACGCCTGGGATGGGACAGCCTGTGTCTCGCTTGCGGACTGTAGCTGTCAAGGTGCAGACTGCGACAAGCTCACCATGACTCGCGACGAATGCCTCGCTGCCCATCCGTCCTGTCCGAGCAACCCCCCTCTCTTGCCCACGGATCCACCCAATCAGGAGTGAGGGCATGCCGCCAGCGCAGCCGCCCCGAACCCCAGCCAGGCTCGGGGCGACGGCGCAGTTCGACGATGCGGTGCCGGGCCTTTCGTCTGACCTCTGGCCAGGAGGCGCGAGCGTTTCCGGAATACGCGAGGCACGCCCCCGGATTTGATCCAGTAATATCAACGTGCTGCCGACGCGGTGGAGCGGCGATTGCCCAGCGAATCGGGGCGTGCTCTCATCGCTCATTATGGAGAGCGGCGTGACGTTGAACGACTTTCTCTCTGCGATTCCATTGTTTGGGGGGCTCGAGAGCCATACCCGCGATCGAATCATCGGGATGCTTCGGGCGGAGGAGTATTCGGAGCACGCCGTCGTGGTTCGCGAAGGTGAGCCCGGTCGCTGCATGTACATCGTCCGCGAGGGCGAGGTCGTACTCTACCGGCAGGGTGAAGGAATCATGGTACGCATCGCGAGGCTCGGCGAGGGAGAGTGCTTTGGCGAAATGGCGATCATCGACGTTCAAGCCAGGTCAGCCACGGTGATCGCCGAGCGCCCATGCGTTCTCTATTCGCTCACCAACCGCGATCTGTACATGCTGTACCGCGAAGACATGCCTGGATACGTCATGCTCATCCAGAATCTCTGCCGGGAGCTCTCGAGGAGGCTGCGGCGCGCGGATGCGCGGATTACGGAATCTGCTGCCGCCGCGGGAGACGAAACGACTCAAATAGTGGTATCGAGGAGAGTGGCGAGGTCGTAGGCTTCGGCCGGAGTGCCTCGCCATTGTCCCGCGGAGCCTCGCACCTCGCGGCCGGTGGCGCGCAGCCGTCCGACAATGGGGCGATGTCAGCGTTCGCTCGCGCCATCGCGCAATCCGGACGGAGAGCTCGGGCTCGATTGCAGGACCATGGTTGGTGGCGCGCCCCCAGCGGTACCGCGACAAGCCACCTGAATAGGGTGGGACGACCGGCTCAGTCGAACATGCGACGGGATGCAACCCGGTTGGGTGAGCGGCTTGTCGAGGGAGGCGGACGGCAAGCGGGCGCCAAGATCAGGCTAGCGGACCCGATCGCGCTAGCCTACCAGTTTGCGGGCACACTGTGCCCATTGCCCCCGACTGCTCTGGGTCACCACCTGACTCCCAGCTCGGCAGGTCCGCCTATCCCTTGGTTGGGTTCGTGGGCGCCGCACAGATAACGGTAGGAGTCGTAACAAACACGACCCCGCAAAGCTAATAAGGGGAAAGAGAAGCGGTGTCCTCCGACATGCCACCCGAGGACGCACGCGCGAGAACTCGCGTGCCAGCACCGCCCAGAGCCCCGGAGAGCCACATGACAGCCTGTCGTCGTTGGAGTCCCATCGTTTCAGCCTTCGCCATGGCGGCAGCTGCCTGTTCTTCGAGCGTGACCAATGATTCCGTCCCCTCGACTGGCGGCGCCGTCTCTGGGGTCAGCGGTGCAGCCGCTTCCGGGGAGTCTTTGTCGAGTGGCGGAACCCAAGGTTCGGAAGGCTGGCAGACGACCGGAGGGATCCCCGGGACGGGGAGCGGTCTGTTTGGCTCCGGAGGCAGTCAGGTTGGCACTGGCGGTGCGGACCCAAACGGCGAAACCGATCACGCGGGAGGGGTCAGCGTTTCGGGTGACCCGTCGAGCTCCGGTGGCCTCGTTGGGTCCGGCGGAGCGGCTCTGGGAGGTGCGGCCAGTGGTGCTGCTGTGTCTGGAGGGCGCCCTTGGGGCGGAGGGGCGTCGGGTGGCGCCGAATCCGATGGCAGAGCGACGGGGGGTACAGGGGCCGGGGGCTCTGGTACCGACGGAAGTGGGACGGGTGGTCTTGGGAGCGGTGGAAGGGCGACGGGGGGAACTGGGACAGGGGGCTCCGCGACCGGCGGTGCCGCGACGGGGGAGGCTGGGACAGGGGGCTCCGCGACCGGCGGTGCCGCGACGGGTGGCTCTGGGATCGGTGGTACCCCAAACGCTGCAGGCATGAGTGGCGCAGCCTCGGATTCGGGTGGTGCAGGCGACGCGGAGCTGAGCAGCGGATGCGGTCACACGCCAACGTTGACCAGCGGCAAACACACGATCCAGAGTAGCGGTCAATCCCGCAGCTTCATCCTGAGCATCCCCGACGATTACGACGCCAGCCAACCACACCGGTTGGTCTTCGCGTTCCACTGGAATGGAGGCACCTCCGAGGACGTTGACGGCGGTGGAACCAGTGGAGCCGTCTGGTCCTACTACGGGCTCCGCGCCCAGGCGAACGACACCACGATCTTCGTCGCCCCGCAGGGCAACGGCAATGGCTGGGCCAACCCCGAGGGTCGAGACCTGACCTTCGTCGACGACATGGTGAGCCTCATCGAAGAAGATCTCTGCGTTGATACGACACGGCTCTTCGCCTTGGGTTTCAGCTATGGGGGCAGCATGAGCTATGCCATTGCCTGCGCGCGACCAACGGTCTTCCGTGCAGTCGCAGTCTACTCCGGCGGGACTATGAGCGGGTGCGACGGCGGAACGGACCCCATCGCATACCTCGGCATCCATGGTATCGGAGATCCAACCTGCCGTATCGATGGCGGCCGCTCTCTGCGGGATACGTTCGTTCGGAACAACGGATGTGTCGCCCAGGACCCGCCCGAGCCATCTGCCGGAAGTCTGACCCACACGTGCACCACCTACGAAGGGTGTGAGGCTGATCATCCCGTCGAATGGTGCGCATTCGACGGGGGCCATACCCCGGGCATCGTGGATGGTGGCGGGGATGATGGAGCCAGAACCTGGACCAAGGAAGTGGTGTGGCAGTTTTTCTCGCAGTTTTAG
>CAYRKE010000132.1:0-4390 GCA_964424695.1 uncultured Polyangiaceae bacterium
GCCACTTGATGCCACTCCTTCCACTGTCCGAGATTTGTGACCGCTGATTTAGATGTCGGGACGGGTCGCTCCCATGGGGCGACCCGAGGTCCGCGGGGCGTTCTCCCTGGCGTGATCCGCGTACTGAGAACGCGGGGCAGCGTTCTAGGACGCAGCCTTGACGACGTCGATCACCTTTCGAACACTGGCGGCGCTGGTTGCCAGCATCGCAAGCTCGTCCTGGGTGAGACTGACCTCCACGATTTTCTCGACGCCCGCGGCACCAATTACCACCGGGACGCCCATGTACAGGTCGGTGTAGCCATACTGGCCATTGAGGTAGGCTGCCGCTGGCAGAAGCCGTTTCTGATCGAGGAGGTAGGCTTCGGCCATGTCGATCGCGCTCGCGGCCGGGGCATAGTAGGCGCTCGTCCCCATCAGGCCGACGATCTCTCCGCCGCCCTTCCGGGTTCGGTCGACGATCGCGTCGAGATCCGCTGCGGGAATCAGCGTCGACACCGGAACCCCGTTGATGGTGCACGCGCTCAGCACCGGAACCATGTCGTCGCCGTGCCCGCCCAGTACCATGGCGCGGACATCCTTGACGCTGACACCCGCTCTTCGAGCCAGAAACAGGCTGAATCGTGCACTGTCCAGGACGCCGGCCATGCCGACTACCTTTGCCGCCGGTGCACCGGTCCGACGCTTGAACTCGTAGACCATTGCGTCGAGGGGGTTGCTGACGACGATCACGAAGGCATCGGGGCAGTGCTTTTGGGCATTGTCCGCGACGTCGCGAATGATGGGAAGATTGACCGCCACCAGATCGTCGCGTGATTGTCCAGGCTTGCGCGGGATTCCTGCAGTGATGACGAGTACGTCGGCACCTGCCAGATCGGTCCAGTTGGAGGAACCCCTAATCGAGCAGTCGGAACGGCACAAGGCGCTTGCCTGTTCGAGGTCGAGGGCTTTGCCTTGCGCAAACTTCTCCTTCTGCGGGATGTCGAAGAGCACGACATCCCCTAGCTGCCGCACCATTGCCAGGTTTGCGAGCTCTCCGCCAATGTTTCCTGCCCCAACGAGGCCGATCTTCTTACGTGCCATGATCTATGAGGTCTCTCCGTACTGTGAGCATTCTGTTCTGACCCGCGCTTCTCGCCAAACCGTCGAAGCGAATCTGTTCGGGGGTCAGACTAGGCCATATGGTGAATGATCGCCCGACCAAATTCCGAGCACTTCACCTCGCGAGCGCCCGGCATCAGGCGAGCGAAGTCGTAGGTGACAGTGCCGCTACCGATTGCGCCGTCCATTCCGCGAATGACGAGGTCGGCAGCCTCGTTCCAGCCGAGATGACGTAGCATCATCTCTCCGCTCAAGATGACCGATCCGGGGTTCACCTTGTCGAGCCCCGCGTACTTGGGTGCGGTTCCGTGGGTAGCCTCGAAGATCGCGTGGCCGGAATCGTAATTGATGTTGCCTCCCGGGGCGATGCCGATCCCCCCAACCTGAGCGGCGAGCGCGTCGCTCAGGTAGTCCCCATTGAGATTCAGTGTTGCAATGACGCTGAATTCTCGGGGGCGCGTCAGTACCTGCTGAAGCGTGATGTCGGCAATGGAGTCACGAATGCGCAGCAGCTGCTTGTAGCGTCCCTCGCCATGCGTTGGCAGCAGCTCGAGTGCCTCCGAGACCTCTTGGCGGATCTCTGCTTGGGCCTCCGGGGGAGCCATATCATACCCGGGCTCGAGCTTGCGTGCGTTCTCCTCCACGCTGAGTCTGGGGTTGGCGTCGTAGTTCGACAGCACCCAGCTCTCTCGTTCGGTCACGACCTGTGTCCGAAACTCGCGTTTTGCGAGTGCGTAGCCCCAGTCCCTGAAACCGCCCTCCGTGAACTTCATGATGTTGCCCTTGTGGACCAACGTCACGTTGGGCAGGCCGTTCCTGAGGGCGTGGCGGATGGCGGCGCGCACGAGACGTTCCGACCCCTCCCGGGACACGGGCTTGATGCCGATGGCGGAGGTCTCTGGGAATCGGATCTTGCTGACACCCATCTCGTTTTGCAGGAAGCCGAGGAGCTTCTTGGCTTCGGGCGTCTCCGCGGCCCACTCGATGCCTGCGTAGATATCCTCGGTATTCTCGCGGAAGATGACCATGTTCACATCGGCGGGGCTCTTCACTGGGCTTGGGACTCCCGTGAACCACCGCACCGGGCGCAGACAGACATACAAATCGAGACGTTGGCGCAACGCTACGTTCAGAGAGCGAATGCCCTTGCCCACCGGCGTGGTGAGCGGCCCTTTGATTCCGACCAGGTAGTCTCGATAGGCTTCGATAGTCTCGTCGGGAAGCCAGGTGTCGAGCATCTTCTTGGCTTTCTCGCCAGCGAGGACCTCGTACCAGGCCAGGTGTCGCCGGGAGCCATACGCTCGGGCGACGGCTGCATCCAGCACCGCACTCGCCGCCTGCCAGATGTCGGGTCCCGTGCCATCGCCTTCGATGAATGGGATGATCGGAGCGTCTGGGACTTCGAGCGTCCCGTTCGAGCCGAGCCGGATGCTCTCGCCGTGAGTTGGTGGGTTGAGTCTGCTCATGTCGGTCGTACCTGTCGTCGCGCTGCGGTGGAGTCCACTGCCAGGTAGAACAGGAGCGGCTCCAGAGCAACCGATGACAGCAAACCCGGCGTGACTGATTGGGGGGCAGGCGTTGTCGCGGCCCGCGAAGCGACGGTCACGGTCGACCACAAGGTTGAATCTAGAACACTGCTCCAGGGGCCGATCTCGGTGAGGGATCGCTGCGCTCGTCCGGCGCGGTAGCCCGCGCCCGATCCCAATGGATCGGGGGGCGGCATCTCCGTTGGAGGCGTGTTGACGGTGCTTGCGCAAGACGTCCGCTGCTCATCGCGGAGTGCGACGGTCATCGCGTCACGCATTCAACGCGGCACGGGGGCCACTCCCGTGGGAGACGGTGTCTTGCTCGGCCCAGCGTTTCCTGTGCTAGGTCTCCCTTTCGCGTCGGAGGTGCCGGTGGGGGGCGAGGCGACCGTCGGGGGGCTCGTGCCTTCCTCGGTATCCGTGGCTGCGCTGGCTGCAGGTTCGGCAGGGAGCGGCACGGAGGAACTCGAACCCTGGGCGCCGCAATCGCAAGGGCTGAACCCACTTCCGCTGTCGATGCACCGCTGGCCACCTCGACACGCACCCGGGCCGACGCATTCCTGGGTCTCACCGGGCAAGCACTGGGTCCCCAGCAGCTCCTTTGCCCGGCTCTTGGGATCGGGCGCCTTGTCCGTCGCGGCCTCACGTCTGCCTGGGACCGGCCCGCGTTGCTCGTCGGGGGGCATCCCGCATTCGATGACCATCTGGTGCTCGCCCTCCTCGACTTGGTTGCCCTCGATGCCAGCAAGGAACGAGTACGAGTGACCCCGCACGATCCAATAGCCCTGTTCGCGACAGAGCTGCTTCGCCCGGTTCGCGCAACCGGCGAGGCCCGACTCGCAGCGCAGCAGCCAAGTCTTGGGACCCATTGCCTGCGATTGTGCCGACGAGCAGCCCGAGACTGAGAGAACAACCGGAAGCAGACCAATGAGGAAAAACTTGCGAAGCATCGGTGAGCGCTACGCCATGGGTTCGACTTGCGCAACGGGACCGCTCTGCTGACAGTCTCAAGCGCCCGCTCTACCTCCGAGTGCACCATGCCTCCGAGGCTCCGCCAGAGTGCACCGACCCCATTTCGGGAAGGTGCCCCGACTGTTTCGCGGCGATGCAGAGGCCACGGGTTGAGTGTCGGCTGCCCAGAGAGTCGGTGGCCACTGTCGTGACACTTTGGCGAACCGACCCACGGGTTTACTGCGCGACCTGCCAAGATGGCAGAGCCCACGGACGTCCATTGGCTGATTCCCCATTCCCTGGAGGTTTCTGAGTCATGGTTCGATTCTTGCTTCTGCCGGTGCGATCATGAGCCAAAAGCACCAGTCCGTGGGTACCGCCCAACCGAACAGAAAGGGCCCACACCCCTACAGACGATCGCGGACTCAGCCGCGCTCTGTGCGGCATGGACGTGTGCAAATGAGGGGAATTACCTCACTCGAACTCCTGATCGGAGCCTGTACGATCGCGCTCCTGGTGGGCGGCATCCGTTGGGCCATCGGAGCGGGAGGTGTCAACGATGAGGCCAGCCTGGCTGCCGAGCGGGCCGAGACCATCCTGGCGGCGGCCGAAGCATGGAAGAGCGAGCACTCCACGGGATGCCCAACGGTCAGCGAGCTCATTCGCGACGATCGCCTGTCGAGCAGCGTCTCGACGGACGACCCCTGGGGGAGTCGGTACCGGGTACGTTGTGATGAGGACCGACTGTCGGTGTGGTCCGCCGGGCGCGACGGCAAGCCCCGCACCGCAGACGACCTGACTGTTTCGCGGAG
>CAYRKE010000132.1:4490-20943 GCA_964424695.1 uncultured Polyangiaceae bacterium
GCGGAGTTGAGAGGCGGGGTCGATTGCGCGGCCCAGCGGGACCCGGGGTCGAAGTTCTGCGATTCTCTCGGAACCCCTCGACCGACGCGGCCGATGGAGCCTAACCTCTGCGCATGACTGCGACGAAGTGGGTTTCAGTGTGGATGGTGATTGGGCTTGCAGCATGTGCCGGCGCGCAGCAGGAAGCTGAGGATCCCAGCTACGCGGAACAGACTGATGAACCTGGGTACGACGAAGTGGATCAGAGCGACGTCCCTTCGGGCGCCACCGAGGAGGAGCCATCGGCCAAGGAAGAGAAGGCCGAGTCCGTTCCCGAGCCCCAATTCACCGAGGGAATGACGGTGGAGCAGGCGATCAACGCAGTTCCACAAGGCGTCCCGCGAGTGAACATGGAGATGGACGTTCTGGCCCGTCCTCTCGCTGAGGCTTCCGCCTACGACTCGTGCAAGCCGGCTGGCTCCCAGCATTTCACCGTGAAGGTGGCCGTGTGGGATGGGCGTGCCGTCGGTGTGGACGTCAAGACGACGCCGAATAACCCCAAGCTGGCCGAGTGCGTCGCTCAGGTCGTGCGTGGCATGCAGTGGGACGACAAGGCGAAGTCCCTCAACACCGTCGAGTACTCATTCTGAGTGGCCTGACCGCCGACGGCGGAGAGATCGCCTCGTGAACCGCGACCGTGACGCCAAATCCGGCGTGTCCAACGCCGAGTCACTCGACGCCGAGTCACTCGATGCCGAGTCACTTGATGCCGAGTCACTTGATGCCGAGTCACTTGATGCCGAGTCACTCGGTGCCGAGTCACTCGGTGCCGAGTCACTCGATGCCGAGTCACTCGACGGAAATGGCGAGCGCACGTTGTTGAGGCGCGACGGCTCGTGGCCGGGTAGCGATGTCGTGGCAGAGACACCCGACGACCTGGTCGGGGTCACTCTCAGCGGTACGTACAAGGTAGAGCACGTGCTTGGACAAGGGGGCATGGGGCGCGTCTACCGTGCCCAGCATACTCGGGTCTCGTCCAAGCTTTACGCGGTGAAGGTCCTCCATCGAGAGTTCGCGTCTGATCCCAACGTGCTCGCTCGATTTCAGCGTGAGGCGGAGGCAGCGGCGGCCATCACCCATCCGAACGTCGTTGGGGTGTACGACGTCGATCGTACGCCGCAGGGGGCGCCTTACCTGGTTTGTGAATACCTCGTCGGGAAAGATCTGTCGGAACAGTTGCGGGCGCGCGGCAAGCTCGACGTGCAGACGGTCCTGCACATCGCACTCCAGGTGTGTGCTGGCGTCGAAGCCGCGCACGCCCAGGGCGTCATTCACCGCGATCTGAAGCCACAGAACGTCTTTCTTTTGGCCGATGTGAAGGGGGAGGTGCCCCCTCGTCCACTGGTCAAGATCCTGGATTTTGGGCTGTCACGGTTTCTCGACGGGGGAAGCTCGGAGCTCACGCGCGCTGGGGTAATCATGGGGACTCCGGCGTACATGGCTCCCGAGCAGGCGCGGGGGGAGCGAGCGGATCATCGCCTGGACGTCTATGGCATCGGGACACTCCTCTACACCGCGCTCTCCGCGAGTCTGCCATTCAACGAGGAGAGTCCCCAGGCCACGATCCTCGCGGTCATGCGAGCGTCCCCTACACCGATTCGCGCGCTCGAGCCCGGAGTTCCAGAGTCGCTCGCCGTCATCATCGAGCGTGCGATGGCGAAGCGCCCCGAGGATCGATTTGGGTCGGTCTCGGAGCTGCGAGAGGCGCTCGTGCAAGTCTCAGAATCGCCGAGCCTGGCCGGGCGGTGCCCTGCTGGCGTCTCCAACCAGGAGCAAGCCGGGGAATCGCCTCAGCACGACCGAGGACCGGTCGAGCGAGGTAGGGGACCGCAGAGCGTCGACTCCTCAGCGCAGATCGCCTTGGCGGGCGTGACGATTGTCGCGGCTCTGCTCGTTGCTGGATATGCCGCCCTGATCGGTCATCGGCTGAGCTTGAGTTTTCCGCTGTTACGCGGTGAAGGTCACCTCAGAGTCGTGTTTCTTGCCGGCACCTCGGGGTTGGGGGTTCTCGGAGCGGTATTCTGGTGGTGGCGGTCGGCGTCGCGAGGCAGGGCGTCTGTGTCGGCGCTGCGGGAGCGACTGGCGCGCATGATCCTGGTCGGCCTCGTGACGTTCGCTTTGGGCGTGCTGGCCGTGCGCCTCCACGGGAGTCTGGGGCAGGCCTCTCCTGTCTCGACCAAAGGGGTGGGCACCGGGGCAAGGGGCTGGCTTGGCTGGGATTTCGTGCTGAGTGTTGCCGCCATGGGTGCCTCATTGGGAGAGGGATTGGGGCTCGCGCTGGCCGGGTCCAAGCTCTACACTCGGCGCCTCGTCGGGGTCCTGCTGCGGGGATTCAGTATCATTGCCGTCATCATGCTGCTGGGGTGGGGGTTCGAGCGAACTCGGTTGGAAGCGCTGGCGGGCGGCCGGCACGACGACTCGAAGGGAGCGGTCGAGCCGTTAGAGGATCCCGCCGATGAGCTACTCCTTCAGCCGGTGGAGGGCGACGCAGAGCCTGCCGTGGAAGCGTTGGAGCCCGAGCCTCTTCCCGCGCCGGTCACGGGACGCCGAGCGAGCCCGGATGAGTTGCGGAGAGCCAGTGATGCGGGGGAGGCTGCGCTGGTCGCACTGGCTGCTCGCTTCCCCGAGGATCCTTCGGTTCTTCGCGCGCTGGCGTTCAAGTATGCCAGTAGAGCGGCGGGGCTCCCCGAGACTATGAGCGTGCTGAAGAAGCTGTTCTCTTTGGATCCCAGCATGGTCGCAGAGCCCGAGCTCCGCTTCTTCGTCGCGCGTGCTGCCGAGACACCGGGGCAGACCGCAGATCAGGCATTTGATGTGCTGGAGTACCACATGGGTACGGCGGGGCCGGATCTGCTCTACGAGCTTCTTCTGCGCTCGAAAGCGGCAGAACGGGCGCTCACCGTGCTGAGGAAGCCCGGGCTCCGCGACAAGTTCACCCCGGAACTCGCCATCGCCTTCGACCTCCGCACGGCCGAGGGGTGTGCGGCGAGGCTGCCTCTGCTGAAGCGGGCATCGCTCGAAGGCGACGAAAGGAGCATGTTTGTGCTGGCCTCCTTGAGCTCCGGGACACGGCGAGGGTGCGGCAGGTGGAAACGTCAGCCGTGCAAGCCGGCATGTCCCGACGAAGCTCCCGCATTTCGGGAGGTGATCAAGGGCATCTCGGCGCGTGTCAAAGGGGCACGCCGTTGACAACGGCCGAGAGCGACAGACGGCTGGGGGACAGGCGAACCGAACTGGACGAGTCCACGGTGGGGAGGCGTCCCGTAAGAGTAGACTGCGCCTTCGTTCCAGTTGTCGCAACACTTCGCCACGAACCGAGCCCTATGGGCGGCCGCGTGTGAGTCTTTGGCAGTAGACGATAGCGGGCCGATCGCCCACCATCATGGATGAGAACGGGGCGACCGCCTTGCTGAAGGAGTGATGGCAGGGACCCATACGAAGTGTGGGACGCCCTGTACTCGATGGGGTCGCTGCCCAACTGACTCAGCCGACGCCGAACACGCGGTCGAGTATTCTCATGGAGGGACTATCCCTGAGCCAGGGTCAGCGACGGAGGGCGGCTGCTTCTGGTGGCGCTCGTAACCAGCTGCTCGCTCGTCATGCCGAAGCGGCGCTCCTTCGTTCGGTAGGTGTCTATGGCTGCCTGGAGGTGCTCCCGTCCAAAATCGGGCCACATCACTGGAGTGAACACCATTTCGGCGTAGGCGCACTCGAAGAGCAGGAAGTCGCTCAACCTGCACTCGCCACTGGTACGAATCAGAAGATCTACGTCGGGAAGTCCGCGCGTGCTCATTGCCTGACGGAAGACGGCTTCGTTCACGCTTGACGCATCGAGGCGTCCTTCCTGTGCCTGCACCACCAGACTCCGTGCGGCGTCGAGAATGTCTTGCCGCCCCCCGTAAGACAGCGCAAGCGTGAGCGTCATGCGCCTGCAGTCGGCGGTGTGCTCCATTACGTCCTCGACGGCCCGGCGGGTGTGCCCAGGGAGACTGGCGAGGTTCCCTGCCACGTTGAGCCGCACGCCGTTCTTTCGAAGATTCGCGCGCTCGCTCGCCGCGAAGTCCACCAGAAGCGCCATCAGCGCCTGGACTTCTGCCTCGGGCCGCGACCAGTTCGCGACGCTGAAAGCGTAGAGCGTAAGGTACTCGATACCGAGATCAGTCGCTGATTCGACCGTAGTGCGGACGGCGTTTGCTCCTCGCAGGTGGCCTCGCACGCGTGGCAACGACCGCGCCTTCGCCCAACGACCGTTTCCATCCATGATGATTGCAATGTGTCGAGGGAGCGGTAGGGGTGAAGTCATTGGGGTCTACTTGCCGGGGACAGCGAATGCTCGGAGCGGCGAGCGTCCAGCCTAGCTCACCCCTGGCGCCGGTTCGTGGAAGTTTCGGGGAGAGACGGGGGGGGCGCTACACCGTTCTTGGGGTTGGCTGTGCACTTCCTGACGCCGAGCCAAGCGGCGGCAGAAGAAGGAGGAATCGAACGGTCGGAGGGCCTGGTTCGGCGAGCTCTACTTGGCCCCCGTGGGCTTCCGCCACGGCCCGGACGATGGCGAGGCCCAGACCCGAGCCGCCTTTGTCAGGGCGAGTCGTGACAAAGCGGCGGAAGAGTTGGCCGCGCACGTGCTTCGAGACTTGACCACTACTGCTGATGCTGCAGCTCACATCCTTTGGTGTTCCCACCAACGATATCGATACCGGCGAACCCTCGGGCGAATGGACCATGGCGTTGTTGAGCAGATTGGTGATGGCTCTTCCGAGCCAAGTGACTTCGCCCCGCACTCGAAGGTCACCTGTTGCCTGTAGGACAAATCGCTCGCCGGCGTCCCCGATACTCTCGATGATGGTCCGGGTGAGCTCACCAAGATCCACGGGAGCGAGGCGTTCCACACCTCGCGCCTCGATTCTGGCCAAGTTGACCAGATCCCGAAGCAGGCGGTCGATCCTTGCGCTTGCCTCCAGGATTCTGGCCAGGAAGCGGCGTGCGCGGTCCTCATCGGCCAGTGCCCCTTCCTCGAGCACCTCCGCAGCGGCGCGAATTGCAGCAACGGGATTCTTCAATTCGTGGGAGAGATCGGCGGCGAACGTCTCGACGAAGGGACGCCCTTCGAGTTGGCGTCGCATCGAGTCGATGGAGTGGCTCAGACGAACCACTTCTCTCGCGCCTCCTGTCAGAGCCGGGGTTTGGGCGCGTTCTCCTTGACTGACTCGTTCCGCGAACCGGGTGATGACCTCGAGCGGATGGCCGATGGTTCGTCCGATCCAGACGGCTGCCAGGGCGGCGACGGCTCCAAGCACGAGGCTGATCACCAGCACGGTGGGCGCGAAGTCGGCCAACAGTCGCTGCATGACGATTGTGGGCTTGACCACTCGCACGCTGCCGACGAAACGTCCGTCCAGATGAAGGGGCGCATCGTAGTGCACCGTGCCTCGCCCGCCCAGCTTGCTCGACCCGCCCGTTGGGTAGAGGAGTGCTCCGCTTGGTGACACCACTTCGATACTCAAGCGCGAAGCTGTCGGCGGGCCAGCGGAGAGCCGAGCCACCAGCTCGTCGACGTCATGAACCGTGTCCGCAAGTGTACGTTCGATGACCTGTACGGTGATTTCTGCTTCGTCCCGGGCCGCTTGGGTCGCCACGCGAACGGCGCGGGCTTCGATGCGGTCGATGACCATCAGTCCCAAGCCAAAGGCGAAGGTGCCAACGATCAGCGCCAGTGCAAGGAAGATCTGCATCCTGATGGATAGACCGGTGGTTCGAGCGCGCAGGACCTTCGAGACGATAAGGGCCACGAACAGGATGAGCCCAATCGCAGCCGACGTGACGACTAGTAGGCGGATCACGGGTCCTGACTTTCGGGAAGACTCTCGTTGAGCCGGTACCCCACCCCCCGGACCGTCTCGATGATCAGGGGATCGCCGCCAGCATCCGCGACCTTTCGGCGGAGCGCCTTGATGTGGCTGTCGACTGTGCGGTCACTGATGGCGAAGCCGTCGCCCCACACGCGGTCGATCAGCTCCGAACGAGTGTAGACGCGCCCTGGCGCCTCGAGCATTTGCGCAAGAAGGTCGAACTCCACCCGCGTCAGCTCCAGCCCCTTTCCGTTGATGTGAGCCCTGCGAGTACAGTCGTCGACGCACAGAGTCGCCGCCGAGAGGGAGCTCTGGCTTACCTTGGGTTCAGAGGAATGAACGCGACGCAGCACCGCGCGAACTCGAGCGACGACCTCACGCGGGGAAAAGGGCTTGGTGACGTAGTCGTCGGCGCCGGTCTCGAGCGCTGCCACGCGATCGGCTTCGCTGTCGCGACTCGAGAGCACTATGACTGGCGTGGTTCGGTTGGCACTCCTGAGCCGGCGAATCAGGTCGAACCCGCTACCGTCAGGAAGCATCAAGTCCAGGATCAGCAGATCGGCGTCCTCGATCAGCCCTTCGGCTTCACTCAAGCTTGTTGCGACGCCGACCGAGAAGCTGTCGCGTTCAAGAGCGTAGCATACCGACTCTGCGATGGCGGGCTCGTCCTCGACGATGATGATCCGTGCGACCATGGCTGCCCAACCTAGCATTTTGCGCGGGCCAGGCCGTCGCGGTTCCGCCAGCCCGTCGAGTGGGGCTTGGCCCCAGTCGGGAACGCGGTTAGCCTAGCCCAATGCGGACCCTCCTTCTCATGAGGCACGCGAAATCGAGCCATGCGGACAGCTCGCTCGGCGATCACGACAGGCCACTCAACGACCGTGGGCGTCGGGTCGCTCCGGAGATGGGTCTCTGGCTCAGGAGTCTGGGCGTGGTGCCGGAGCGAATTCTCACGTCGACAGCCCTGCGCGCTGTGCAGACCGCACGCGCCGTGGCCGAGGCGACAGGCAGCGCTGCCGAAGTCCTGCCGAGCCGCCAACTGTACCTTGCGGCGCCGGAGGACATCTGCGCCATCATTTCGGAGTTCGAGGACGATCTGAGCCCGCTCCTGGTTGTGGGCCACAATCCAGGCTTGGAGGAGCTGGTATCCTTCTGGGCACGGACGGAAGAACGCATGCCAACGGCTGCTGTCGCTCGTTTCGACGTGCCGGTTGCCAAGTGGTCTGCGTTTGGACCCAAGTCGAAGGTGCATCTGTGTGGCATCCTGCGGCCCAAGGCTCTTGCCTCCTCGTCCGACTAGCGCTTGCCGAACCATGGGTGGGTCGGGTGGCCGTTGCACTCCAAAAAATCCACGGGGTGAGCTGTTGCATGCGTCTAGCTTCCGCGACCTCCAGAGGTTATTGAGCGGGAGCCATGAACACTCCGCGCCTCCCGCCCAAGAAGGACGTGGCGATTGCTCTCCTCGAGAAGTCGAGCGTGTACGTGCATCTCGACCCTCGTCACGAAGGAGTTCGCGTCCCTCCCTGGTTGAAGCAGCGGGTTCCCCTCGTCTTGCAGGTGGGACTCAACATGGCCGTGCGTATACCGGACCTCGAGGTCGGCGACGAAGCCCTTTCCTGCACGCTCAGCTTCCAGCGGCGTCCCTATTTCTGCTTCATTCCTTGGTCAGCCGTGTACGCCATCGTGGGGGAGGACCAGCGCGGAATGGTGTGGCCCGACGATGTGCCAACCGAGGTCGCCGCACAGGCGCAGAAGCAGCAGCAGGTTGAGAAACGCCGGGCCGCCATGCGCCAGGTGTCCGGTGCGAAGGAGTCTGCGAAGGGTGGGGACGCAGAGCATCCCCCCACGACGGAAGCGAGCGTCTCGGTTGGTGGGGTCGATGAATCGGCATCCCGCGCGTCCGAACCACGGACTCCCGGGAAGCCGACGGCTCGGATCACCGATGCCGAACAGCCCGACAAGGTAGAGCCAGGCCGTTCAGTCGAAGGCGATGCAGCAAGCCCCACCCCTGCTGGTGCAAGTCGATCGGCCAGGCCGGAGGAGGGCAAGAAGGGCAGACCTCTCCCCCCATACCTCAGGGTTGTGAAGTAGGCCGGGGACGGGTTCCAATCCTCCAAGCTGCGCGTCGGCAGGCATCCCAATCCGCTCAGAGTTTTCGGTGCTTGGCGGGCGTTTTGAGTGCGGCACTGAACCCACGCGAGACTCTGACGCGGGACGAATAGACCGCTCCGAATCGGACCCTTGGCGGCTGATGGGGCTCCCAGGCATCGCGGATGTCGAGGCCGTTTCGCCCCTGCCGCGGGTATGGTCGCCGGAAGGCTGACCGCCGAAGCCGGTTGGCCCCGCCACCGCTCCGGCTTCGCTTGACTAGTCCCTTAGCGCTCCAGTCTTGACCACTCTATCCAGACTTTTTGCCGGTTTCTCGGGGCCATCCTACTTCTCGCCCCCGACTCCAGCCGAGCTCAGCGTTTCCGTGCCATCGCCGTTGCCACCCCTGCTGAGCGCCCCTTCGTTCAAGCCGGCGGTACCCGCTGCGCCTCCGCCTCCTGCGTCCCCGCTTTCTCCGTCGTTGTCCGGGTTGGCGTCACTTTCTTTGCCACACCAGTATCCGCTATCGTGCGAAACGCAGACATAGTCGGCAACGCAGCCGTGGAAGTAGCAGTCCCCCACGTGACACAGGCCATCTGAGCCGCACGTCTCATTGGGCGCTCCGCAGTCCGACGGCTCTCGGCACTCGACTTCTGAGCCGTAACAGCTTCCGGTTTGCACATCGCACAGTAGGCCCGGCGCACAGTCGGCATCGAAGGAGCACAGCGTGTCATCGTACACGGGACACCCCGATATCACCGATCCCATCAGGGCCGCTGCCGTCATCCCTAGGGCTCTTCTCATGGGTGTTGCTCTCGGTTCGTGGGCTCCAAGTGAACCCCGCTGCAACGCTAGCAAGGTCCGCGGGCGAGACAAGGGGGGGGGCGTCCCGCATTCTTCCGGTCCCAAGTTGCTCCGCACGCCCGCTCGAGGTGCTGCCTGCTTGCAGGGCCATGTGTCGACTCGCGGATCGGCGGCCCCGAGTGGCCCGACCCTTTGCCAGCGTCCCTTCATTGTTCCTCCGCTCCGAGTCACGGATGACCAGAACCATGGCCCAGCCAGACGACTGCATGCGAGACCGAAAGAAGTGAGGCGGAGACCCGCTACGTGGTAGCGTTCAGGCCTCGGCGAGTGACCGCGCGACGAACCGGATGAAGAGGAAGTCGGCCGGATGGTTAAGGTGGAACCCAGCGACATGCAACTCAGGCGCGCAGCCAACGGCGCAGGAGGCTGGGGCGTGGCGACGGGTCGGGTAAGAGTTGGCCCCGGCCTCTGACCTTGTTTTGGGGAATGCGGCATGGACGTACAGTGCGGCGTTTGCGCAACCGAATACGAACTAGACGATGCCCTGCTTTCCGATCGCGGGACCGTAGTGCGCTGCACCAACTGCGGACACCAGTTCCGTGTCTTCCCGCCCGAAAACCTCAGCTTCGTTTCGGAGCGGTGGGTGGTGTTCACGCGTCGAGGCGAGCGAATGGAGTACTCTTCGCTCCGCGAGCTGCAGCACGCTCTCACTGCCGGATACCTCGGGAGGACCGACGAGATCTCGAGGGGGCAAGGGCCAAGGCGTCCGCTGGGCAGTATCGCGGAGCTTGACGGATTTTTCCGCGACGCGGCTGGTGCTCCATCAGGGAACGGAACGCTCGCCGGTATCGCTCCCCCGTCGAACCAGCCACTGCCATCGAGTGCGTCACCTGCCCTCCCTGCTGGCGCTGCGCCTCCTGCGGGGGGGGGCGGGGCGCGGGTGACGGCGGCAGCCGTTTCTCACGGCGAGTTCGCTGCGACCCAGCCGTCGCTTGCCGGTCCGGCGTCACCCTCGTTGCCGCAGCCCGTTGTCTCGTGGTCTGCGCCTTCCCCTGGGGGCGACGCACCATCGGCGTCATCGACGTCGAAAGAGACGCTTTCTAGCGAACAAGACTGGCTGAGGGGTGCGGCTGGACCGACCCCCATGCTGCAGAGCGCGGCGATGTCGTCCAAGACGACGCAAGTCAGCGCTGCGGGCGTTGAAGAATCCAGCCCGTCCAGTGGCTCCGGATCGGGTCGACTCGGACCCGCGCAGGTGCCCACAGCTCAGCTCTACAGCATTCCTGTGCCAATGTCGCGCACTCCACCGGTCTCTCTTCCGGGAAGTGCACCCCCGCAATCGAGCGGTAATTCAGGGATATCCGGGGCAGTCTGGGGAGAGCCCACGACACCAACTGGACAGAGCGCGCCTCTCTCGACAGCGAGTTCCGAGCCGGACCCGCCTGGAGAAGGAGTGCTCGCTGCGGGGGGACCTGCGTCGCCGCGTGCCGGAGCGGGCGGGACGCTGCGCCTTGCGGACTCTCCGCTTGCGGGCGCCTATCCCGCAGGTGCGGGGGGGCAGGGGCTGACCAATGAGTCATCGATGCGTCCCGAAGGCGTGTCGCTCTGCGCGGATCCAACGATCCGCGCAGAGGACGCTGGCGGCGCCGGGGAGGTCTCGGGGAGCAACAGCTCCGTTTCGTTCGTGGATCCACGCGACGCCGAGCCTCCCGCCGCTGGTAGGCAGGGCACCGGACGGGGCCATTCGGGTGCCGGAAACGCCGATCCCACCCAGAGCTCTCCGCCACGTCACCGAAGCCGTTCCCCTTTGGCGATTGCGAGCATTGATCCAGAGCCCGCGCCGTCGGGCCACGGGTGGATGTGGTTCGCCGTCGTCGCACTACTACCCGTTCTCGCAACCGGAGGCGTGCTGGCATGGAAGCACGTGCAGAGAGTGCGGTCCCAGCACCACGCAGCAACCGTGGCGACCGCCATGCGGGAGGACTCTGGGGCGCCGGCCGCGGTGCTGTCATTGATCGAGCAGGGTAGGTTGGACGAGGCCGCGAGCACCATGGCGCGGGCGAGCGCGGGGCGGCCGGAGGCGGAGTGGGCTGCTGTGCGGGTGATGCTGGAGGTTGGTCGAGCCGAGCTCGAGCATTACCGCTCCTGCTGGGACGAAGACCGAAGTGGAGCTGCGGGGCGTGCGGCTCTCCAGCTTCGGAGGACTGAGGAGGTCGTTGCCGCGGCGGCCGCTGTACCGTCGGCTCGGCCCGGGGTCGAGGCTGCTCGCGTGCGCCTCGATTGGATACGGTCTCGAAGCTCGCCTCCCACCAATGGGAGCAGGCGTCCCCCGTTGGCGTCGAATGCCGAGTTTACCGACCGGTTGGCGCGGGTGCTAGCGTCGAACCCGCAGAGCCAGGGTCAGCCACGGGCACTCGCCCAGCAGTTGGGCGAGGTTTCACGGCGTGAACTGGGTTTCGGGCCCGCGCGTGCCGCCACGGTCGCCGCCTGGCTCGATGCCGGAGAGGTGAAGGCAGCCGTCGCGGCTCTGGACGGTGTGGGAATGAAGTATCGTGACGAACTCTGGCACGTAGCGGCCCGGTTCGTCGAAGCGCGATCGAAAGCGGGCGTTGGGGTCTCGGTCGCATCCACCCCGGCCCCTACGGGATCGGGGGCGGCAGCATCGAGCGAAGCCGATCGCGTCTACGACAACGGCGCGCGACTCGCTCTCGCGTCCGATGCGTTGCGAAGCGGGCGCGTGGACGTTGCCGAACGTCACTACCGCGGTGTCTTGGAGGCCCTGCCCGAGAACAGCGAGGCGCTGACCGGCCTCGCTCGGATCGCCCGAGCCCGGGGAGAGAATGCGGCAGCGGCGAAGTACTTCGATCGGGCGCTGCGGCGCAATCCGGGGTTCCTGCCAGCGCTTCAGGGGCGCGCGGATTTGCTTTGGGACTCTGGCAATCGCGCCGAGGCAGTCACTATCTACCGCGGTGTGTTGGAGAAATCTGGACCGGGATCTGCCTATGGCAGACATGCAGCCGCTCGCATTGAGGCGGCGTCCGAGCTGTCACCACCGGTTCCGCTCACTCCGCCGCCCTCGGTTGAGTCGGTATCTGCTCCGGTGGCTCCAGAACCGACCCCGGAAAGCGCGGAACCGATAGGTACTCCCGGCGAGGTTCAGCCGCCCACAGCCGCTGAGCGACCCGACGGGGCGACTGGTGAAGGCTCTGCTGAATCTCCCAGCGCGCCAGTGGACAGCGCTCCGGTCGCTCGGGAAGGCGAGGCCGTGTCCGAGGGAGGCCAATGAGTCTGTTCCGCCGTTGGTTGTCCATTGCCTTGTGTCTGGGCCTGTTTTTGGGTTGTGAGGGACGCCCGCGAATCTGGGGGGGAACGGGCAAGCGTCGGGGAGCGGCGGAGCCAGCCGCTGGCTCGATCGGCGGTGGAGGACTCCTCGCAGAATTCGACTTGACCGAGGGAGTCCCCGAATCGATTGGGTCGGGAGGGATCTTTCCTCTGCCGGCTTCTCGCGGGTACGTCGGGCTCGTCAGAACGATCGAGCGGGTGCGGGACGACGAGTCTCTGACCGGCGTCCTGCTCAGGCTGGGTGCTATCCAGCTCGGATGGGCACAGGTCGAGGAGCTTGGTCGTCTCTTCGCGGCGGTCCGCAAGGCCAAGCCCGTCGTGTGTCACGCCCACGTTCTGGACAACGCAACGATCTGGCTGGCGGCGCGTGCATGCGAGCGGATCTGGCTGAGTCCTGCTGGCGATGTCGACACTGTGGGGATCGCCGCCGAAGTGGTGCATATCAAGGGGGCACTCGACAAGCTGGGGGTCAAGGCCGACTTTCTCGCAATGGGCAAGTACAAGAGTGCAGCCGAGCCGGTCCTTCTGGATGAGCCAAGTGCGGCGACCCGCGAGTCGCTCGGCGGCGTTCTTGCTTCGATTCGAGCCAATTGGCTGGCAGGAGTTGGGGCGTCCGCGCCGTCCCCACGTAGCCGGTGGCTCGTGGAACACGGACCTTGGAGCGCCTCCGAAGCGCAGAAAGAGAAGCTGGTTCATTCCGTCGGTTTCGAGTCAGACGCGCGAAAGCATGCGCTCTCTCAGGCGGCTGCCAGTGAGCACCAGATCGTGTTTGGTCCCGGTTCGGGAGAACCCGCCGGATCGGAGTTCGCGAAGGTCATTCGGCTCCTGGCGGGCAGCGACCTGGGCGCGGGAGGGCGCGCGTCAATCGCGGTGGTTCCCGCCATCGGCGGCATCACCATGGGATCGGAGGGGCTTCTCGCGGCTGAGGGCATCGGGGCAAGGTCTCTGCAGAAGACCCTGCGGCGTCTGGAGAAGGATGAGTCTGTGCGCGCGGTGGTGCTGCGTATCGACTCGCCGGGGGGCTCCGCCCTGGCGAGCGATCTGCTTTGGCACGAGATACGGGTCCTGGGCGCCAGGAAGCCCGTGGTCGCTTCGATCGGTGACATGGCTGCGAGCGGTGGCTACTATTTGGCTTGCGCGGCGCATCGGGTAGTGGCCGAACGGACCAGCATCGTCGGCTCGATTGGCGTGGTGGGCGGGAAGCTCGTCATCGCTGACGCGCTCGAGCGTTTCGGGGTGCGCCCGTTCGTTGTGTCCGCTAGCGACGAAGCGGGGGCGGAGAGTCGGGCCGCCTATCTCTCGATGCTCCAAGAGTGGGACGACGACACTCGGGCTCGGGTGCGGGCTCAGATGGCGAGGGTCTACGACCTATTTCGAGAACGTGTGGCTGCGGGACGGAAGCTGGCGCCCGAGCGCGTGCTGGCCAGCGCCGAGGGAAGGATCTGGACTGGCGAACAAGGAGTGTCATTGGGTCTGGTGGATGAGCTGGGGGGATTGATTCGCGCCATCGAAGTCGCACGCAAGCTAGGCGACCTCGACGCCGCCGCTCCCGTCATTGTGGAGGGGTTGGCAGAGTCTCTCCTCGAGGCTCTCATGCTTGGCGACGACGCAGGGGCCGAGGAAGTGGAGGTCGCACTTCGGAGTCTCAAGCGTGAGCAGACTGCCGCTGGGCGGCTCGTGCCAGCGCAGCTCCTGCCATTCGTGCAGAGCTTGAGCCCGATCCTCGGTCGGGAGCGGGTCGTGGTCGCTTTGCCGTTTTCGATGTCGGTGCGCTAGATGAAGCTCGTCCCGAGTCGCCGTACCCTGCGCGTCCCAGTGCGGTCAGTGGGTCTGCTGCGGTTCTCGAGCGGTGAGGTGCGCAGGGTGATTAGTCGTCCGAGGCGATTCAGTGTTCTGCAGCCTCTTCTGTTCGTGTCTGGCGAAGGCGAGATGAACCATGCGGCCCATTGCTGAACTCACGATTCGCGAGGCGCAGCGTGTCCGTGGGATACTCTTTGATATCGATGACACTCTCTTGGACCACGGGCGTCTCACCGAGGTGGCCCTTGCTGCCCTGTACGACGCCCATCGCGCTGGTCTTTGTCTCATCGCCGTGACGGGTCGTCCTTCCGAGTGGGGACGCATTCTTTGTGGGCAATGGCCGCTCGACGCCATGATCACGGAGAACGGTGCCATCGCCTGGAGACCGATAGGTGGCCGTCCGACCCGTGTCGACTGGCTATCACCGGCAGAGCGGGTTGCGCGGCGGCAGAAACTGCTCAGCCTCGTTTCGGAATTGATGGCTCGCGTGCCCGAACTAACGCCGAGTGACGATGTGGGAGGGCGCGTCTCCGACTACACGTTCGACGTGGGGGAGTTCGCGAGGGTCGAACCTGCGGCGATTGCCAGGGCTGCGGTGGAAGCCCAGCGCCTTGGGCTCGACGTCAAGGTTTCGAGTGTTCATGCCCACGTCACTCTCGACCGAGCGGACAAGGCGGGCGGCGTGCTGCGCCTTCTGTCAGAGCAGTTCGGCCTGGATCCGACCAGAGCTCGTTTCTCTCATGCCTACATCGGTGACAGTGAGAATGACTCCGGCTGTTTTGCCGCCTTCGCGACCTCAGTTGGCGTCGCCAATCTGCAAGGGCGCCACACAGTTCCGCCGCGCTACATAACCAAGGCGCCAATGGGTCTCGGGTTCGCCGAGTTCGTCGCCATCTTGCGTGATCGGGCCAGCGCCGGCAGCTGTCTGGCGGATCACTGAATCGAGAAGCTCTTGGCCACAGTCACGGGCTCCCCGCTGAACGCGGGGACGGTCGCACGGCGGAAGATCGTAGCCACGCACCCTCCGACCGAAGTCCCCGCGAAGGGCGGACCAACGACGTTCGCGCTGGTGACACGACCGCTCGGTGCGAAAGTCACCATGACTCTGCCGGACCCCGTCGGACCATCGCCCTTCTTGCAGCCTGCCGCTCCGGATGCGGCGACGGACAGTGCGGAACGCGCCGCGCCCTTATCGAAGGTTGACACGCCTGACGACGGAGTATTCGACACCGTGACGGACGCGCCTTCCTTCTTCGGCGGTGGAGACGAGGCAGCGGTAGGCTTACCGTCCTTCTTCTCGTCATCCTTCGAGCTTCTGGGGGCGACTCCGCCTCCGGTCCCGCGTGAGGCGGAGGCGACCTTGGTTCCAGCGTCCTTGTCCTCGCCTTCTTCCGTCTTGTTCGCACTGCTCGTGGCGTCCGTCGAAGTCGAGGACCTTCGGGCCGCTTCTTCCGCGGCTTCCTTGGCCGCAGCCGCTTCCTTCTCGGCCAACCGGGCAGCCTTTTCTGCGGCGACCTTCTCTTCCTCGAGCTTCTTCAGACGCGCCTCCTGTTCGGCGACCCGTTGCTGCTCCTCTTTGTTGTCGCCGAGGGTGGCCATGACCAGGCCCCCGGCGCCGATCAACCCAAATACGGCGATCGCCGCAATCAACAACTTCCGCTTTCCGCTTGCGGGCGGCGCGGGCGGTGGGAAGTCGACTGGGACGGCCTTTGCCTCCGGCTGGACGGGCTTGGGTTTCGGGGGCTCAGGAGGCGGCGGGGGGGCCGGGGCAGTCAATAGATCTGCGGTGCCGAAGCCCAGTACTCCCGTGGGACTCATCGGACTCGGCATCGACATGATGGCGTCGAGCGACGTCTTCTTGGGCGGAGTGGTGGGCTGTTTCGGAACCGTGCCTGCCGCAGCGAAGCCCGCCTTGAGGGCATCGAGCGAAAAGAGCACAGAGCTCTCGTTCCGCGCTGCAGTACTGCTTGGCTTGGCCGTCGCTGACTGGGTTGGATGCGAAATCGCGACGTCTACCTCTTCCTCGCTGCCGGCCTTGGCCGCTGCGCTGAAGAGATCAGCGACGGTCGAGTGTTTCGCAGCGGGAGCTTTCTGCCCACCAACGGTCGAAGCTGTCGCGCCAGAAGCCTTCGTGCCTACCCTAGCTGCGGTCTGCTTTTGCGCGCTCAGAAGCGATGCGGTTTCTCTCGCACCCTTGGCTCCTTCTGCCTTGGGCGCACCTGGCGCACTCTGAGTGGATCCCACTTTCGCGCCGCTCTTCGCTTCAGCCTTGGGTGATGCTGCGCCCGATGCACGGGGCACGCTTGCTGTGGCCTTCGTCGCGCTGGGCCTCGAGGACTTGGGGCTTTCGGTCGAGTCCAACCTGGCCGCCACCGTGCTCCCAGTAGTCATGCTGACCCCCGGCTGACCGGAGCCAGGAGCTGTTGCCCCGGGCGAGCTCTTGGGCTTGGCTCGCCCTGCTTCGATCCCGCTCTTGAGCTCCGGCACCGCCATGACGGCAACCCAGTCGCCCATGCCCTCCTTCCAGACGA
>CAYRKE010000133.1:0-10553 GCA_964424695.1 uncultured Polyangiaceae bacterium
GTGACCCACCATTCTCCCCATGGCGTGGCCCAAACGCCGCAAGACACGGACTTGACGGGCTCGCCTGGCCGTCGGCGAGCCTCTGCCTCCCCTGCGCGACCAGAACGCCAGATCGGACGACTGATAGGTTCCGGGTTGACCTTCCGCGGCGCCGTATCGTAAATGGCGAGAGGAACTCGTTCGCAAATTGGCAGGAGAAAACCCCGTGAAGACTCTGGCCGCCACACTGTTCGCGCTGGCCCTTCCCCTCACCTTCGCAACATCAGCCCTCGCCGAGATACCTGCCACGGTGGGTGTCCTCCAACTCGACGTTGGCTTCCGCTATGGCATGGGATTCGAGGACGAGGGACCGAACCCATTCGGCATGGGTCTCGGTGTTGGCCTGGGCTACACGCTCCAGAGCTCGGTGTACGTTGGCGGCGTATTCGACTACTTCTTCGGAGAGACCGTCACTGAAGATGACCTTGGTGTCGAGCTCGAAACCTCGGCGAACCTGTGGCAGGCGATGGGCGAGGTTGGCTACGATCTCGGGCTATCGGAGAGCTGGGTTCTGCGGGGCAAAGGTGGCCTCGGTTACGCATCGCTCAGTGCCGAAACGTGCCCCGAGGACGTCCCTTGCGAGGACAATTCGCGAGGAGGCCTCGCTTTTGCGCCGGGCGTCGGACTCATGTACCTGGGTGAAAGCTTCTCGTTCGGCGTCGAGGGTCGCTATGACGTCGTGTTCACGGAAGACACACCCACCGCACTGATCCTCGCCGTCGGAATCGGTTTCTAGCTCTACTGCGAGACCTCGACTGGAACGACGCCCGGCGATCCTGGGCGCTGGCTGCGCGGAACCCGGAGCTTCCGGTCCTCAAATACTGGTGTATGTTCCGGTCCGATGCTCGGTCCCGCTTCGCCATCAACCAGGCTTGCCGGGCGGGCTTCCTGCCAACCTCTCGCAGTAGAACTCAGAGAGGCGTCCGGGACAAACGGCCGCGCTACTGGCGCGGCTCCCCGCCGGTCAAGGGGGCTCCGCGCCACTCGAGATCCACGACGACGGGATGGTGATCTGAACCCTTTCCGGGCTCCACCGAGGCAGCGCTGCAACGCCACCCAGGCGACGCCAGAACGTGATCGATCCGGACCCCCATGAGGCGTGTCTCTTTGGTATGTCCAAAGCCAAACCCCGAGGCCTGGAAGCAGTTCTCGAACTCCGGCCACACGCCCCCCAAAAGGTCGCTCTGCGGCGGAGTGTTGAAGTCCCCGACCACGAGCCGCGCTGGGCTCGTGCCAGCATCGACCCAGCTTCGAGCAAGCGCCGCTTCCCGATAGCGCTGCTCGTTTTTTGAAGTGAGCTCCTGGATCCCCGTGCGAAGGGCGAGGTGCACGATACTCTGGAATCCCTCTCTCGGCGTCTCAAGGTGGACATTGGTGAGTTCGAAAACGCCGAAAGGCGCGGCCACGGAGTATCGAACGATGGCACCCGAGCCTCCGTCGGCCCACACGTCCTGCCGGTCGCGGTTCGCGGTGCCACTGACAGCGAACCGGCTGAGCAAGCACATCCCCATGTCGTTCTGAAAATGCCAGCCCGGCAGATCCAGAGACTCGGTCGAGCATTCCTGGACCGCGACGACATCGGGGAAATGGGTATTGACCAGTTCAGACCACTCCGCTGCGCTGAGGTTGTGGCCCCCCACATTCCAGGTGAGAACGCGAAGCTTCGGCGCGCCAGGCGCACCAGCACTCAGCCGCTGCCACGGAATCTCGAAGCCCAGTACGGGCCCCGGAAGGAGCGCTGCGGCCAGAGCCAGGGCGGCAAGCACCGAGAGTTTTCGGTGAATAGCCAAGGCCAGCGGCGTCAACACAGCGAGAGGCAGCCAGCAAACCCAGATGGGCCCAAAAAGGAACAGCGTGACCGCCCAGGTCTTCTCTCCGACACCGTGGATCAACCCAATCGCACCCGCGACGCCGACGAGGTTCAGATAGGCGAGCAGTTCGAGCAGACGCTGCGCCACTCTCCGCCTCCGGGGGCTCGCGACGACGGCTGTCTTCGAAGAAGAACTCATCCCCAACCGGATGTGCCACATCCCACATCCCAGTCAACTGAATGCCTTCTTCCTCCCAGGGAATGCTCCTGCCCAAAGCATCCAGTGCCTCGCATCCTCCCCCCCCCCGGAGCTCGAACCTATCGATCCACCTGGAAGCGGCAGGAGTAATACACCTGCGTGGCAACGGGACGCCCCCGAGCGTCGAGCGGAGGCGACCACAGCGACCCCATGACCGCGTTTCGACACGCCGCCCCAAACCCCGGAGAGCTCTCCGACGCCAGACTCACCTGTCGAACCCGCCCGTCCGCGTCCACACGCGCGATCACACGAGCCTCGCCCGCAAGACCCACGCGCCGAGCCTCCGCAGGGTAGTTCTCTCGAAGCCGCCCTTGGAGCGCCGGGGGAGACGGTCGTCGCGAGAGATCCGCCACAGCGACGAAAGAGGCCTGCTCGGGCGCTTTCTGTCGTGATTGGCCCAGAACCGGCGACTTCGACACCTCGCGAGGCTCGGTCCGGGCCGAGGCGGGGCGGCGGGGCGCGCGGATAGGAGCGCTCATCGACGCGCCGTTGCCGACCGCGCTGGCCCATCCCTCCCCGGAACCGTTGGTCAGGGTTACGCCGGTCAGATCCACGGGCGGCGGCTCTGACGCGGGCGGGGTCGCAGGCTCGGGAGCAGGCGGCGGTGCTTTGGCCGAGGCCGGCGCCACCGTGACCTCGCGGACGACGGGCTCGGGCGGTGGAGGAGCCTCGACGGTGGGCGGCGGAGGCGGAACTGGACGTGGCTTGACCGTGAACTCCACGGCCACGGGTGCTCGCGCCACGAGCAGCTCGACAGGAATGGCATCGAGCCCGCGAATGGCGATGGCGTGAGCTGAAAGACTCACGGTCCACGCCACCGCGGGCAGCCACACGCTTTTGGACAGGGTCACGATGGTCACAGCGCCTTGCTTTCCAGGTCCTCGGGTTCGACGTTGATCGCGAACTTGTTCACCCCCTCCTGACGCAACAGGTCGATCACGGCCACGACGTGGCGGTGCTCGGTACCGCCGTCGGCCGCAATGACTGCCCGCGTTTCCGGGTCCTTCTGGTGCGCGCGGCGCACCCGCTGCCGCAGCTCATTGGGACTCACTGGTGCCGCGTCGAGAAAGGTCTTGCCCTTCTCATCCACGGTGATCGCCAGCGTGATCGTGGTCGTCTCCCCCGTCGCCCCCTTGGGCAGATCCACCGGGATCGTCCGCGAGACGATGTAGCCCGCCGTGACCATGAGGATAATGAGCAGAACGAGCACGACGTCCACGAGCGGCGTCACGTTGATGGCAGTAATCGGAGCGTCGTCACCGTCGATCTGCGCTGCCATGGTTCATCGTCCTCCGGTCGGCGAGGTGGCAGGGCAGCGGCACTCGGCGTCTTCCTTGAAGAAAGCAAGCACATCCCGCCCGATGGCATCGGCGCGCCCGAGCCGGGTCTTGATGATTCGGTGGAAGAGATTGTACGCAGCCACCGCCGGCAATGCGACCAGCAAGCCCACTGCCGTGGCAACGAGAGCCTCGCCGACCTCCGCCATGAGCCCAGCCGAAACCTGGCCAACGCCACCGCCGAGCTGGTGGAAGGCGCCAATGACGCCAATCACGGTGCCCAGCAGCCCGATGAACGGCGCGTTGCTCCCCAAGGTACCGAGATACATGAGGCTTCGCTCCATTTCCAACCTCGCCAGCTGGCTCTCGCCTGCCATGCGCTCCTCGGCGGCACCAGGCCCGCGGGCGGCAAGCCCAGCTGCGACGATGCGCGCCTCGAAAGACCGCGATTCCTCGAGTCGTCTCCGCGCTTCGTCGAGGCTTCCAGTCTCGAGATACTTGCGCAACTCCCGCTGGAGGCGCGGCAGATCATCGCGCGACGCCATGAGACACGCCGCACGTTCGACGATTACGGCAAAGGCAGCGACACTCAGCGCGACGAGAAGCCAGAGGATCCAGGTGGCTCCCATCATGGCGAAGGCATTGAGGGCACGTTCGATTTCCATAGCTATATTTCCATTTCTTCATTGACCAGAAAAAGTCAGGTGTCTCTTTGCGCCGTGATCCCGAGTTCACTCGGGATCGACACAGACGGCACCCATCGCGAAGTCCGAGCCACCGCGTAGATCGCGGGCAACGAAGTAGAAACGCACAACGAGGCCTTCGTCTGGGACGTCTTTCGGTGCATCCCAGAGCAGGCGGAGCTCCGAGTCAGAAGACTCGTCGTCAATCACACTGAAGGGGCGCTCAAGTTCTCCAGCACTCACGACGTGACTGAGCTGATACGTTTCGTGCGATGCGGCCCTTGAGCTTCGCTGCTCGATGGGTTCGCGCTGCCCGCTAGGCACGGTGAACGAGATGACGTGGTCGCCGCTCCCAGCATCCACTCGCGGCAACTCGAAGGGCACGTCTGCGCACCCGTGATAGAGCTCGGAATCGAGTGGTGCACTGGACCAAGGCACTGTATCGAAGGCCCAGGCAACCACGCCAAGATCTGGGTTCAGGTTGGCAACGTCGCCACGTTCGACCCCGATGGTCGTGCTCACCAAGTGGGGGTCCCCGCCACCGCTGCAGCGGTAGTCCAAGAAATCTTCGGCCCGGCCGGGCACGAGTATCTCCGCGTCGAAGCAGAAAGCCCCGAGCACGAGCAGCTCGTCCATACCGAGCAGTTCCTCTTCTTCCGGGACTCTGAACGTAAAGCCGGGAAGCGCGGAGCTTGCCCCATCGGAAGAAGCATTGGCAAAGGAAGGAGCCGCACAGGTCGGAGAATCGCGGACGACGGGCTCAGCCTCGCACACCGAGAAAGACCAGGATACCTCCGCGGCCTTGTCGGGCTGAGCCACCAGGAATTCCATGCTCGCGTCCTCCCCGGGGGCGGGCCACGCTCGCGACGGTTCGGCGACAACCTCGACGCGAGACCCCAGCACCCTTGGGCCTTCTAGCAGGCCCCGCTCCATCAATGGGTCGCCGCATGCAGTCACGCAAAGCCCCAGCCAAGCGAGGGCAAGCAGCGGGCGGAACAGGAGATATGGGCGACCTCGTGACGAACGCTTTCCGTTGACACGACGCATGCCGCGAACGCTGCCGCTCTCGAAGCGAGTGGCGCGCGCCCCCCGCTCGGCAGGGGGCGGACCACGCCGCGCAGCCTTCTCACCCTTTCCGGGCTTCCCATCGCAGCATTTCATATTTCACCTCGGATTCCAAGATTGGGGAAAACCGGCAAGCCCGTCACCTTCTCGCTCTGGGAGTAGTCGTAGCTGTACGATTCCCCGAGGACATTCTCGGCGTTGTAGGCGTTCTGAAGATCCAGGTACGTCGCCAGCGTCCACCCTCGCATGTCCCACTGCTTCTCGACGCGAACATCCAGCTGGTGGTAAAGCGGGCTCCGCTCGCTGTAGAGATCGCCGTCAATGGGTCGATAGACGTCGAGGCCAGTGTCGTAGATGGCAGCAACGACGGGGGTCGTTGGGTCCCCGCTGGTCAAACGGAACCGACCGCCGAGCTCCCAGCCACGTCCAAGCTTCGTCGTCGCGGTGAGGGCGAGAATGTGGGTCTGATCTTGCTCGAAGAGGCGCCATCCCTCGTCGCGATCGTTGCGCTCGCTGCGAGAGAGGGTGTACGCAAGCCACGCGGTCGTGCGCTCATCCGAGTAGCGAACGAATAGCTCGCCCCCGTAGATGCGACCGGTTCCGTCGTTGACGAACGACGGGGGCGCCCCCCCCGGAGTCGACACGACACGATTGTACAGATACTTGTAGAACCCTTCTAGGCCTAGTTCGAGCTGCTCGACCGGTCGGTGCTCGACACCCAAGCCGAAATGCAGCGCGTGGTACGGCTCGAGCTTGGGGTTCCCGAGCTCCTTCATGACCTCGTAGTACTCGGGGTTCTGCGAGTGGAGTCCCACTCCTCCTTTGAGGGCCGTGTGCTCCGACACGTCGAGGCGAGCCGAAAACCGCGGATCGACGGTCCAATCCTTGGTATCCCCGTAGTAGTCGGCTCGAACCCCTGGCACGAGGAGCAGCGGCTTGGTCGGCCGCCATTCGGTCTCGACGTATGCGGCGGGCCGCAGGCTGCCGATTGAATAGTCGCCGTTGGTGTCCACCACGGCGAATTCCTCCCCAGAGAGCCCTGTCTGGTTTCCTTCACCCTCTCCCTGCGGTGGCCGATTGCCGATGTAGTAGCCTTCTATGATATCCCCCTCGACGTCGAAGCCGAAGTTGACTCGAAGTGAATCGGATGCCTCGGCGCTCCACTCGGCGCGGCTGTAGAGCTCGTGGAACGCCATTTGTGCCCGCAAGGGACCGAACATTTGACGCATGCGCGTGCGGCCATACGTGAGTTGGAGCTTCTGGCTCACGCCGTGGCCGAGGTCACTCTCGAGCTCGGCCTGCGCACGGTGATACCGGATCAGGACGTCGACACTTCCCCGGATCGCAGCATCGTTCTCGTTGGGCTCGGAGAAGAGCAGCTCGAGGGTGTCGCTACTACCATACCCGAGCAGATGGAGCTTGTGGTCCCGGCCGAGGTCAGCGACTCCAATCGCTTGGTAGTCCCAGTAGAGCGGAGCCGCCAGGACACTGTAGGCGTCATCGGGCACGACCTCCTCGAAGAAGAAGTCGACGTTGCTTCGCCGCCCCGCGAAAGCCACCGCCGCAGAATCCCCCACCGGGGTCTCGACCAGCGCCATGCTGTCCAGGAAGCTCGCTTCGAGGATACCGTGCATCTTGTCGCGGCGCGGCTCGCGAACCCTGGCCTCGACGATGCCACCGGTGGCGCGACCGTACCGCGCGCTGAAGTTGCCAGGATAGAGGTCGACCCGCTCAAGGAGATGCGAGTTGAAGGAGCTCTTCGTGCCCCCGAAGTGATAGAGCATCTGCGAGTCCACCCCGTTGACGAACGCCTGGCTCTCGTTCCATGCGGCACCACGAAGAATGACGTCTCCATCATCGATGCTCGTGCGCGCGACTCCGGGCATGACCTCGATAGCGCGAAGCGCGTCTCCCCCTGTACCAGGGATCTTCATGAGCTGTTCCTTCTGAACGGTGCGCTTCGTCACCTCGCGGGGCGGCGCGTCGATCTCGACGGTGGCGCCGTAGCTGAGCTCGGGGGGAGGCAGCGCGGCGCCCTGCTGGGCCGATGGAGTCGGCGCACGCTCCGTGCTGGGGGCTTGGCCGCTCGACGCCCGGGCCGGTGCCGGGCTCGGCGTGGCGTGTGTCGCGTTGGAGGAGGCCGCGGCAGCACCGTCCGAGCTCGCTGGTGCGTCCGGCTCGCCCTCGGTTCCCGCTGTCGCGGGCCCCGGTGGCAGGAATTCGTAACGGTACCCGATGCGAACCGAGATGGGCTCGGTTCCCCGCTTGGCTGGCTCGAATTGAAATGCCATGACGGCCTCCCGGGCGGCGGCGTCAAAGGCAGCCCCCGCTGTCTCGCGAATGTCGGCAGAGGTCACGGTGCCGTCGGTGCCGATCGTCAGATCGAAGAGAACCGTCACCGGCTCGGACTGCGCCACGGGCTCGCCGTCAGGCCAGCGCGCTTCCACGAAGCGCTGAAGCACGGGAGGCGACACCGTCGGCGCTTCGGGTGGAGCCTCCTTCCCTGGAGCATCCGGCTGCTCCGCTGGCTCTGCCGGAGGTTGCTGCGCCGATGCGACCATGCTTGTCGCAACCGACGCGGTAAACGCACAATATAGAACGCCTCTTCTGCAATATGAGCGCACGACAGCGCAACCTCCCTGCGCGACGCTCCAACACTGTGCGTCGCGCTCCGAAGTCTCGAGCGGCACCACGAAGGGCGCTTCACTGGGAGAAGCGCCGCCCGCAATCGCTAGGTTTCGGGCGTCGGTACCCGGTGCCATCCTAGGTGTTCACAGAAAATTTCGCCGCTGGGCACGAGTCCCAGACCGAGCTGCCCCCAGGGTGCCGGTCCCAAGGCGGCGGACGAACTCGGGGTCCGGGTCTCTTGGGCTCGACGCGCGACGTTCGACGGAATACGCTCGGAGTCCCTATGAGAGTGGTTCTCGAGCTCAGTGCGTCCACGGCCAGTATGCCCCCAGTCACCGAGTCGTCGCACTCGACGAACTCGGCTTCCGTGACCGAAGAACGGGCGATCGCTCTCCCCTCCCATATGCCGGTCGCCGATGCCATCGAGTTGGCGCTCGGCCTCTCGGACGACGACTCCACCGTGATCCTGCGGGTTGCCGGGCACCGCAGTCTCCGTGGCGAGTCTGCCACCGCATATGATGCCGCCTGCGCCCGCTCCGCGGATCTCGAGGATCTGGCGCTGGAGCGCCTCCTCGAAGAAGCGCAGGCGGAGCGCGAAGCGGGCAACCTCGAGACCGCGCGGAGCACCCTCGAGCGCGCCCTGCGCATCCTGCAGAGCCGAGGCTCCGCCGAACCTGCCCAGGTACTTCTCGACCTCGCCGGAATCGAGCGAACGCTCGGCCATAGCGAGAAGTCGGCCGAGTACCTCGACCGGGCCCTGGCTCGCGTGCCCTACGACTACCAAACGCTCGAAGCTCGAGTCTCCATCGCGCTCGAGACGGCCGAGCCCCTGCTCGCAGCCGCGCTCCGGCTCAGGCTCGCAGCGCAACAGGAAACCTCTGCCAAGCGCGTCGAAACCTTGCTCCGCGTCGCAGACGACTCCCTAAATGTCGCCCGGGACACCCTTGGCTATGCTTCGGATCTCATCCCCGACAGCCTGCACCTGCTCCATCGGTTGCGAGCCGTCAACGAAGCCGTGGGCAACTACGAGGCGGCGCTTGCGGTCGCCGTACGCCTCGCTGAGCTCACCCAGGATCCGAAGCAGCGTGCCCAGGCGTTGGTCGATGCGGCCCGTCTCTGCAGCGAACGCGTCCATCACACAGCCCGGGCCGTAGCACTCTACGAGGCGGCGATCGAAGACGACCCGGAGGTTCCAGGAGCGTTCGACGCCGTCGAGGCCGAGCTGCTAAAGGCTGGCGACTACGCCGCCGCGGCCCAGGCGTACGAGAGGCAGCTCGAGCGCCTGGTGGCCAGCGCCTCGGTGTCGACCCAGATCGACCTGCTCCGCAAGCTCAGCGCACTCCAGCGTGACCGCCTCGCCGAGCCCGCGCTCGCGGTCGGCACGCTCGAACGGCTCATCAAGCTCGCCCCGAACGACCTTGAGGCCCGAGTGTCGCTCGCCAGCGTGCTGCTTCAGATCGGGGAGTCCGCCCGTGCAACGCGAGCGTTGGAAGCGGCCGTGCTGCTCGCCCCGACCCGCCCGGACACGTACCGTGCCCTAGCGGATCTTCTCCACACCGCCGGGGACGATGACCGAAGCTTCTCCGCGTGTTCGGTGCTCGTGGCCCTTGGCGAGGCCGACCTGGACGAGCAGCTGATCCACGCCCAGTATCGCCCGGACGCGCTCCCCTCGCCGCGCTCGGCGCTCGACTCCGATACCTTCGATCAGCTCCTGCCAGACGATCACCCCGCCGAGTTCGATCATCTGGCGCGCGTGCTCGAGCTCGCCGCTCTCGAGGTGTGGCTGGACCCGGCATCTCAGGCGGCCGCGGCAGTGCCGCCAGCCAAGAGCCGGGTGGATTCTGCCCAGACGACAGTGAGCGCGGCGCGCTGTTTCTTCTGGGCCGCAAAGCTCCTCGAGCTACCCGAGCCGGAAGTCTACCTGGACCCCAAGGTCTCCCGAGTGGGGGCGCAGCTCCTCCCCCAACGCAACCTTGGAGTACTCCTCGGGCGCCCGGTGCTGGGTGGCCGCACCGTCGGCGAGCTCGTATTCCTCGCTGTCCACCACCTGACCTACGCGCGTCCCGGCTGGAGGCTTGCGAGCCTATGCGGTACTCAAGACGAGGTCAGTCACCTGCTCCACGCCGCCGTCGCACTCGCCCGGCCCGATCTCCCCTCGTTTGTCGCACCGCGTTCTCGCGCAGCTGAGCTCTCGCAGCGCCTCGCACAGTATCTCGACTCGGCGGAGCGCCAACTCATCGCCGAGATCTCGACTTCCCTGCTCGGCGATGACGGTAAGCTCGATCCCATGCCCTGGCTCCGGTCCATTGAGCAAACAGCGTGCCGCGCTGGCCTGCTCGCGTGCGGCGACGTCACCGTCGCAGGCCCCATTCTGGCGGTCGCGGGCTCCTGCCCCAGCGGCCAGAGCGCGGCGGAACGGGCGCGCCTCCTCTATCCGTTCTGCGTTTCCCAGCGCCACGCGGCGCTGCGCCATTGGCTTGGCGTGGCGGTGCCCGGCCGCACCTCCGCGAGTCGCTCCTCGTTCCCCGGTCAGCTCGCCCCGTCTGTCGCCCCGGGACCCCGGCAATGAGCGCATCAGGGCCGAACCCCTAATGGAGCCTCCTCCCCGCATTGCTCCGCTGGAACCTGCAACGGTGCCCAACTACTGGTGGGGCGCTCCACTCGTCGAGCGCGGCCGCTACCCAAGGACATGCTGGAGCGTACCTCCCAAGGTACGCTCCGAGAGCTCGCCAATGCTGGACCCGAACGACTGACCCCTTCGCATCGGGGCCAAGCGCGACGAAATCGGACGC
>CAYRKE010000133.1:10653-14579 GCA_964424695.1 uncultured Polyangiaceae bacterium
GTGGTGACGGACTTGTCGCACTTTCCCCGTGACTAAGAGCATCCCTTGGTCAAAGCTTCATTACCTGAGCTTCCTCTCCCGCTCCGGAGGACTGCAATGCGTCGATACACTTCTGCGAATGCGATACTTCAGACTTTCTTTCTAACCACTGCCCTCTGGCTAGCCGCGTGCGGCGGGGGCTCGAGTGGCGCCGGTCCGAATGGCGAAGCGTTCAGTCGCGATGCCGGCGGCACCGACCCCAGCATCGTCGACCCCAACAACCCGAGCGGCGACGACGATTCGCTGGTCAATCTTGACGATGTTCCTCCGGGCGGTGAAACGCCCACCCAGTGTAACGGTGGCCCGTGCGTTTCGGTCGATGCGGGTCCGTACTGCGGCAATGGAATCGTCGATCCCGACGAGCGAGGCGAGCAGTGCGACGACGGCAACGCCAAGGGCGGCGATGGCTGCAGCGGCACGTGCACGAGGGTCGAACCGAACTTCACCTGTCCCACGCCAGGCCAGCCGTGCGTCAACACGGTCGTCTGTGGCAACGGCGTCAGAGACACCGGCGAGGGCTGCGACGACTTGAACATCGCCGCCGGCGACGGCTGCAACTCCGTCTGCTCGCTGGAACCGGGTTGGACTTGCCCCGCGGCTGGGCAGCCCTGCGTGAAGCTCCAGAGCTGCGGTGACAAGCGCATTGCGGCAGGCGAGCTCTGTGACGACGGGAACCTCAACAACGGTGATGGCTGTGATGCGAACTGCGCCATCGAGGCCGGATACCGGTGCCGCTATCGGGGTCTCGAGATCGGTTCGTTCTGCGAGGTCGTGGCAGTCTGTGGCGACGGCTCGAAGAGCGCGACCGAGGAGTGCGATGACGGCAACCCGACAGACGGCGACTGTTGCTCCAGCACCTGTCGCCTCGAAGGAAACTTCTGCACGTGCCCACCCGAGGGAGGCGCCTGCCAGGACACCTCGGCATGTGGCAACGGTGTTCTGGAGAAGGTCGAGCTTTGTGACGATGGCAACCTCACCCCTGGCGACGGCTGCAGTGAGACCTGCACCGTGGAAGAGGGGTTTCAGTGTCGCATGGCCGGACAAGCCTGTGTCGTGCTCTGCGGTGACGGGCTGATCAAAGGCGCGGAAGAGTGTGACGACCTCAACACGGCGGACGCTGACGGCTGCAGCAGCGTCTGCCTCATCGAGCCTGGTTGGTCCTGCACCCCGGGTGCCGCCTGCGTCGCGAGTGTGTGTGGCAACGGGACTGTCGAAGCTGGCGAGAGCTGCGATGCGGGTGAGTTCAACGGCCTCTTCCTTGGAGATGGGTTGGCGCCCAATCATGGCAGTGGCTGCTCCAAGACGTGCACCTGGGAACCCGCCTGCCGCGACGCGGCAGGAACCACGACCCGCTGCACAACGGTGTGCGGCGACGGCAACTGGGAAACGGGCGAAGGCTGCGACGACGGAAACCTCGTGGACAACGATGGCTGCAGCGCCACGTGCACAGTCGAACCGGGCTTCCAGTGCCCGGCGGTCGAGTACTCCGATATCGGGGAATGCACCGAGGGCTCAGGCGACTGCCTCATCCTCCCCATCACGTTCCGGGACTTCGACGGAGCTCAGGTGGCCAGCACCGGGCACCCGGACTTCTTCTACCTCGGCGAAAACGGCGTGACCTGCGTCCCGAACGCCAGCGGCGTCCCCGTCCAGCGAGTCAACGCTGGCACAGCAGACAACAGCGGCTGCTACGACTCGGATTCCACGGATCTCTGCGCCGAGCTGGTGGCTCCAACCCTTGGTCCTAATGGAAAGCCTGTGGTCAACCCGGCCAGTGATCTCTCCTGCGACTGCCGCTTCACGGACTGGGATAGCGGAAAGATCATCACCGCGTCGAACGGAGAGCAGTGCTGGAGCGGGGATGCGTCTCCCTTCTTCATCGAAGACCGGGTCAAGGTGATCGACAGCGCCGAGAGCTTCGCACAGTGGTACACCAACGATCCGGCCGTCAGCACGACGGTTGTGGGTATTCTCGAGCTCGAGAGCGTGGGCGGCAACCAGTACACCTTCACGAGCAGCGACGGCGAGACCGTCTACGACGACATCAACGACGGCGGCCCCCTCGATAGCGGCTTCTTCCCGCTGGATGGTCAGGACGGTGTGGGTAGCACCCAGCTCTGCAATCTCTGGCCGTATTGGGAAATCACCGGAAACGAAGCCTGCGAGACCGGTGGCGATGTTCAATCTCAGTGGGACATGATGGACGGCGCCGCAGTCGAGGGCATCGACGGACGCGAGCACAACTTCTACTTCACCTCGGAGGTTCGCTATCTCTTCAAGTTCGAGGGAGGAGAAGAGCTCTCGTTCTTCGGTGACGACGACGTCTGGGTCTTCATCAACGGCAAGCTCGTCCTCGACCTGGGCGCACCGCACGAGCGGCTCCGTGGTGCTGTGTCCATCAGCATGGACGGAACCAGCGCGGAATACGAGATCGAGGCTATTGATGTCTCGGACGGCGGTAGCATCAGTGTGGGCGACGGCACCGTCTCCGGTCTTGGCATGGAGGTCGGCGGAACCTACGAAATCACCGTCTTCCATGCGGATCGGCACCCCCGCGAGTCGAACTACGAGCTCACGCTCTCCGGCTTCAGCACCAATGTCTCGGACTGCGTTCCGGACTGCGGCGATGGAGTCCGAGCGGGCGTCGAAGAGTGCGACAATGGCGCAGCGAATGCGGATGGCCTCTACAACGGTTGCACGTTGAGCTGCCGATTCGGCCCCTTCTGCGGTGACGGCGAGGTCAACGGAGATGAGCAGTGTGACAACGGCCGCAACACCACTGTCACGGCAGGAGAACCCAATGGCTGCGCACCGGGTTGCGTGATGCCGCCGGCCTGCGGCGATGGCTTCCCGGCTGCTGGGGAAGACTGCGACGACGGCGCCGCCAACCTGCCCCTCAGCTACACGCCGACGCAGACCTGCAACACCGACTGCCAGATCAACCCCTACTGCGGCGATGGCGTGATCAACCCCGAGGGCAACGAACAGTGCGACGACGGCGCCAACGTGGGTGGCTACGGCTTCTGCGACGTCGGATGCGTCCTCGGCCCACGCTGCGGCGACGGCGTCGTCCAGAACCAGCCGGAGATCGATGGCTCTGCTGAGCAGTGTGACGACGGCAACACCATCGACGACGACGACTGCTCCAACAGCTGCGGCGTCCCGGGATGGTGCGGCGACGGTCTCGTCCAGGCTCAGCTTGGCGAGCAATGCGACCTCGGCACGACCGAAGCTGGCAACGACGGCTCCTACGGCGGCTGCAATCCCGACTGCACGGCTGCTCCCTACTGCGGGGACGGCGCGCTGCAATCCGAGAACGGCGAGGAGTGCGATTACGGCGACGGCAACGATCCCCCCGGAGACGCCACCTATGGCGGCTGCCTCAACAACTGCAAGCTCGGGCCTCACTGTGGCGACGGCGCGGCGCACGCCCAAGAACAGTGTGACGACGGCAACGACAACGATCGTGATGGTTGCAGCAACGCCTGCCAGACCCAAGCCTTCTAGTCGAATCTAGCGGCGGGATTGGACTCGGGCGCTCCACAAGGGGCGCCCGAGCCGTTTTGTACGTCGTCGTTCGCCACCAATCGACGAGCCCAGAGACGCCACTTCCTGGACGACTCCGGAGACTCGGCTACGCACGGTCCCCGTGGGGCTCGCGGTTTCTTGGGACACCTACGCACGGTCCCCGTGGGGCTCGCGGTTTCTTGGGGCACACGTGCGCGCCCGCGTCTGCCGGCGTCGGACGCCTCGTCCGACGGCGCGGCTACCGGGGCCGCGTCACTTCCGACGGCGCGGCTACCGGGGCCGCGTCACTTCCGACGGCGTGGCGCCGGGGCCGCGTCACTTCCGACGGCGTGGCGCCGGGGCCGCGTCACTTCCGACGG
>CAYRKE010000133.1:14679-20897 GCA_964424695.1 uncultured Polyangiaceae bacterium
CCGGGGCCGCGTCACTTCCGACGGCGTGGCGCCGGGGCCGCGTCACTTCCGACGGCGAACGAGCGCCGACACTGGCACGATGGAGGACCCATCCGCGGAACTGCCACAGCCCGAGCACCCACTGCACGGGCTCGCTTTGCCGCCGATCAGCGGACCTACCTCTCGGTACAGCCTTCTTCCCACGACGACGGTCGCCCAGAGCACGATCCCCACAACGATTGCGAATTCCACGGCACTCACCCCAGAAGCCTCGAGACCTGATAGAAAGTGAGCGCGAGAAGGTAGGCCAACCCAGTGAGTCCTCCAAACTGCAGCAATGCCCAACGCCAGCTGCCGCTTTCCTTACGCATCACCGCCACGGTGGCCATACACGGAGTGCCCACGAGTAGGAGAATCATGAGTGCGAACCCAGCCTGCGGAGAGTAGTCGCGCGACATGGCATCCCGCAGAGAGAGGGAACTGTCATCCGCTGCGCCCAGAGCATGAACGATCCCCAGCTGAGCGACAAAGACCTCTTTGGCCGCAACGGCCCCGATCAAGCCGATGCCCACCTTCCAGTCGAGCCCGAGGGGCTCGAGTAGTGGCGCGATGGCCCGTCCGATTCGCCCGGCGATCGAGACTCGCAGATCCTCGGCAGCGCGCGCGGCCTCGAGTTGCTGCTCGGTGATGCGGACCACCGGTTTCGGCCCTGACGAGCCGAGGGACTCTCCGGTGAACCCGGCAGGCGCCGCGTCAACGCCCTGTTCGACGAGAACTGCGCGTCCCTCACGAATCGCTCGGTCGATCTGGTAGTTACCCGCTCTCGGGTATGCCGTGATGACCCACATCAAGATCGACACGCCGAGAATGACCGTCCCCGCCTTCCGAAGATACGTCCAGGAGCGGTCCCACATCTTCGTGACGACAGCGCGCACCGTGGGTAACCGATACGGCGGCAGCTCCATGACGAAAGGCGATTCCTCTCCCCTGAAGATGCTGCGCCGCAACACCAGCGCCACCAACAGCGCGAGCACCACGCCGAGGGCATAGATGCCCCACAGCGCTGGAGCTCGCCAGGCAGGCGGGAAGAATGCCGGAATCAACAGCATCCAAATGGGCAAGCGTGCTCCGCAAGACATGAGCGGAACCACAAACATGGTCGTGAGTCGATCCCGCTCATTCTCCATCGTGCGCGCTCCCATGATCCCGGGTACCGAGCACCCAAATCCCGTCATCAGCGGGACGAAGCTACGCCCGTGGAGTCCAAACCTGTGAAAGGCTCGATCCACGATGAAGGCCGCACGTGCCATGTAACCACTATCCTCGAGCACTGCTAACCCGAGAAACAGCAGCACGATGTTGGGCAGGAAGACCACCACACCACCGACCCCGGCCACGACCCCATCGACAAGCAGAGAGCGGAGGGGGGAACCCGATCCATCGGGCCAGAATCCCGCGATTGCCTGGCCAAGCCAGACGACTCCCTTCTCGATCCAACCCATTGGGATCTCGCCGGCGCTGAACGTCAGCCAGAAGATCGAGTACATGACGGCTAGAAAGATGGGGAGCCCCAAGACCGGATTGACGACCACCGCGTCGATTCGATCCGAAGTCGCTCGCGCATCCTCGCGAGAACGCTGACGCACGACTTGACGGAGCAAGCCGTCCACAAACCCATAGTATCCATCGGTCACACACAGCGCGGCATCCATGCCCGTCGCCGCCTCGAGCCCCCGTCGCTCCCGATCCACGACCCGCATCACGGACGCGCCCGCGTCCCCCAGTCGCTGAACCTGTGCGACGGCCTCTGGCTCCGCGACGAGGAGCCGATCCGCCATCCAGATCCGATGGCTCGGAGGCACGTCCACCGTCTCCAGCGCCATCAGGATTCGCTCCGTGGCCGCTCGCAGCTCCCCGTGAAACACCCGTCCGGCAGTGATTGGCTCCGAGCGGGCAGCACGACGGATCGCATCGCGCAAGTCCTGAACCCCTGTCCCTTTGTGGCCGACGGTGCACACCACGGGAAACCCCAAGAGCTCACTCAGCGCGATGATGTCGAGCACCTGCCCGCCACGCTCCGCCTCATCCACCATGTTGAGGCAAAGGACCATTCGCTTCTGGAGCTGCAACAACTGGGCGAGCAGCACGAGCCCTCGCTTCAGGTTCGTCGCGTCCGCGACGAGTACGACTACTTCCCCCTCGCCACCCAGCAGCGCCTCCTGCGCAATGCGCTCCTCGGGGGAATACGAGCTGAGGCTGTAGGTTCCAGGCAAATCCGTAACACTGAGTGCCAGTTCTCCGAGCCGAAGCCTGCCGACGCGCTTCTCGACTGTGACTCCGGGATAATTGCCCACTCTCTGGCGCGCCCCGGTGAGCAGGTTGAACAGCGTCGTCTTGCCGCAGTTCGGATTGCCGGCCAGCAGCACCGACCGCGTCGACCGACACGGCTGCTTCGA
Organism: uncultured Polyangiaceae bacterium; assembly: GCA_964424695.1. Classification (GTDB taxonomy): domain Bacteria; phylum Myxococcota_A; class Polyangia; order Polyangiales; family Polyangiaceae; genus JAEWRL01. The sequence goes on from CAYRKE010000133.1 coordinate 17,115, forward strand.
CGCCCCCTGCTCCCGAGCGCCGAAAGCGGGCTCTGTACTCGCGTTCGGTGGGGAATGCGTCGGAGACGAAGACAGTAGGGTCATTTCTGCTCGTGAATGGGCTGAACCAACACAGCGCGCGCCTCGCCGCGCCTGAGGGAGATTTGGGCACCGCCAATGCGAATCCACAGGGGACCGCCTGCCGGTGCCATGCGGACTACCTCCACCAACGCCCCCGGAAGCATCCCAATATCGAGCAAGCGCTGCCGAATAGCGCCGGTTCCCTCGACCAGTGTGACCTGGCCTCGGTGGCCGACTCTGAGGTCTGCGAGCGGCGTGAGCTTGCCCTGCTGAAGAAGGCGCAGCTTCGGTGGCATCTCGCCACAGGACGAGGGACACGTGCTGTCGCCGTTGAGGTGCCGACATCGCCGATAGTGATCGAGGAAGCTGGATGACTCGGGGCACACCCTCAGATACTCGAGAAACCGTACCAAGTGGTCCATCCCAGAGTCCGAGAGACTATGCTCCATCGCGCAAGCGTCACGCTGTGCCTCCGCGGAATCCATGCCGAGCACTCCCGACAGGAAATCCGCCAACACGTTGTGCCGAGCATAGACACGGCGAGCCGCGAGTTCTCCGCGGGGCGTGAGCTCGATGAACTCCCGCTCCCGATACTCGATGAGGCCGAGCCCTGCGAGGCGACGCATTGCCGGAGTGACCGACGCCGCCCGCACACCTCGAGCGCTGGCGATATCTCTCACCCGAGCCACCTTCCGATCGCGGACCAGTTCAAACACGGTCTCGAGGTAGTCCTCCAGAGAGCTCGACAGGTCTCCAGAATCCGCCGAAACCGAAGGGTCTTCCATTGGTAGACATGTCTACCAAACAACGCGCCACCTGTCAAAGCGCGCCGCACCAAACCATTGCAATCATTATCAATAATCAGGTTTCCCGTTTCCGGACGAGTCCGGCGAGGTTCACCTGTTGCTGAACCGTTGCTCGCTCTCGCCCGCCAGCACCAGGCCCCCAGGCCGGTTTCTACTAAGTCCATTCGACTTGCAGGGTTCTCCGACAGTTGGACACTCCGCGTGATGACCGCGCGACCTTTGTTCACTTGGTGTCGAACGCGTTCAGTCCGCCCACCGCAGCTCCGCCCCGCTCGATTCGCTGGCCTCGCATTGTTTACGGTGGCGCGCGCCGGGGCACCCAGCCCCCTTACAGTCGAGCCGGACGCCCCCAGCTGGCGCCGGCCAAACCTCGCCGCCGGAACGGAGTGCTCGACCAGCGCGACGATTCGGTTTCTCTGGCGGCGCTCGCTTGGGCACTATAGAACTCGAGCGCGCTCCCGTCTCAGAATCCACCTGGATCGCAGAGGAAACCAATGTTCGAGAGACTCCAGCCCGTACCCCCAGATCCCATTCTCGGCCTGACTGACGCCTTCAATCAGGATCAGAACCCCCACAAGGTGAACCTGGGCGTGGGGATATTCGTCGACGCCGATGGCCGCACCCCCACGCTTGGCTCCGTGCGCACCGCCCGAACGCGATACGTCGAACTCGACGCTCCGATGACCTATCTCCCCATCGTGGGGTCCCCCGTGTACGGCAAGCTCGTGGCAGAACTGGTCCTCGGGCGAGACGCCGCGCCCATCGCCGCGGGCCGAACCCGGACGGCACACACCCCCGGAGGAACCGGCGCACTACGCGTTGCTGCCGACTTCATTGCCGCCCAATCGCCGCGACCCACGGTTTGGATATGCGACCCCACATGGGTCAACCACTTGGCGATCTTCAGAGCCGCCGGGCTCAGCATCAAGACCTACCCGTACTACGACCCCAAGACGATGGGCCTCGATTTCGACGCCATGGTGTCAGCCCTCTCGTCGACTGGACCGAATGATGTCGTGCTGATGCATGCCTGCTGCCACAATCCGACCGGCATCGATCCGTCGCCAGAACAGTGGAAGAAGCTGGCCGCTCTCCAAGCAGAGCGCGGATTCATGCCCTTCTTCGATTTCGCGTACCAGGGGCTCGGAACTGGCCTCGAGTCGGACGCCCTCGGTGTCCGTACCTTCATGGCCGAAGCAAAGGAGATGCTCGTCGCGTCATCCTTCTCCAAGAACTTCGGCCTGTACAACCAGCGCACCGGGGCACTCACCTTCGTGGCCCGGAGTGCGGAAGCCGCAGCAGCCGGCGGCGGCCACCTAGCACGCTCGATCCGCGCGAATTACTCGAACCCTCCAGCTTATGGTGCAGCGCTCGCGGCAACCGTGCTGGGAGACCCGGCTCTTCGCGCTCAGTGGGAGGCGGAGGTGACCGCCATGCGTGAACACATTCACACTGCGCGCAATGCGCTTCTGGCTGGCCTCTCCGCCGCGGGGGCCAACCGCGACTTCTCGTTCCTGACGCGCCAGCGGGGCATGTTCTCATTCACAGGCCTCACGGATCCACAGGTGGTGGCCCTCCGCGAGCGCTACGGCATCTACATGGTGGCGGGCGGCGGCCGTATCAACGTCGCCGCCGTCAGCGCCAAGAACGTCCAGTACATCGCGAAATCGATCGCTGACGTCCTGCAGACAGCATAGTGCGTCGGCCGCCCCCAACGGTCCTCCAACCGGCAGACCGTTGGGAGTGCCCTTCTGTCGGCCGGGACCCGGATCCGCATCCACACGAGCCACTGGTCCACTTCTGCTCGAACTGCCGAGCCGCCTGCTCAGCCGCCACCAACCATGTCCTCGCTCCGTCGCCCGCACTCCCTACGATCCACTGTTGCAGACGAAACGGGCCGATCGCCCACCATCACGAATGAGGGTAATCCGGCACCTCGGTGCAGGCGCGGCGGCAGTGCGCCACATGAAGTGGGGGACGCCCCCCACCAGACTACCCGCGTCCCCGCAGCAAGTGCCCAAGGCGCCTGGCCACCCCCGAATCGGCGGCCGCATATTCTCACGGTTGCGGTTCTCTGCGTCGCAGCGTACGCCGGTTGCGGCCGCACTGAGCGCTCGGAACCCGCGTCGCCCGCCGCGTCGGACACTGCAAAGCAGCGCTCGAGCCATGTCGTCACCGGGGCACCCAGCTCTTCGCCCGAACCGAGCGAACTGCCGCGTTCGCAGCCAGAGCCCCCTCCAGCGACGTCAGCTGACTCCACAGGGGAAACACCTGCAGATTCGGCTGCCGGCGACTACCACTGCCCGGGATGGCAGGTCAACGCCCTGGGGAGAGCCATCGGTTCACTGGAGCGGTTCTGCCAGGAATTCGCCCCTTGCCCCAAGGCTCTCCGCGACGCCGGAGACCTAGGTTTCTTCGGGACCCTGCCGAAAGTCGAGGTCTTCACCAGCGGCATCATCGTCCTGTATGGCTCAGAAAGCGATGGACGGCGCTTCGCGTTCACCAGCAAGGGCAAGCTAGTCGGTGCGAGTATCTGGCAGGAGAGAACCTTCGGGGCCTGCCGCAAGAAGGCCATCGAGTATGTTGGCGGCGCTATTCCCGAGCCAGCGGAGACCGAGCAGGTCCAAGCCTGCGGGTACGTGCCAGGGCGTGATCTCCGAACCGAGAAGGCATGCAAATGCCAGCTTCCCACCGATCGTTCGCCACTCGTGGGGCTCGATCGCGGACCGACCCTGCAACTACCGCTTGATTGCCTCTACGAGCTCGGCGCGGCAGGACGCCTGTGCCAGACGACGCTCGACTCGCAGCGGGGGATGCCAGATGCCAAGGATTCGACTCCGGGCTGCGGCTGGACGCTCGTCTCATCCCCGCTCATGAGCTCGGACTGCGTCTATGACCGCAAGGGGCAGCTCGTCGA
>CAYRKE010000134.1:0-13403 GCA_964424695.1 uncultured Polyangiaceae bacterium
GGCGGCGCTGGTGGAACGTTCCCAAGCGCTGGCGGCACCGGAGGAGTCGGGGCAGGCGGCGGCGGCGCGGGTGGTGGGGGCAGGCCCACGGAGAGTGGCGGCGGACCTGCGTTGGGCGGGAGCGGGGGCGATGAGGGCAACTCGGGAGGTGCCTCGCCCGCGAGCGGCGGTACCACGGGCGAAAACAGCGCGGCTGCAGGCGGAACGATACCTTCTGTCGCGGGCGTTGCAGGCAGCGCGACGGCGGGAACCGAGGCGAACGCCGAGACAGACGCAGGCTCCGCGGGGCATGCGGCGGGAAGCGGTCCTGCAGCTGGTACGGCTCCGAGCGCTCAGAGCTCCAAGGAGTCTGACGGCTGTGGGTGCAGGGTCGGTAGTCCAGCGGACTTGCCCGGGGCATCAAGGTTGGCGGTGTTGGCACTCGGCCTGGCTCTTCTGGGAAGACGGGCGGGTAGAGTGCGCCGTAGACGTGCTTGATGCTCGGCTGGGAGCCTGGGAGTCGCACCAAGAGCTCGGAGCGGACGGCACTCGACCGGTTGGTCAGGGGAGTGCTGTTCAGATCTCCCGGCAGTCGTCGATGATCTCGTAGCTTCCAAAGGTGTGCGGGCGGGCCTGCTTGATGACCAAGTCCCGCGCGTCACCGACGAACTTGAACTCAGCCTCCATCGTGAACCACGCATTGGAACGTTCCGGATCCAGGAGCGGGGCAAAGTGCGCGTGAATCGCCCTGAGGGCACAGGCAACCGAGATGGCCTCTCCTTCCGATAGGACAGGGGCATTCGGGCTGAGGCTGCTGCGGCTGTAGTAGCTCATGAGTGGGAAACGCGGGGGCCAGCGGAAGATGAACTCCTCGGTAATTACCCCGGGAGCAGGGTTGGTGACGCTGGCCTCGCCGATTTGCGCGTTCATGTAGTAGATGTCCGAGCGAATCGGGTCGAGGATGTCTCGGCTGATGGCTACGCCATTGGCTCGCTCGGAGAGGAAGGCCTCGTGGACCAGCACCCCCATGGCGACGGCGCGATGGTCGATACCTGCGAGCTCTCGCTCGTCGTACGCCCGAGCGTTGTAGAGGCTCGCCCACACGGTTCTCAGAGCGTCTGCCACGGAGCGCTCAGGGCTGCCGAGCTCGGCACTGGTCGAGGTGTAGAGCCCAGCTCCGCCGAAACCTGTGAGGTCTTCGGCGTTGCTGCTGCTGCGCAGGCGGACGCGTTGCGTGCCGAAACGGTCGTCGATCCAGCGCTCCACCACCTCGAGGAGGGCGGGGTCGACCGGGGCATCGAGCACGGTCTGGCGGACGGCAGCAAGCCCTGAAGCTCGGACCCCTGGGTCTGTGCGGAACTCGATGTCAGCTTTCAGTGAATCGAGCAGTGACTCCGCCCCGCTCGTCCGGAAATGCTCCACGAAGTGGACGACGGGGATGGCGAAGGCATTGGCCGGCACGGTCCAGGGATGAGCCGACACACATGCCGAGGGGAGAGTCGCCGAGACGCGTCCGAGCTCTGCGAATTGGGCGGCCTTCGCCCCGATCGCGGGAAGTGCATCGAACGCCGCTTCGGCGAGATCCACCAGGTCTCGAGTGTCGAGGTCGAGTCGGGGTGACTCGACAGTGCCCGAGGGTCGTAACGACTCCCAGTACGCTTCGGCTTCCTCGGGCGGAGCCTCGGAAATCGTGAAGCCGTCAGAGGTCACCTCGAGGCGAACGAGGGTGTCGAGGTAGGGCGAGATGCGATCGTCCGTGCTCGCGTCGAGCAGGGCCATGTTCGGGGTGCCCCGGGTCTGGCTGAGCACGTTCACGTGGGCGAGCGGGGTCTGGAAAGCCTCCGTGATCAGTCCTCCGACGAGGGCGATGTCATTGGGGACGTCGTCGGTGACGACGATGATCTCGGGGCTGAGCTCTGCGTCTCCCAGCTCTGCCGCGGGAACGTATCGAAGGGTTCCGTATCCGATGCCCGGCGTGAGCGGCTGGAAGGTGATGCCATTGAACGGCGCGTTGGTGGAGACGATGGGTAGCGTACCGTCGACCTCGAGTGCCGTCGCGGTTTGGGTCTCGTCTTGGGGACGGAGGCGCCAGATACTCGGATCCGGAACATGGCCCATGGCGGCAAGGAAACCTCGCCGCATGTCCTCGCCGCTGATCGCGTCACCGAGCGCGTACTCGACCGTGTGCAGATCTGCGCCGCTGTGGTGTACGAGGGTGCCGAGGAGATAGCGGCGACCCTCGGTCTGGTAGTACTCCGTCCGACTGAACGCATACCAGCCGGCATTGAATTCATTGCGCTGGTCAGGATCGCATCGATCGAGCGGCGGCTGCTGGTCGATGATCTCGCGGATGAAGGTGTAGTGCAGCGGCCACACCCGCGAGCTGAGGAGATGAACTGCGCCATCCTGCCGCATGTCATGCACGAACTTGACCGGAGCCATCCCCAAGGTTCTCGCCCCTTCGGCAAGGGCCGCGAAGTCGCCCGGGGTTCGAAGGTGACGTACCCGGTCACCTACCTCGCGGGAGGGGACCGCATCGCATTCGAGATTGGGGGCACCTGGCGAGGCGTTGCGACAGAAGATGGCGTGCGATCCGGCATCGGGGAAGCGGGTGAGGATGGCGTCTTCTGGCCAACGCATGAAGTCCCAGCGATCGACGACTTCGGCGTCTTCATCGAAGACAGTCAGCACCCCTTCGAAGAGCGCGTTGGAGATCGCCTGGCTCACGACATCATCGCTGACCTCGACGCTGACGCGCTCTCCTGGCTGCAGTGTCAGCTCATCGGGCAGAGGTAGCTCGTGGCCATCCGACGTACCCGGGAACTCCTCACCTGGTGCCGTCTCGGCCAGGCGCAGGTGGTACGCCGACAGGGGTTGCGTCTCGTCGGACTCGTTCACGAGCTCCACGAAGCCTGCTGGGTGAAGGGCGGCCTCGGAGATCACGATGGGGCCTGGTGGGTGCGGGTAGTCGTCGTCGAGCTCGTAGGGCGCAAACGTCACGTCACTCGGCAATGCGGGGGCCGCAGGAGGCGTGCAGGCCTCGCCGTTGGCTCGCCCAGGGCTGGCGTAGCGGCAGCGGGCGAACGCTCCGTCGCCATCCGGGAATCGCGCGAAGGACTCATTCTCCGAAAGCTTCGGGCTGACGATGGCGTCTGTGGGCTCTCCGGCTCGAATCAGGGACACTCGTTCACCATCAGCGTCGAGCTTGAATGGGAGATGGAGCGGGCCCTGCTCGGGTTCGCCGTCTGCCCACAGCACGACGTACTCGCCGGCTGCGAGCGTCCTAGGCGGCAGCGCAACGGTGGCTCCCCCGCCGTCCGTGAGGACGAACTCGGCGAGATCGACGTTTTCGTCGCTGACGTTGAGGAGTTCGAGCCAGTCATCGGTTTCGCCGAACTCGTCTACGCTCGTCCCCTCGTTTTTTGCAGCCAGTTCATTGATGACCAGGGTCGCTGGTTCCCGCGAACCACCACTGCCGCCTGCGCCCGCCGTTCCCCCCGCGAGCGGGCTGCCGCCTGCGCCCGCCGTTCCTCCCGCGAGCGGGCTGCCGCCCGCGCCCGCCGTTCCTTCCCCGAGCGGGCCGCCGCTGGGGCGGTCTCCATCTCCGCACCCAGAGGCGAGCATCGCGACGAGTCCTGCCGACACGAGCCGCAGAGCCCAGCTCCAGTGCGAGAGCGCGTTATCCGATGGTGACTCACCCGCGCACCCGAGGGGTCGGCCCAGCGCGACCAGCGGCTGAGCGACAGGTGAACCGGGTAAAGGGGGATGGGGAAGGGGGATGGCGGGGACGGACATCATTGGCACGGAGTCTGTGCCAGAAGCGGCACACCTATCGAGTCGGAAGAGGCAATCCCTCATGAATGAAGGGGCCGGATCCCGCATTCAGCAAACTGCGTACCAGGGCCTTCGGCACAGCTTGGGCTGGCTTCGACCAGGCGTCGGACGACGCGATCCCCATGGCCGTCCCGGCTTCGGCTGCGTGGACGGCTTTCCGCCCGAATCTCCCGAGTCCAGTGTTCGTGGGAAGGTGCTCGACGCAGTCTCCGTATTGAGACGCCCCTGCACCCTCATAGGGCGATTGCGCAGGGGGGCGCGGTCGAGCGGCCGCACGCCAAGAAACCCAAGGAGAGGATCTCGATGACGATGATGCGTAAGGGACTGATGACGGCCTGGCTCGTGGTGTTTGGCTTCGCTTCCAGCGCTTGCACGATCACCACCACGGACGACGATGACGACAAGGAGTCTGTGGGTGACGACGACGCGGATGATGACGCCGACGACGATTCCGGGTCAGGTGGAGCAGGCGGCGCCGGGGAAGGCGCTCAAGCTGGCCAGGCTGGAAGCGGCGAAACCAACCAAGCCGGGAGCGACGGAGGTCAGGAGGTCGCCCAGAGCGATCTTGCCCAGATTGAAGGAGCCACCTTCGTCGAGGGCGGCCGTCCCGACACGACGGGGGATCAGACAGGTCCTACGCTGCAATCCCCGGACTTCGTCATCAACGGCGGAACCGGTCAGTACACCGTGGCGCTGTCGGATGATGCCGAGTTCATCTTGGTTGGAATCGAGGGTGACAACGGCTACTACAAGATACCCGTGACGTCGACTGGGTCCACCCAGAGTGTGGCCATTACCCTGCTTCAGGACTACAGCCAAGAAACCCTCGGCGTTCTCGTCGCACTCCAAGACGAGGCGGGTGACGTGAGTGCTTGGACGAGCGACACCGTCGAGGTGGTGGAGACAGCTGCCGGAGATCTGAAGGTTTCGCTCAGTTTCAACGAGAGCGAGGACCTCGATCTGTACGTGATGGATCCCTCGGGCGACGAAGTATTCTACGGCGTTCCCACCCTGAACGGTGGCAACCTCGATCTGGACTCGAACGCGGGATGTGCCGACAACCTGGGGGTCAACAACGAGAACATCACCTGGGATGGCTCCGAGACGTTGCGTGGCGAGTACACGGTTCGGGTCAACTACTACCAGCAGTGTTCCGCGGCGTCGGTCGACTACATCGTGACCGTATCCATTGGGAACGACGTCAGGACGTACACTGGGACATTTAACGCCTCTGACCAGGGAGAGACTCAGGTCGTGACGACCTTCACCTACTGACGGCCGAGGGGCTTTCGAAGGCGTGACACCTCCGGGCGGCGCCTCCCGCGGCAATTCGCTGCTGGGAGGCGCCAGCCATTTTGTGGAGCAAGCCCGCGGGATCCGGTTGTTCCAGGCGAGTGCCCGGCGACGGAGACCCGCGGCCGGACGGGCACACGGCGCTTGGAGGTTCGAGCGTCCGAGAATCGGGCCGTGCGTCTTAACGGCTCCTGGATCCCGCCGTTGATCCTTCAGCTTTCCTGTGTGGCGCTGATAGGTCATGTCGAACTCACCCAAGCTTCGGGGAGCCTCAAGAGCCTCTTTGACAGCTGACGCACTGTTGAGGTGTCGTCAGAGGGCAGAAGCTGGCGGGCTTCGGCTCCTGGTCTTCCTGCACCTTCCCATCACGCAGCGGGCGTTGGAGAAGTTCCTACGATCAGCGCTGAGCGAAGTGGAGGTGACAGCCGTGGGGCGTGTCGCCGACTTCGACCGGGCGCTTGCTGACGGACAGGACGGGGTCTTGTCCCTCCCGGTCGTGCTGGCGGCAAAGGGGCTCGCGCCTGACCTGCACGGCCGCCGCGATGGCGTCACGGACGAACCCTACGCCCTCGTTGGCCCTGACAGTTCCCCTGACCCTGTCGAGGTGTCGGCAGTGGGGGTGTTGGACCTGCTCGGTCGCTCCGGGACGGCCTCGTTCGTTCGGCAGGTTCTCGGGACCGAACCCAAGATAGAACGAGTCACCAAGGTGGACGATCTTCTCGCGCTGCTCCAAATGCGGAGGGCCGATGCCGTTATGCTGCCCACGCGACTGGTGCCCGCAATTCGGAGGACCAGTCGCCTCAATCTGGTGGACCGGCAGCTCGGGACACGGGTGGGGCTGCCAGCTGCGGCAGGCACCGGGGCCGGCGCTTCCGCCGTGCTGTCGGGCCTGAGCCGGCTCGACCACAACACTCTGACGCTTCTGGGGGTCGATGGATGGTGGTGACAATGGGTGGTCGATCCCAGAGCCCCACGCAGCTCTGCCTCTATCGACGCCCCCCAACATCGACCTGGCTCAGGATCGGGGGCGTTTTTCCCTACGCGACGACGCGCTGGCACAGGTGGACCGCGTTCTCGATTAGCTAGGCGCATCGCGGACCCTGCCCCTGTCGGTCGGCGGCCGGTCTTGCGCTTACACCGCCACACCGGATCCCCGCCTCTGGCTGCTTGCCCACCACGCTCCGGTAATCACGCAAGAACACTTAATTGCGTCCCCGAAAAGCCGTCGATCCATGTGTCCATTTTGAGCGAGGCCCCGGGCCGAACCATCGGGATCCGGAACGGTGATCCCTTCATTGCTTCGACGACTGCGAACTCCGTGTCTCATTCCCAAAAAGCTGTGCAGCATCGACATGTGGGTGAAGGTTTGGTCACCACGGTGTGCCTCCGATACGGATCGCGAAACCCGAGGCCAGCGCCTCCATGGGAACGAAGTCTCCGAGTGGGAGCCCCCTTCCTTCGACACACCCACGGCAGCCTATGACGAACTACCAGCGGCACGGCAGGATTCTGGTTATCGACGACGACGACGTGGTTCGACTGGCCATCGTTGAGCTGTTGGAACAGGCAGGGCATTCCGTTTTCGATTTGCCGTCAGCCATCGGAGCCACGCGCGCCGTTGCTCAGAACGCAATCGACACCATCGTCATCGATGTGATGCTGCCGGACATTGATGGCGACAAGCTGGCGCGGCTGCTCCGGAATACGGCGAAGAGCGCTGACCTTGCGATTGTCCTGGTTTCAGGGCGCTCCATCGCAGAACTCGACCAGCTTGCCTCTGCGGCAGGCGCCGACGGCACAGTATCCAAGGCAGAGCTCCACTCGAGGCTCGTGCCCGCCGTAGACTCTGCTCGCCGAAGGCGGGCCATCGCTCGAAATGCCGCTGGCCCCCGAGGATGACTCGGGTCACCTCCCTCTCCCACGGACTCGCGACAATGAACAAGGCTCGCCGATCTCTCAATACCAAACTGCTCAGGATTGTGCTGGGAGTCCTATCCCTGGTTGCTGTCGCGACACTGGGATCGGTGGCTTGGCTCAACACGGCAGCGGAGCGGGAACGGCTTGTGGACATTGAGTCCCAGGTCAAGAAGAGCATTGCCAGCAAGGGCAGGATGATGGTGGATAGCCATGCCCTCGCGTTGCGTGGTTTGGTTGCCGAGAACGCATTCACCGACGTGCAAGCGCTCGTGGAACGAGCGGTCGAAGCCGACGAAGATGTGATCTACGGGGTACTAGTCTCCAACGAGGATACGCCGCTCGCCTACTCTTCGCCGACCACGAGGTCACTCAAGCAGCGCGATCTGCAGGCGTCCCTCAAGCACTGGTCCGAGCTCCAGTTGCCCGCGGGGAGCGGCAAAGCCGCGAGCGCCGCAGAGAGCGAGGTGCGTCGACTCGGGCAGAACGTCTTGGAATTCGCGCGACCCGTCGTCGTCGACGGCGAGACCGTGGCAGTGATTCGCTATGGTTTCAGTAGCGAGCCGCTCCGGCAAGCCCTGGTTCAGGTCAGAGCTGAATCACGCCAGAACCTCAAGGCGACCCTCTCATCCATCGGGATCGCCGTGCTTCTCTGCACCCTGATCGGATTTTGGTTGGCGAAGACCACTGCGACCCGGATCGTCCGCCCACTCCAGTCGCTCACCCGGGCTGCCGAGGATATCGCCAGCGGGAAGAAAGGCGTTCGGGTTGCCGTGGCCACCGACGATGAGCTCGAGGTGCTCGCCGGCGCTTTCAACGACATGCAGGCCGCCAATGAGGACGCGATGACGAAGCTCTCCGCGGCCATGGAGGCCGCGCTCGAGGCCTCGCGCCTGAAGAGCGAGTTCCTGGCCAACATGAGCCACGAGATTCGTACCCCGATGAACGGTGTCATCGGCATGATCCGGCTCATTCTCAAGATGCCTCTCGAGGGGAAGCTGCGGCGCTACGCTGAGACCGTCGATACCTCGGCAAGTGCATTGATGACCATCATCAATGACGTTCTGGACTTCTCGAAGATGGAGGCCGGCAAGTACACCATTCAGTCGGCTCCCTTCGATCCAGCCGTCATTCTGCAGGAGGTCGCCGAGCTTCAGTGCGGGCGAGCCCACGACAAAGGCCTCGAGCTCGTCTATCGACGAGCTCCTGATGTTCCGCAGGTCGTGACGGGTGACCCGGATCGATTTCGACAGATCGTCAACAACCTGGTGTCCAACGCCGTCAAGTTCTCCGAGCAGGGCGAGGTTTTCGTGGACCTCACTCTCGATGGGGAAGACGACGAAGGGTACATTCTGCGGACCGTTGTGCAAGATACGGGGATCGGGATCAGCGAGAAGGACCAGGGGCTGCTCTTCGATGCATTCTCGCAAGTCGATGGATCCATGGTTCGCCGGTACGGGGGAACCGGGCTTGGGCTGGCCATCTCGAAGAAACTGGTCACGATGATGGGCGGTGAGATCGGCGTTCACAGTACGAAAGGCGTCGGCAGCAGCTTCTGGTTCACCGTCAGGGTGAAGCGCTCGGACGCCCCGACGCGGCTCTCGCAGGTTGGAAGCCAAGAGGGCAAGTTGGCGCTCGTTGTCGAGGCAAGTCGACGATGGTGCCGCGTCATCGAGGAGCACATGGTGATTTGGGGGCTCGAGTGTCACGTGGTCCACGACGGACAGGAAGCCTTGGAGCGGATACGGGCTGCCGAGCACGGTAGGAGGTACGACATCGCGGTGGTCGGTGCGCAGCTCCGAGATATCACGGCCGAAGCCTTCATTAGGCAACTCAGGCAAATCCCCTCGGCGAAGCAGCTTCCCCTCATTCTGCTGACCCAGCTTGGGGTCACGGCCACGCTGTCCGAGGTGGAGCATGAAGTGTCCGCTCAGATTGCGAAGCCGCTCAGGCTCTCAGAACTCTACGACTGTATCCTTGGAGCGTTCAACGGTCGGAGTGCGATGCGTCCGAGCGCGCCGCGAGTAGCCGTCCGGCACAAGGGCGGCGCACAGCAGCGCATCCTGATCGTCGACGACAACGAGATCAATCAGTACGTCGCGACCGAGCAGGTCGAGCAGGCGGGTTACTCGGTCGATGTCGCTTCCAATGGCGAAGAAGCTGTGAAGAAAGTTCAGGCCGGCACGTACGCGGCCGTTCTCATGGACTGCCAGATGCCGGTCATGGATGGTTACACAGCAACGCGAGTCATTCGCGCTTGGGAGGGAAACCATCACCGAACCCCGATCATCGCGCTCACGGCTCATGCCATGGCAGGGGAGCGAGACAAGGTCCTCGAGGCCGGCATGGACGACTACCTTTCCAAGCCACTCAAGCCTCACAGTCTCGAGCGCATGCTTCAGCGCTACGTCGGAGAAACGCCGGCATCGCCCGAGGCCGACGGTGACACCGGCGTCCCGTCAGAGCACACCGAGCTCGACGTCAGCGTCCGCCGATCCGCTCGGCTCTGCAAGCTGTTCATCGACAAGGTTCCAGAGACGCTCGCCGAGCTCGATGAGGCCGTTCTGGACAAGGACGCCAAGCGCGTCCGGGAGAAGGCCCACAAGCTCAAAGGTAGCTGCCTGGCGGTGGGTGCAGAGACCATGGCCAAGATCGCCCAGTCAATGCAGTTCGAGGCCGAAGCCGGGCAGACGGAACAAGCCCCAGTCCGTGCTCGTGAGCTGCGGGAGCACTACGAGCGGGTGGCCCGTTTGCTGCGGCAGGAAATCGGGCAGCCTAGCGGTGCTCCAAGAGCGACGTCCGCGAGACCACAGCCCACCTACCGTCCATCGGTCAGGTCTTGATGCTTCGGGCAGCCGACAGGACTGGCCAAGATGGGCCGGTGGAGCGGGGGGGATCCGATGGCGACTAGTTCTACTGCGAGAGGTTGGCAGAAAGCCCGCCCGGCAAGCCTGGTTGATGGCGAAGCGGGACCGAGCACCGGACCGGAACATACACCAGTATTTGAGGACCGGAAGCTCCGGGTTCCGCGCAGCCAGCGGCCAGGATCGCCGGGCGTCGTCCCAGTCGAGGTCCCGCAGTAGTGCTAGGCGCATGGATGACGGCGATGTCGTTTGTGGCGGGTATTGGACACACCGACACCGGACTGTGTTCGGGCTGGTTCCGTGGTCAGCGTTCGGGGGGCTCTTGGGGACCGAAGCGTTTGGCAGCCGGATTGCCAGAACAGAGTCGAGCATACCTTAACTTGGGTGCGGCATGACCGTCGATCACTGAAGGACCACTAGTGGGCCGAACAGCCATGGAAAAGCAGAGATCGCTGGGATCTACTTGGGCACGGGTCAGCTTCCAAACGCGCGTGGCCGGAGGTGTGATCGGCGTCGCTGTCCTAGCACTCGGCTGCGGCGAATCCGAGAAGACGGAGGATCCAAACGCGATTGTCATTGGAGCCGCGCTGCCCTTCACCGGGCCGGAATCCACGATTGGCCAGAATATCGAACAGGCGATGCTGCTCGCAGTCGAAGACGTCAATCGGGCGGGAGGTATCAACGGTCGCTCCCTACGGCTAGAGGCGCGTGACAGCAATTCGGGTTCCAGCCGCGGCCTGGAAGCTCTACTCGACCTGCTCTACAACGAGCAGGTCCGCTACCTAGTGGGGCCAGAGGAGAACGAGCTTGCCGACGAAATCGTCCCTGACATCAAGGGCCTTGATGTTCTCAATGTCCTGCCGGGGTACGCCTCTCCATCTATCGAGCGCACCGTCAGTCGAGGCGCCTGGCTTCGGCTGCCTCCTTCGCCTTTGGCCTTCGGTTGCGGTCTGGCTGAGCTTGCCCGTCAGACCGGCGTCCACGTCGCAAACTCGATTCAAGCCCAGGATGACTTCAATCAGGGAGTCGCCTCCGAGTTCTCTGCGGAATTCTTCGGAATTGGTGGCGACGTGTTGGCCTCCACCACAATCCGCGACGGGGCGGTATCCTATCAGTCTCGCATCAGTGATGCCCTGACTGCCGGGGCCGACAAGACGCTTCTCATCGTGAACCCAACCGCGGCCGTCCGGGTCGTCACCGAGTGGGCACTGGAGCGCCTTCCTGGTGCTTGGCTTTTTGGTCCCATGCTGCACACCCCGGGATTCCTGGAAAACGTCCCCTCAGGCGCGCTAAACGGCACCTATTTGCTGTCGCCAACGTTGAGCCTGACGAGTGAGTGCGAACAGACCGTTGCAGACTACCGCGGCTCCATTGCCTGTGAGAGGTCGAACGCGGAGGCTTTCAGTGACTACTTCGCCAGCCGGTGGGATGGCGAGACTCCGTTCCCGGCGGCCCATTTCTACTACGATGCGGTCATTCTTCTGGCCATGGGGCTACAGTACTCGGCGGCGCAGGGCCACCCGGAACCCACCACAGACGAGCTGCACACTCAGGTGCTCTCCATGACGAAGCAAGCAAGCCGTCTTGGCCGCTGGGACGAGCTGGAGGATGTCATGGGGGTTCTGGGCCAGGGTGAACCTCTGCGGTATGCCGGAGCAGCGGCGGAGTACGACTTTGATCAATTCGGGGCAGCGAAGCATCTGGTTTTCGATGCCTGGCGAATCGAGCACCAGGCCTATGTGAGCGAAGGGACCCTTCAAGCGCGCTGCCTGAGGCAGCCCAAGTAGTGCGTTTATTCAGTTAAATTTCAATGTCACAATCTTCCTTGTACAGGTTAACTTGCCAAGCATAAGTCCGTTTGTGTCCTGGTATGATTGGATGGCGAGCTTGGCCGGGCAGAAGTCGGCATCGGGGCGCGTTCGCGGAAACCGAGAATCGCGAGGGTCGCGCCACACTCCGTGGGGAACGTCCGTTCGCGGTTGAGGGTTTGCGTTCGCGTCTCCTCGTTCATGGGGCTGATGCTTCGGATCTGCGGTCCCAGCTGTGTCGAAGACTTGAAGTCTCTCAATTACGGAGGCGTCGGGCGTGGTGCCCGATGCCAATCCAGAGCGGGCAATAGCCGAAGAGAAACGGCATTCGGGGGCTTTCCCCAAGGAACCTTGACCATGGGACGAAGAACGAGTTTGGCATGTTGCGTAGCCGCACTGTGTGTTGTGGGCTTCGGCTGCAGCGATGATGGCGAGAGCACGCAGAACAAGAAGATTGACCGCGTCGAGGTCGAGGAGAGCCCCTTCAAACCGACTGAAGTCGAGTCCACGATCGAGGGGCTCATCGACTCGCTTCAGAAGACCGAGGCCGACACATTCAAGATGAGCGTCGTCACCAAGCCTTTCGGGGGATACTGGGAACCCGTGAAGACCGGTGCGAATCGCGCAATGGCCGAGCTCGATCTCACGGGCCAGGTGGAAGCGCCCACCGATGAGGCCGATCCAGACGAGACGACCCTGAAGCAAATTGCGATCGTGGAGAAGCGCCACGACGAGGGCTACGGCGGCGTTGGGCTCGCGCCAATGCGAGATAGCCTGAGCGACGCAATCGACGCTCTGGTGGACGACGGAGCGCCGGTCGTGACGTTCGACAGCGATGCTGCGGGATCCAAACGCCAGCTGTACATCGGCACCAACAATGCCGAGGCTGGCAAGAGCGCTGGCGCAACCCTGGCGAACCTCATCGACGCGTCCGAAGGCTCGGTGATCGTACTGGGATATGATGATGAGGACTGGCCAGACGGGTATGCCCGATCCATGGGAGCGAAAGAAACCCTGGAAGACGCTGGCTTCACGGTCACCGTCCACCGGATCGGTTGGACCGAAGATGAGGTCGAGCACGACATGGAGGTCCTGCCGGGCTTGGTCGCGGATGCTGATCCGCCAACAGTGGGCATCGTCGGCATGTTCTCCAACGCGTACCGCGGCGCCCAGATTGTCGAGGACCTCGGCTACGAGCCTGGCGAGATCAAGATCGCCGCGTTCGACTTCGAGCCCGATACCCTCAGCTACATGGAGAGCGGGTACATCCAGGCCACCCACGTCCAGAGACAGTACTACATGGGCTATCTCGTGCCATACGCGATTTACTCGATTCGCGTCCTGGGTCTGGATGCAACGATCGACGCGCTGGCTGATCAGATGATCGATATGGAGCGCTTCGATACGGGCGTCGACGTCGTCAAGGCAGATCAGGTTGACGACTACAATGACTTCCTGGATACCCTGGGCATCGGCGGCTAGTACACCCCGTCGCTAGCCATTCAAGAGAACACGCTGCTCGGAGGAGGCGCCTCACAACAGACGCGGGGCGCCTCTCCCGGGAGAGGCAGCGATCCAGACCGTTGTAGCTGGCGAGTGCCCCCGAGGGGCGTTGCCCGCGACGCTGACCGGTTCGCGTGGGCTTCCAAGGGGCGGTGCCCGCGACGCTGACCGGTTCGCGTGGGCTTCCAAGGGGCGGTGCCCGCGACGC
>CAYRKE010000134.1:13503-19306 GCA_964424695.1 uncultured Polyangiaceae bacterium
TGCCCGCGACGCTGACCGGTTCGCGTGGGCTTCCAAGGGGCGGTGCCCGCGACGCTGACCGGTTCGCGCAGTTGGTCAGAGGCCGCGGCTGTGGGGCTGGGTTACTCTAGCCGGCTCGTCTGCGGCGGGGGCGCGAACGGACGCGGCGCCGTTGGTTTCTTGTGCTGCCGGTGTTGCGGCTTGCCAGGGATCGGTGGTGTCGACGCTGCGACCAAAATCGGGTCGGCTCAACGGGCACCCCGAGAGCGGCAAACCGATCGAAGCTTTGAGGTGCGTTCGCCGGGCCAAAAATCGGGATCGAGCTGAGCCCTCCGGGGAAGCCGGCGGCAGGGCGGTTCTGAGGCCAACCTGCACCTGGCGGAATTCGGCAGGATTTGCGCCCGATTCTTGGGCTGCTGCCCCGTCTTGACCAAACCTCATGGCGCCGATAGCTTGCGGGAGCTGTTGGTCACTGAACACAGAAAGGAAAGAGTTTCCATGAGAAGCAGAGTGTCGATGCCGTTTTGGTGTGTGGGCAATCCGGTCAGCGATCCGTTCGGCGCGCCGGTTATGGACAGCGTCACTTCCCTCGAGGTGTGTGCTGCCCTGTGTCGGGCGCGAGAGCAGGGCTTGATCGACTACACCTCCGCTCACGACGACGACCTGGTTTCGTGGAACCCAGGCGCACCGCAAGATGATCTGGACGGCAACAGTGAGACGTCCAAGACGCTCAAGGCCATGAAGGCCATGATGGACAAGTCTGGGCTGGTCATGAAGATGGTGACGTGCAGCCTGCATGGGAATACCGTCTTCCGGAACGGTGGGCTCACCAACCCTGATCCCGACATCCGTGCGCTTGCGGCTCAGAAGGTCATGCGTACACTTCGCATTGGCAACTTCTTCGGCGCAGAGTTCTTCACCTATTGGGTTGCCCGCGACGGTTTCGAATGCCAGTTCGCGATCCCGTGGGATCGCTGCTACGGCTACATCGAGAACGGCCTGAACCTGGCAACCCGCTACGCCAAGGAGAACAAGCTTTCCATCAAGGCGGGCACGATCGAGAGCAAGCCGAACGAGCCCCGCGGGGAGATGTTCCTGGCGACCACCGGTCATGCCTTGGCACTGATCAGTCGGTTGGAGGACCCCTCCTTCTGGAATGTGAATCCCGAGATTCTGCAGCATGAAGGAATGACCAACCTGTCAGCGATCAACGCGATCGCGATGTCCGTTCACGCCGGTAAGCTGCCGTTTTTCCACATGGGCAACCAGAAGCCGGGTCAGTTCGACAACGACAGCCCGGCCCTGACCGGAATGGACGGTCTCAAAGAGATGATCGGCGTGTTGTGGATGCTCGAGAAGGCCAGCTGGAAGGGGTATATCGAGTTCGACAACCACATGCTCCGCACGGACGCCGCGCCGGGCAAGGAGAACGTCAACCAGCTCCGGATGGAGTTCATCAAGCACAACGTGGACAGCCTGCGGCTCGCGGAGAAGAAGGCCGAGCAGCTGGCGGGCAACGCTGCTCTGAACAAGCTGCATGCCGCCATCTGCGACAAGCCATCGTCGCTTGCCAGCGCGCTCACCAACTATGACCTCAAGGCCCTGAGCGAGGCAAAGATCGACTACAAGAAGCTCAACGAGACGCCGGTTCGCGTCGCCGCTCTGGACTTCGAGTTCAACAAGGCCATTCTGGGGCTTTAGACCATCCGCGTTCCGTGTCGTTTACTCGGCATTGGGGCACAGGGAGCCTTCGGGGCATGCGGTTTTCGACCGCCGACGTGCGGATGTCACGTCCGCTGACGGTCGAGCACCGGGCCCCGAGGGCTTCGTGGCTTGGGCTTGGCAAAGACACGTCCGTGAGGTGGAGCTCCTGCCCCAAACCGACAGCCTCGAGTGACACCCGGACAGTGGCTCCACTGGAAGGAGTTTCGGGCGAGCCTGCGGCGCGGGCGACCAGACCCACCCTGGCGGGCACAGCCGGCGGAGGGGGCGCCCCGCTGATCGCTTCCGGCGCGTCGTGGCGAGGCGGGCGCGGTCGCGAGGCGGCTACCTCCGCCGCCACTTCTCCCACGCAGCGTGCTGCTTTGAGTTGGCTGTTGCGTCGAACGCTACCCCGACGCGCCTTGATGGGCACTCCTTTATCGAGCACCGGCGCTTGCCTCGCGCAGCAGCGCGATCAGCTCGTCGGGCTCGAGCCGGCGCGCATTGGCAGTGCCGTCGAGGATGTCGGCAGCGAGGGAGCGCTTCTCGGTGTGCATCGCGACCAGCCGCTCCTCGATGGTGCCTTGGGCCACCAGGCGGTATACCGTGACCGGGCGCTCCTGACCGATACGATGCGCGCGATCAGAGGCCTGGTCTTCGACCGCGGGGTTCCACCACGGGTCGAGGTGGATTACGTAGTCTGCCGCCGTGAGATTGAGCCCGGTGCCTCCAGCGCGCAGGCTGATGAGAAAGAGTTCGTCCTTGCCGCTCTGAAAGGCCTCGACCAGCTTTGCCCGCTCCGTCACCGGGGTTGCGCCGTCCAGGTACTGATAGGAGAGCCCGCGGTCGTCGAGGGCCTCCCGGACCAGGGTGAGGTGGTCCACGAACTGGCTGAACACGAGGGCTCGATGCCCCGCGTCCCGCATCTCGTCGATGAGCTCGAGCAGGGCCGCGAGTTTGCTGCTGGGGACCTCGGAATCTTCGAGAACCAGGCGAGGGTGACAGCATGCACGGCGCAGCCGCATCAGTTCTGCCAGGACTCTTACCCGCTGCTGGTTCTTGTCCTTCGAGGGTTGGCTCAGGGCATCCAGCCCGCGGAGGCGAATCGCCTCGTAGAGCTCGAGCTCGTCCGGGCTGAGCTCGATGCGGCGCACGATCTCGGTGCGAGGCGGAAGCTCGCTGAGCACCTGCTGCTTGGTTCGACGAAGGAGGAATGGCCGCACCAAGTTCTGGAGCTGGCTCCGAGCGGCGGTGTCGTGTTGGATCTCGATCGGTGAGCGAAAGCGCTCGACGAAGGCATGTTGGTCGCCGAGGAGCCCCGGCATGAGGAAGTGGAAGAGGCTCCAGAGTTCGCCAAGGTGGTTCTCGATGGGGGTGCCCGTGGTGGCGAGTCTGAACCCCGCCTGAAGGGCGTAGGCCGCCTTGGACCGCCGCGTGTGCGCGTTCTTGATGTTGTGGGCCTCGTCCAGCACGACCGTGTCCCAGGTGACTCCCGTGAGGACGTCGCGGTCCCGGTGGAGGATGTCGTAGGTGGCGACCACGACGCTCTTTCGCGTGAGCCCGTCCAGGCTGCGTTCGGCGCCGTTGTGCCAGCGAAGCTCCAGATCCGGTGTGAACCGTGCTGCCTCCGCGATCCATCCGGGGCATACCGAGGCGGGCGCCACGATCAGCATCGGGCCCGTCACGTCTCCACTTTCCGCCTTGCGAGTCGCGCGGTGCTCGAGCAGGGCCAGAGCCTGGATCGTCTTGCCGAGCCCCATATCGTCAGCGAGACAGACGCCGGTGCCCAGCGCTGCCATGCGGCAGAGCCATGCGAAGCCCGCTTCCTGATAGTCACGGAGCGTGCCAAGAAACGCTGCGGCCTTCCTCGGACGGCGCTTGTTGATGGCCCTGACCCGCTTGCGCCAGGCGCGCCAAGCCTCACCATTGGACGCATCGCCGATGCCATCGACGCGTTCCGGCATGGCCAGGGCCATCCACGGTGCTACCAGAACCCTCTCGGCTGACTCTGCGGGTGCGCGGAAGGACTCGAGCAACTGGAGCTGGGCCAGGGTCGACTCGCCGAGCTCGGCGTACTCGTCGGCGCTCAGGGCAATGAATCGGCCTTCCCTGCGCCGGAGCCTCTCCAGGATTTCCGCGAGCCGGAGCTCGACGCCGTCCGAGAACCGAAGGCTACCTTCCGCCTCGAACCACCGCGTTGCGTCACCGCCGGAAATCGTGACCTGCAGCGCCTCGGCGCGGCGAAGCTTGAGCGGTTGCCCATCGGGCCACTCGACGCGAACCTGGGTGGGGTCGAGCGCCGAGACCTCGGCGATGAGGGATAGGCAAGCCTCGAGCCCCCGCACCGACCACACGAAGCCACTCGCGTCCCCGCCAAGAGAGGGGAGTTGGCTGAGCACATCCTGGGCCCGGTCGAGCTCGCTCACGAAGGAACGGAGCACGTGGCGCGCCTGCCCGTCGCGAAAGTCCGAAAGAGCCTCGTTGCCCTCACCCGGCGGGGATGCGGGGCTTCCGGGGCCAAAGGGCGTGACCAGGAGCTCCACACGCATCGCCTCGGGTTTGGGGCGGATTCGGAGCACCGGGGTGGCATCTGCCTCTACGGTCGCGCTCCGTTCCGCCACCATGAGGTTCGCGCTCGTGGGAATGACGACGGAAAGCTTGGGCAGGAGGCCCTGCAGAGAGGCCTCCGCCTCGGCAGGAAGCTTCGTCTCCTGGCCGACCAGCGCTGCGACCTTGCGCACCTCGTCCGTGACTTCATAGACGCAGAGCTCGCTGCCTCGTTGTCGCACGAAGGCTGTGTCGTCGTCGTGACCGTGGGTGTTGGCGGTCACGTTGGGGTCGAGCCGCAGAGTGTAGCTTCCGTCGTCGCCGCGCTCACAGCGAAGCTCGATGCGACCGCGCTTGACCTCGAAGTGGATGGAAGGGTCATCCGTATCGAAGACGTGAGGATGCCCCACGAGGCCCAGGGCAACGTCGCTCGCGAAGAACAGGAAAGGCTTGCCGTAGCCGTAGGTGGTCGCGCGCAGATGGGCAGCCACCGCACGGTCTGCGCTGGTGACGGGCAGGGTCGGATCGGTGGGCTCCTGGAACCGCTCCAGCGCGATAGGA
Source organism: uncultured Polyangiaceae bacterium (assembly GCA_964424695.1). Classification (GTDB taxonomy): domain Bacteria; phylum Myxococcota_A; class Polyangia; order Polyangiales; family Polyangiaceae; genus JAEWRL01. The sequence goes on from CAYRKE010000134.1 coordinate 18,292, forward strand.
CGCCCCTTGGTGTAGCTGCCGCGCTTCTCGGTTTGGAGCCGTGGTTCGGCGAACAGCGTGTTGGCGCTGACATGCACGAACCAGGCGATGCGCGACGCCCCCGCTGTAGGGGCTTCCGTGGCCTCGGCGCGCGGGGCAGCCGACTCGGCGACGCGCTGTAGCTTCTCGAGCGTGATCATCCAAGCCGACCTATGGCCGACCAGGTCGACCAAGGCCTTGGGACCCTGACCAGGCTCTTCGCTACGGAGTGAGCCCGCTTCGGCGGCGAGACCAAGAATCGCGGCGCCATATTCGTGTTCGAGCCACCGATACCCGAGCGTTCTGGCTTCTCCCTGGAGCGTCTCGGCGGACTTCCTGAGCGTGACGCGGCTGGGACTGGAATCTGCGGTCCAGATCGTGACGAGCATCCAGATCAGGGCCGAGATGGGCGTATCCTCGAAGCGTGCGGGCGAACGCAGCTCGGGGACACGACCGCTCCATAGTGTGGCCCAGTAGTCCGCCAATCGCATGATGGCCATTGGGTCTTCGACCTCCCCGGCCCGGGAGTGCTTGCCGATCACCTGACGAAGCAGCGTCTCGACGGCTTCCAGCCGAGCGTGGGAGGGTCTAGCGAGGAGCGCCAGGATCCGCAGCGAGCCCACCCAGCGTCGCTGAAAGGGCGGCAACTTCTTCTTAGAAAGCCCACATGCCTTCTCGAAGAGCGCGATGCTTTCGTCGACGTGGCCCCGAGTCAGCTCCAGAGCGCCCACGAAGGCCAAGGCGTCGAGATGCCCGGCCGCCTCGTCGGTGCGGGCTCGTGCGACGAGCTCGGCCTCGTTGCCGCAAAAGAGCTGCTCGGTGTACCATACATGGCGGTAGGCCTCGTCCGTCCCCATCAGTGCTGTTAGGTCGAAGCTCGTGAGCTTCCGGAGCCGAGCCGCGTCACGCGAGAGCACCAGGGGAGCGAGGCGCGCGTCATCTGCCCCATCCTCCAGCATGCCGAGGAAGGTGCGTTGCCACTCCACGTCGGTGAAGC
>CAYRKE010000134.1:19406-20625 GCA_964424695.1 uncultured Polyangiaceae bacterium
TCGCTCTCGCTCTCGCTCTCGCAAGGGTCACCCCCCGATCGGAGCTCCCGTGAGCTCCCAGTATAGGGTCACCCTCCGAGCCGAGCTGCGGCGAGCTCCCTGTGAAGGGTCACCCTTCGATCCGAGCTGCGGTGAGCTCCCTGTGAAGCTCCCATCTCCGATTTTGCCTGCCGTGAGCTTGCTTGGGGACATCGCCCCTCCGATTTCGCCTGCCGTGAGCCTCTCATCGAGCCCCTGATGTTCGATTCTGCACAGTCGTCAGAGAAGAATGAGAAGCCGCGCCTCCGTTTCCAGCTCACGGCAGCTACGATCGGACACTGGGGCATCGATTCTGCCTCGCGCGAGCTCAGAGTGAAGGATGGGGGTTCGATCGGAGCTGGCGCGAGCCCAGGGTAGAGGGGCACCCATGGATCGGAGCTGGCGTCAGCATGTCATTAACGTCAGGCATGCGCTCCCAACTGTCCGGTGTCAGTGTGGGCTTTGCGCGTTCGTTAAGGACTGAATGTCCTCTCTCTCTCGGCATCGTGACCTCAATAAATGAAGGCACAGCCCACGACAGGGGGGAACTTGGGTCGCTGCTACGTATTCGAGAACGCGCAGGCACTCAGTAGCCCGAGGGAGACGACTATGACGACAGCGATTTCATACGACGCCATTCTCGATTCCAATGCTGATGAAGCCTATGAGCGCGTCTTGCCAGAGGCCTTGGCGCTCGAGCCTGACGCATTGCTCCAAGTCAATATCGACGTGTCCACCGCTCTGGTTACGGCCATGAGCATCGTGGCCAAGATCCCGCAACTGGAGCAACTGATGCGCGAGCTGCCGGTGTTTCCCTTGGACACGGTCGAGCGATTCCCTGACTACGTCCTTGCGCTTCTCAGCGCCCAATCGCGCCACGCCTTCGCTGTCGCGCCGCCCAAGCAAGATCCTGCTCTTCTCGAGGAGGGGGTAGAGCGACGTGACATCTTGATTGCGGATGCAGAAGCCCTTATCGCTCGGAAACTGCTCGATAGTGGCTGCCTGCGCGAACTCACACGGGGCCACGGTTACAAGAACGTCGCCTTCGACCTTTCGGGTCTCACCCAGCTCATGAAAACGGCCTGGCCCACCATCGAAGGCCAAACCGGGCTCAAGCTGGCCGAGCTCGCCGAAGTCGACAAGCTTGCCCTGCGGCTCATGACCATCGTGGCGCGGCGCGAGCAGTCCCCCGAGGCCATTG
>CAYRKE010000135.1:0-7016 GCA_964424695.1 uncultured Polyangiaceae bacterium
AGACTCGCCTGCACTGGATGGGCTGCTCTGTGCCGACTGGACCCGGGGCCACGGAACTGGTGTTTCGGCCGTTGTTCTTCGCTTGGTAGAGCGCTGTGTCTGCCTGGGCAAGTAGCTCGGTGCGATCTGCCTTGGATACTCCGTCCCACGTTGCGTAGCCGATGCTCAGGGTGACGATGGGCGCTGAGCGAGCCCGCTCGTGGGGAATGTGCAGCGCGCGGACCGCGTTCAGACACCGCTCGGCGGCAACCCCCGCTTGCTTGTCGTCGGTGCCCGGCAAGACGATGGCAAACTCCTCCCCTCCGAATCGCGCAACGAACTCTCCGGCACGCCTGAGGCTTCCCGCGAGGGCTTCCGCCACGCGTCTCAGACACTGGTCACCCGCGAGGTGGCCGTACCGGTCGTTGAAGGCCTTGAAATCATCGACGTCGACCATCAGCAGGGTGAGGGGGAGCGCACTCCGCTGCGCGCGCCGCCATTCGAGCTCGAGGCGCTGGTCGAAGGCTCTGCGATTGGGAATCAGGGTCAGCGCGTCGAGGTCGGCGAGGGACCGCAGCTTGATGTTGGCTTCCTCGAGCTCGTTCTTGGTGCGGCGAAGGTCTTCGTAGAGCCTGGCTCGTTCGAGGACCGAACCCACCACACGTGAGATCTGTTGGTAGAACTCCACGTGCTCGCGACGATACGCCTCACGAACCGTGCTCGAGAAGAAGAGGAAGCCGACCGGGCGCCGTCGGTTGAAGATGGGGCAAGTTAGACTGGAACGCATCCCTTCCGAAACGATGAGCCGAGTCGACTCGGACGAGGGATGGGCTTCGAGATAGGCATCGAGGTCATTGAGGACCCGCGGCTCGCCCGTCTGCAGCACCGTGGCGAGACTACTGCCCGCAATGGGCGCCGCGTAGCCGGGATAGATCGTCTGGACCGTGGTGTTGGAGCGCGCCCAGACCGCTCGTGCTGTCTTCTGGTCTTCGGTGAGCAGCGCGCACCCCAGGCGGTCGAAGGGCACTACCTCTCGGACGGAGTAGTAAAGGGACTCGAGGGCTTCCTCGACGGTCATCGCCGAGTGAATCCCTTCGGAGAGGCGCAAGAGCCGCAAGGTGCGCTCCTCGCGCTCCGTAAGGGCTTGGGCCAGCCGCTTGACGGCTTGCCCGATGAGGCCAGCGCCGCTGTTGGTCGTCGGCACGTGGACCGCGTAGTCCCCAGCCGCCATGCCGTTCAAGACTCGTTCGAGCCAAACGATGCGGGGGACCGGAGTGGTTTCGGCTTGGTGCGAAGCATATGGCCCCGCCATGCCGCCACGCTCCCCCGCCCTAGGCGCGGCGCTGGGTCGAAACCCCCGCTTGCGCCTGAAAGGACGTTTCCGCGCTTTGGTCGAGGACGGCACCCTTCCGAGAACGGTTACTCACTTGGCCGAATAAGGGCACCATCCCACCGTCCGACGTTTCCCGTCGTGATGCTTCAACGGAGAGGGGCACGGGAGACCGCGGATTCGCTCGGATCCTCGTTGGTCTGGGGGGGGGCAGCCCCATGCGGCGGCGGCAGAGGCGCGCTCCTCTCTGTAGCGGTATCCAGCGCGTCTGCCCTCATCCCACACGGCCGCACCTGCCGGTTCCATGGTGTCCCGCCGTGACGCCTCCCACCCCGCCGCAAAACGGTCATACCTGCACCGAGTTCGAAGGCTGTGGAGCTGGGTATCCCGTCCGTTTCTGCAACTTCGGTTCCGGCGAGAACAACCCGTACAACTCCAGCCTCAAGTGGAACTATCCGTCGCCCAAGGATCCGGGGCAGAGCACGAGCTGGGTACCAGAAGAGTCCTGAAACTACATCCAGCAGTTGTAAGGTTGATTCGGCCATCGAGGGGTCCGCGTCCCGCGGTTGGCCATCCATTCCGACTCCATACCATGAGCGTTCCTGGGAGCAGAATGGACCGGTTCGGAGCATTTCCGCGCTAGACGGATCGGACAGGTCCTCGAAGCCCGGAGTGAACGCATACGCCACGCCGGGCTCGCGGATCCGCTTCGAGCAGCCTGCTTGGGCTCAGCCGCCGATGGTCTTTGCCATCTGTGTCAGATTGGAGGCCATCTGCTCGGCATAGTAGAGCGTGCTCGCCACGAGTGGCGGTTTGTCCTTCTTCATGACGTAGGAGATGGTCTTGCCGTCGCCCACCAAATGCATCCCGACCTGAAGGAACTGTCCAAAGCTGGAGAGCAAGGTTCCGAGCACCTGCGCCATGCCGGGCTCTTGGGTTACCACGAGATAGCTAGCGTCTACTGCCGGATTGCCCGTGGGCATCGGAGGATAGGGCAGGGTTTGGGCAATGGCGCCGGCCGCGGAGGCGCCCGGTCGCGTGACGACCTCGAAGGGTGGGAAGGGGGTCCGGCAGTGCGCGATCATGCGGCAGTCGAAATAGTAGTTTCGCGTGACGGTGGAGAACCCGGTGTTCTGCGTCACGTTGTACACGTAGATCAGCTCGAGATTGATCCCATTGGGGCACCCCTGCAGCCTCACATCGACGTCGACGGCCTTCTTGTCCGTGGGGCCATTCATGACTCCAGCATCGGCTTGGCTGATGAAGAGATTGAAGTCCGGGTTCCCCGAAACCTGGGCAAGCCCGAGACGCTGCGCGAGCGCGGAGGCACGGTAGTTCGAGTACTGCTGATCGTAGTTTGCGACGCGTTTGTTGCGAGTCACGAAGAAGTAGATGACGGCGGCGAGGCCAATGAGCGGCACGAGCAGAATCTGAATCGGGAAGGCGTCCATGGATTACCTATGAAGTGAGGCCAAAGGCGCGCCGCTGGCTCGAAGCATCGCTTCTGACATAGAAGGTGGACTGGTGCTTGGGGCTGGCGACGACCACTGTGAGACTCGAGTGCATGACGGAGCAGGGGTGAGCGTGCGTAGGCTCCGTTTCGGCCCGCTCTACGTCGGAAGGGCAGCATATTCCCCTCCGGCTTCGGCGCGGCCGTTGAAGAGCAGGGCTGGGCGTGCGGACGCTCAAGTGCCTGGCGGCTTCCAGCCCCCGGGAGCTGCTCCAGGATTGGGCTGCGACCACCCCTGAGCCGGTGCTTCAGCATTGGGAGGTGACCAGGGCTGGACAGGCGCCGCGGCATTGGGCGGAGACCAGGGTTGGGCGGGAACTCCGCGATTGGCGGGCTGTGTGGCGACCGGCCGGAGGAAGTTGGCTAGTTGCTCAGCTCCTTCGAGCCCGGACATCGTGATCTCCTCGCCGTCTCGCAGGGTGGTGATCACCCTGGTGATCGATCCCATGCGGTCTGTCTCGGTGAGGACCCGCGCTTCCTCTATCGCAGTTCGTGGCACGATGCGTGTGCCGATCAGCCGCGTCCACACGAAGCCGTGCTCGAAGACCTCCACGGTCTGCTTGAGGCGGAGCACGGGAAAGATGAGCAGGGCAGCTCCCACTCCCATGAGTATCAATGCGTTGCCAGCGATGCTCGCGGCGCTCTGTCCTGGGGGGACGTTTACTATCTTCACGAGCGTCACTAACGCTCCGAGCTCGAACACGCCTCCTAGGTACCAGAGCCACCCCCCGCCACCGAATGTGCCACGATGCTTGGAGAGCGACTGCCCCAAGTTCTCGGTCGTCATTGTCCTCCTCCTTGATCCACGTAGCGCCCAACACAATGAGCGCGTCACGCCACGCCTAGCACCGGTGCCCCCCGGAAGACAAGCCTCAGAATGCTCAGCTCTCCCGCGCCCGACATTCCAGTGCTGCCGTGTGTCTGCCTCCAACACGCCTCTGCCGCGCGACGCGCCGCTCCGTTGCCGAGAAACCGAATCGGAGCGTCAATCAACCAGCCCCTCCGTCGCCCAGCTGGCTTGGGCAATCCTAACGCTCCCGACGACTTGAAACCTGGGATCTCCCGGGCTGGAACGGGGATCGGTCTCACCCTTTTGCCAGCAGCCCTCCCAGCACTGCACCGTATATCATTGCCGCATACGGGTTCGAGGTGATCGGACATGCACCTGTTCTGCAACCGATGAACTTGCTGTAGAGAAATCCCATTGCCGCGCCGGCCACCACCGCCATGATGAGTTTCGTCATCGCTCACTCCGTTCGACTTGGCAGGAGGGGCGCCGTGCGACTCCTCTCTGCCACGTTCTTAGCAATCGAGCCTCGAACCGCCGTCTCGCACTCGGTGTCCGCGGCGGGTACTAGGCCTACTGCCGAAGACTCTCAGGCAGCCCGCCCGTCAAGCTCGGTTTCTGGCGAGGTCTCGCGAGACCCGGAGCGGAAGCATACGTGGGGTACGCGAGCACCGGAAGCGCAGCGAAACGAAGCCGGAAGCCGAGATCGACGGGCGTCCTCTCAGACAAGTCTCCGGCAGTAGTGCTAGGCATTGGCCGCCATGGGCGTCGCTTCCTTGCGGACCTCGGCCATGTCCAGCTTGCTCACCTGACCGATGAGATCCTCGAGAGCCCGCTCGGGCAACATTCCCGGCTGGTTGAAGAGCAGCACGCCGTCACGGAAGATCATCAAGGTAGGAATACTGCGAATCTGGAAGGCCGCCGCGAGCTCCTGCTGGGCCTCGGTATCGACCTTGGCGAATACGATGTCTGGATGCCGACTCGCGACTCGTTCGAAGACTGGCGCGAACGCCCGACACGGCCCGCACCACGAAGCCCACCAGTCGACGAGGACTGTTCCCTGGGCCTGCACTGTGTCTCTGAAGTCCGCTTTGGTTAGATTCTTGGTCGCCATGTTTCCTGCTCCTCGATGGGTTCTGGGGGTCTGAGCCAAGGGGGAGGGGAAAGGATTCATCCTGCCCAGCGGTTGGACCCTCATCCGCTCGCTTGAGGAGGCCGCGAGGCTGGAGGACCGATCCATCCACCTGTTGGCTGTCCGCGCCAATTCGCGCGGGATTGTGTCGGGAAGGAGATCCGGCGCAGGGGCTTCCGACGAGCGTGGCTCGACCGGCCCCGGTTCTCCCGGACGATTCTCGCGTGCCGTCGGTTGTGCACGCCTCCCGCCACTCCCGCTGTGCAGCGTGAGGTTTCCTCGTGGCGCCATTGCGCGCATGTCACACCGGGTTGTGGTGAGAAGGCGCGTATCGAACCACCGACGCGCCCCTGCCGGGTTGCCATGTGCCTCGACGCATCGTTTGTTAGGGATGCCCAAGGTCGTTCCCGATCCCTCACCAGAGTGGAGAGGGGATCGTGCCGGAGTGAAGTCTTTGAGTGCCAGCCGTGCCTCCCAAGAATTCCGCGACCGGGGCAGCCGTCGCGAGCAACGGCGAGGGACGGCTGCCAGTGACTCGCGTGCCGGGGGCGCTGTCGGAGTGCCCCGCGGCAAAGCCCTGTTCCCTGCCGCGCAACGATTGAGGAATGTCGTATGTTAGCGTGCTGTACGGGGGCGGCTCCAGTTGGTCCTACCCGATACGATCGGCGCGGTCCTCTGGGAGAGAACCATACATTGGTCTAGGGGCGCGGATTCTCCACGACCCCCACGCCCCGGTCGGCGACCGGAGCCTGGCAAGGCCGGCAGCGCACTCTGGGGGAGCCCCTCAGTACTCCATGATGATGCCGCGGTACCCAGGAGACTTCTTCGCAGTTGCGTGGCGTGCTCGGAGGCTTTCGTACTCGTCCGCGCTCACGCGTTGGAATGGAAAGTCCTTCACAATCGTCGAATCGCCCGATTCAGAGACGACCCCCATTGAGGCAGGCTCGACGCTAGTCTCGCTGGTGGTGAGGACCAACCCCCGGGTGGCCGTGATGCGTGGAGGGGTCGCGTCGTCTCGGACCTCAAGCGTTCAACGACCGTGGGGCAACGAACCCGGAGCAGAGCTCGCCAGCGGCGGCGCTGGAACCGCACCCTCGCCTTGCAGGGGTGCGGTTCTGGCGGCGCCGTTGCTGTCGGCAACGTGATTGGTGCTCTGGGCGGTGCCGTCAACTATCGAGGTGCTCGCACGTCCAAACCGAGCCATCGCAGGTACAGATACGCGGATCGTTCTCGCTGTCAGAGCGGTCACAGACCGCATCCTCGCCTGCGTCCGTGCAGTCGTCCTCATCGTTGACTCTCCGGCAGTCGAGCGTTTCAGTGCCACCGGCGCCACCAGCGCCGCCAGCGCCGCCAGCGCCGCCCGTTTCGCCAGTCGCGTTCAGGTGCTCGCAGGTCCAAACGGAGCCGTCGCAGGTGCAGATGCGTGGGTCGTTTCGAGCGTCGGAGCGATCACAGACTGCTTCTGCGCCCGCGTCGACGCAGTCTACGTCGTCGTTGGCGCGGCGACAGTCGACGGAATCCGTTCCGCTCGAACCCCCTCCGCCGCCCGCGCCACCTGCGGCGTTGAGGTGGTCACAGGTCCATACTGCACCATCGCAAGTGCAGATACGTGGATCGTTCCGACTCTCAGTTCGGTCACAGATGGCGTCCTCGCCGAAGTCGGTGCACTCGTCGTTGTCGTTGACGCCTTCGCAGCTGAGCGACGGATCAGTCACGCTTCCACCCGCGCCGCCGTCGGTCGAGGGTGTGCCGGCTGCCCCGCCCCCGCCTGCCGTTTCATCGCCGGGCGCACCGCCGTTCTGTGCCGGCGCTCCCGCATTACCGCTCCCGCCCGCGCCCCCATTGGCGCTGCCGCCACTTGCCGCGGCGTCGTCGTCTGCGGCGGAGTCGTCGTCTGCGGCGGAGTCATCGTCTGCGGCGGAGTCATCGTCTGCGGCGGAGTCATCGTCTGCGGCGGAGTCATCGTCGCTGGCGGCGTCATCGTCGCTGGCGGAGTCGTCGTCGCTGGCAGCGTCATCGTCACCGGCGGCGTCATCGTCACCGGCGGCGTCATCGTCACCGGCAGCGTCATCGTCACCGGCAGCGTCATCGTCACCGGCAGCGTCATCGTCGTCGTCATCGTCAGCGTCGTCGTCACCGGCAGCGTCGTCGTCACCGGTTGCATCATCGTCACCGGTCGCATCATCGTCACCGGCCGCATCATCGTCACCGGCCGCATCATCATCGCCGGCTGGGTCGTCGTTGGTGGCGCCGGCCGAGTTGGCGCTGCCGCCATTGC
>CAYRKE010000135.1:7116-10584 GCA_964424695.1 uncultured Polyangiaceae bacterium
TCGCCGGCTGGGTCGTCGTTGGTGGCGCCGGCCGAGTTGGCGCTGCCGCCATTGCTGTCTTGCTCCTCGTCGCCGCAAGCAGCGGCGAGGGTGAGGACCAGTGCGCTCGAGAGAACAAGCAAGATGGAACGTTTCATGGGGGACCTCTTGGTGCGGAGGGGACTCGCGAGACCGTGACTGTCGTACCCGCACCCTGGAGCGGCAGGCAGTTGGTCCGTCGGAATCAGGTCCGTCGTTCATTCGGTAAGTTGGTGCTGCTGCAGCATTGTGCTGGGAGTGTTGGGACACCGACGGGGGGCGGAGCGTGGTGGCGGCGAACGCAGCCACGAGCTCGGCACGACGGGCGACAGCCGCCTGAGGTTCCAGAAGACCCCGGTTCGGCGCAGCCCCAAGAGTAAGGGCGGAGCGAGCTCGGGAACGCAAGCGCCCGCGCGCATCCGAGACTGACCGGAGCCCCCCAACTCGGCCCTCGCTCGAGTTGGACTCCGCGTCGTGGCCCGTGCCGCGCGAGGCGAATTGCGGCGGTTCTCTCTTGTGAGATGTGAATGGTGGCGACTGTGCGTCGGCGGGGACGCATTCGGCACGTCTATCGGCCTGCCCCACGGTTGCCCTGCACGCGTCCCGGAGACGTAGTGAGAACGGTGTGCCGTGATCTGATCTGCTGGTTTCGGGAATTGATAGGTCCAGTGGCCAATTCGTGGACATCAACCAGCCGGCGGCAGGGATCACCAGGTTTGGTCAAAGGGACTGTACAGATTACCTTTGAAGAGTCCGATGTTTGGCACAAGAGCCAACGCCTGCGCGACGAGATCCGAGACGCGGCCGCCCGCAGGGTGTCCCGAGAATCGTGGGCGTTCTTGTTTCCACGGCGCCATGCAGATCTCGGCACGAGAAGCTGTCGAGAGGACGCTTCCTTCCTTCTCCGCTAAGCTGCAACGTCCCGTCTGCTTGGCTGGGTTCCTTATCGGATATGCAGCAGTGTCCGACTCCCGAGGCTAACGTCGATGAACAATAGACTACCAGTATCGGTTACTAGCGTATGGCTTGCGGCTTTCCTTGCTGGATGCAGTGGCGGGGGCTCGGATGACGGCGCTGAGGCGGGCACCGGGGGCGCTGGGGCGGGCACCGGAGGCGCTGTGACGCTAGCCACCGGTGGCTCGACCTCGTTCGCCACTGGGGGCATGAGCCCAGTGGCGAGCGGCGGTGCGGCTTCGGCGGTAACAGGCGGAGCGGGGCCCGCGCCGACCGGGGGGACGAGCTCGGCTCCGGCGGGGGGCACTGGCTCGACAGCCACTGGAGGGACGAGCGCGCTTGTGGCTGGGGGCACGAGTTCCGCGATCACGGGGGGGAGTAGCGGCGTAGGTACCGGGGGCGCATCGGTAGGCATGGGCGGCACCAGTTCGATCGCTACGGGGGGCAGGGGGCCCGCTGTTGGTACCGGGGGAGCGAGCCAACAGACTACCGAGGCGACACCGGACACCGGTACGGGGGGAGCGGAGGCGGACGGCACCGGGGGCGACACAGCAGCGGGGGGCACCGGTGGGGTACAGGATGGCTCTGGAGGGTTTGGTACGAGTGGCTCGACCGGGGTTGCCACGGGGGGGGCGACGGGCGATCCGCCGGCCACACCCGAGCCGAGTCTGATCACCTCCGCTGAGGGCAGCTACTGGCAGGTTGGGGAGGTGGCCGAAGTGTCGGGCGGGACCGCAACCTTGACCGTCAACGCAAACTCCACCAAGCAGGAGTGGATCGGCTTCGGGGGCACCTTCAACGAGGCGGGGTGGGACGTGTTGCTTCTGCTGACCGAAGCAGAGCGGCTCGACGCCATCAAGCTACTCTTCGACGCTCAGGATGGAGCCAATTTCGCCTGGGGGCGCATCCCGATTGGGGCCAGCGACTACGCCATGGATCGCTACAGCCTCAACGACAATTCCGGGGACTACGCCATGGAACAGTTCTCCATCGAGCGGGACCGGGAACTGCTGATCCCCTATATCAAGGCCGCCGTGGGGGTGAAGCCTAACTTGCGCCTGTGGGGGAGCCCGTGGAGTCCGCCTTCTTGGATGAAGGTGAATGAGACCTATGGCGAGATGAACGGCGGCAGAATCAGCGAGGACCAGCAGGTGCTCGAGGCCTATGCGCTCTACCTCTCCCGGTTCGTCGAGGAGTACGCCGCCGAGGGACTCGTGATGGACCACATCCATCCGCAGAACGAACCCGGCTACGAGACGCGGTATCCCTCCTGTCTCTGGACCGCAGATCTCCTCAAGAGCTTCGTCACAGACTATCTCGGTCCGACTCTCGCGCAGCGGTCTCCGAGCACGGAGATCTGGTTTGGGACGTTGTCCGCTCCGGAGGACACGGCGCATCTGAGCGCCGTTCTGAATGACCCGGAGGCGCTCGGATATATCAAGGGGTTCGGTCTACAGTGGAACACCATCGACTCGGTGGCGACGGCGGCGGCTACGGGTTTGCCGGTTCTCCAGACCGAGCACAAGTGCGGCAACTACCACTGGCTTGACACGTTCAATCCCGATCGCCCACCCAACGACCACGCGTACGCCGAAGAAAGCTGGGGATTGATCCGTGACTGGATCAACAAGGGCGTGAACGCTTACAGCGCTTGGAACATGGTTCTCGACACAGTGGGGAAGAACCTCGACTACCAGCGCCCGTGGCCGCAGAATGCCCTGCTGACGGTGGACCGTTCGAGTAGGAAGCTAACACCAACGCCCGCTTACTTTGTCTTCCGCCACCTGTCCCAGTACGTCGATCCAGGCGCCTTGGTCCTCGGTACCACGGGGTCGGCCGATGCCTTGGCGTTCAAGAACCCGGACGGTAGTATCGTCACCGTGGTGTACAATTCAGGCTCGCAGGCGTCTCCAATCACCCTCAGCGTGGGCGGGGCCACGTTACAGTTTGAGGTTCCCGCTCGGGGCTGGGCTACCGTCAATCGGCAGGCCACGCCCTCCTAGGCAACTGAAGCACCTTTTTCGGTTCTCAGCGCGTTCGGGGGGCGCGACTGGGGGCATCGCTCTATCGGTCGCCCCGGGTCGCATTCTGAGTTGAACTTGTGGAGCCAGACTGGAGAATTGTGACAACACATCAAGTACGAGCAGTGATTTCCGCCTTTGGGGTTGCCCTGGTGGTTGCAGGTTGCGGCAGCGATGACAGTAGGGGCTCGACGCGGTCTGAGGGCTCGGGGGGCTCATCGGCCAGTAGTTCTGCCAACACTGGCGGGACCCAGCTCGGCACCGGGGGCGGCAGCTCTGCGTTAGGGCGTGGCGGTGCCCAAGGGGCGAACACGGGGGGGAGCTCGGCTACCGTCACGGGCGGAAGTACGGCATCGAACTCGGGCGGCAGCGCGCCGTCACACACTGGGGGGAGCTCGGTAGCGAGCACTGGCGGCAGTACGGTATCGGATTCGGGCGGTGGCACTGGGGTCGGAACTGGCGGCAGCACCGGAGT
>CAYRKE010000135.1:10684-20082 GCA_964424695.1 uncultured Polyangiaceae bacterium
CGGTATCGGATTCGGGCGGTGGCACTGGGGTCGGAACTGGCGGCAGCACCGGAGTTGCGACCGGCGGCAGCACCGGTGGCGGAACCGGGGGCAGCACCGGGGGCAGTACGGCGTCGGGCATTGGCGGCGGTACCGCGTCGGGCACCGGTGGCGGCACCGCATCGGGCACTGGCGGCGGCACTGCAGAGGGGACGGGGGGCAGTACGGCGCAGGGCACTGGAGGGGACACCGGCGAGAGCGATGAGGTGGTCTATGAACGACCGGCCTCCGCGCCACCGGACGAGGATGGTTCGAACCTCTGGTTGCGCTATCCGCTGGTTGTTGCCGGTCGAGTGGAGCAGTACCGGGCCGCGCTCAGTCACGTGGTGGATCCGGGAGATTCAGCCACACTCCAAGCTGCCGAGGAAGAGCTGGTGCTGGGGCTTAGCGGCCTCACCGGCGTGAACGTGCCGGTGAGTGCTCAACCGGATGGCGACGGTGCCGTCGTGCTGGGCACCCCGGAGTCCTCCAGCATCGTGGCGTCGCTTCCGCTGGCGGAGCGTTTGGCGGCGGTGGGCTCTGAGGGGTACCTGGTCGAGGCCGCGGAGGCCGATGGTCGTCGGGTGATCGTCGTCGCCGCCAACCAAGAGGTCGGCGTGCTCTACGGCGCTTTCGCCCTCCTGCGCCATCTGCAGAGCCACCGATCCGTCGAAGGCTTGGCGCTGAGTGGAGCACCCAGGATCCAGCGTCGCGTTCTCAATCACTGGGACAACCTCGATGGTAGCGTCGAGCGTGGCTATGCGGGGCGCTCCCTCTGGAACTGGGGGGCACTACCAGGGACGCTGTCGCCGCGCTATGAGGCCTACGCCCGAGCGAATGCCTCCATCGGCATCAACGGGACCGTCCTTACCAACGTCAACGCTGATGCCCAGGTACTGACCTCCCAGTACCTGGCAAAGGTGGCGGCGCTGGCCGACGTGATGCGGCCGTATGGAATCGCCGTATATCTCACGGCTCGCTTCAGTGCGCCCATGGAGATCAGTGGCCTTGGCACAGCCGACCCCTCCAACCAGGAGGTCAAGGATTGGTGGGCTTCGAAGGCTAACGAGATCTACGATCTCATCCCTGATTTCGGCGGGTTCCTGGTGAAAGCCAACTCCGAAGGACAGCCGGGCCCCCAAACCTACAACCGTACCCACGCCGAAGGCGCTAACATGCTGGCGGCGGCGTTGGCTCCTCACGGCGGTATCGTGATGTGGCGTGCATTCGTCTACTCGAGCACGGGGGATCGCATTCGCCAGGCCTACGACGAGTTCCATCCGCTGGATCCCTCGTTCAGCGACAATGTCATGGTTCAAGTGAAGAACGGACCGCTGGATTTCCAACCCCGAGAGCCGTTCTCACCGCTGTTCGGGGCCATGGCTGAGACTCCGCTGGTTCTGGAGCTTCAGATCACCAAGGAATACCTTGGGGAAGACACGCACCTCGCCTATCTAGGTCCTCTGTACCAGGAGGTACTACGGGCCGACACCTACGCCGAAGGGGAGGGATCCACCGTCGCAACGGTCATCGACGGGTCGCTCCACGGACATTCCATTTCGGCGATCGCTGGCGTGTCCAACATTGGCAGCGACACGAATTGGGCCGGTTCCCACTTCAACCAGGCCAACTGGTACGTGTTCGGGCGTATGGCGTGGGATCCAGATCTCTCCGCTGAGGCGATCGCGGACGAGTGGGTGCGCCAAACCCTTTCCAATGACCCCGTCGTGGTGGGGCCGGTCACGGAAATGATGATGGAGTCTCGCGAGGCGGTGGTAAACTACATGACCCCGCTCGGGCTGGCGCACATCATGGGTACTGACCACCACTACGGTCCGAAGCCTTGGGAAGGAAGCCTAAGCACTCCCGAGTGGAATCCGACCTACTACCACGATGCGGACAGCCAAGGGATTGGCTTCGATCGCACGAGCAGCGGTAGCAACGCGGTTGAGCAGTACTTCAGCCCACTTCGGGAGGAGCTTGCCAATCGAGATACGATACCCGACGAACTCCTCCTCTTCTTCCATCACGTGGGGTGGCAAGAGCCGATGGCTTCGGGACGAACCCTCTGGGAAGAGCTCGTGTATCGCTACAGCCTCGGCGTGGACACCGTGGACGCCATGCGAACCAAGTGGGCGTTGGCTTCCGGATACATCGACGTCGCTCGCTTCGATGACGTCAGCTCGTTCTTGGAGATCCAGCATTCGGAGGCTCGCTGGTGGCGGGACGCCTGTCTGCAGTACTTCCGCAGTTTCGCCAACCTCGAAGTCCCAAGCGGTTACGCCCAGCCTGCCCACGACCTCAGCTTCTATCAGGGGCTCAACTGTCCTTCGGATGTGACCAAGCCTCGTTGTCCATCCATCATGATGGACAGTCCGTCTCCCACCATCCTCCCCTGAACGGTTGAGCCTCGCGCTCCGGATGGAGGCTGGAAAACCTTGCGCTCCAACCCCATGAGCGGATGGTGTACTCTCCGCTCATGGCCCACCATCCGGAAGCGACCGCCTCTTTGGACGACGTCATCGAGTCTGCCCTTGCGAACCTGTGGGCGGCTGCCAACGAACTCGGCCGACTACGCCCGCCGCGCGAAGGGGAGTATCGCGTTTCCATCTTTGGTTCTGCGCGCATCACGTTGGCTGATCCACTGTACGGTGAGGTCCGCGAGCTCGCTCGCAAGCTTGCCGTCCTGGGGTGCACGGTCGTCACCGGTGGAGGTCCGGGCTTGATGCAGGCCGCCAATGAGGGTGAGCGTCTGGGGGACCCCGACAACCTCCGTCAGAGCATCGGCGTTCGCGTGGAGCTTCCGTTCGAGCAAGGCGCCAATCCGTTCGTCGAACAGGCGTACACCCATCGAACGTTCTTCAGCAGGCTCCACCATTTCGCGCGGCTGTCCAATGCCTTCGTCGTGGTGGACGGCGGGATCGGTACTGCCCTCGAGTCACTGATGATCTGGCAGCTCCTGCAGGTGCAGCATCTCCGACACGTCCCGCTGATTTTCGTTGGCCCCATGTGGCGTGCCCTCGTCGATTGGGCACGCACCCAGATGCTGAGACCGGAGCGCCTTCTCGCCAGTCCTCGGGACCTGGAGATCCCCGTCTGCGTCGACACGGCAGATGAGGCGGTCGCGGCCATCGAGCGCGACCTTGCGCGGTTCCGTTCTGCTTGAGGGGCGCATCGCCAGGCGAGTGAACTGCCGCTCTGGCGGTGGGGGCGACTCGGAGACTTCCTGCGTTTTGAGTTCTGCTTGAGGGGTGCATCGCCGCGGGTGAGCTGCCGCTTCGGCGGTGGGGGCGACTCGGAGACTTCCTGCGTGTTGAGACGGGGAGTGATGCTTCAGCGCTTACCGGCTTGGGTCGAGGCGGCGCCGCTGGGGTCATTCGCGGGGACTTCGGGCGACTCCTGAACCCTCACTTGGTAGCCCTTCGGGGGCACTGCCGTGAGGACCGCGAGGGCCTCGTCACCCACGCCGAGCGCGAACATCTGCCCCGACGGGCACCGGATCACGGTTTCTTCGGACGTGGCTCCACGCGGTCCGGAGCCGCTCATCAACGCGACTTCGGATGTGGCTCCACGCGGTCCGGAGCTGCTCATCAACGCGACGAGGGCGAGCCACGCTCCGGCCGAGGAGTCTGCCTCGATCTTGGAGGACAAACCGAGGCGCACCCGGCGTGCGGCGTCGCGGACCTCCGGTGAGGGATCCAGGTTCTCCGCGACCATGAGGGTGGCGAAGGGAGCCTTCGGTCCGTGGCGACCCAGCGCGTCGATGATGGCCTCGCGGACCGTGGGGTCCAGCTCTCGGGTGTAGGCTCGTTCGAGGTGCTCCGACGCCCGAGCCGCACGACTCAGCCCGAGGCCCATCACGACGCGGACGCGGAACCACGGATCCGGATCCACGAGCCAATTCCCAACGCGGTCTTCGTCACTTTCGGCGATCCGTCGTACGAGTTCGGTGATGGCGATGCGGGCAAGGCCGCGGCTATGGGTCAGCAATCCCTCGAGGACGCGCTGGGGGAGGAGCCTCATCGCAGAATCGTCCCCCAGGACACCCACGACTTCCCCAGCGTGCGCGAGGGGCGCGACACTATCCAAGAGCTTGGCGGCTCGCAGATGCGCGTCCCGGTCGCGGAGGGGAAGGGCACTGGTGGCTCCGTGGCGTCGCGCAGGGTCCTCCGTCGGGGCGACTCGTACCGGGCGGTCTGGTTCCAGGATGGTCTCCGCCCACGCCGCGTCGGCCCTGTCGTGGGTCGAGGTCGAGCGCTCGAGCCGCGCCAGCGCAGTGTCGAGCTGGGGTGAGCGCACACCGCTGCGCCGCGCGCTCAGTACAGCGCCGCGGAGTGCCCAGCGTGCCGCGCTTGGGTCGCGCCGGGGGGCGAGCAGTATCCGCTCGGCTGCCGGCCCGTCCCATTGCGAGAGCGCAAACGCCGCAAGTGGCGCAAGACGGGGGGTGAACAGCCAGCGCTCGAGCCGTGAGAGGGCCACCTTGGAGCGGGTTCGGGCTACGGCCGTGAGAAGCCGTCCGGCCTCGGCCGCAGAAGCCTCGGGGACGAGGTCTCCCAGCTCATCTTCGAGGGCGGGCGCCGGGGTTCGGAGGAGAAGCTCGATGACGGCGCCGCGGTCGCTCCTGGAGGCGAGGCCTTCGCGCGCTCGGCGTGGCCAATCCTTGTGCCCTGCATCCGCCAGGATCTCCAGGGCTACCCGGTGCTGCTCGTCGCTGGCGGATTCCTGGTCGAGCCAGTAGGCGGCGACTGGCACCACCTCTGCATCCTGGAGGCGGTGAAGAGCCAGAAGCGCCCGGGCTTGAAGCGGCGGCGGCGCTTCGACCACGATGCGCTTCAGAGCTCCCACCGGGGCCGGGTTTCTGCGAGACGCGAGGACCTCGAGCTCCTCGGGAGTCAGGGTTTGCGGACTACGCTCGATCAGACTCTGGGCCACTGCCGGATGGGCCTCGAGCGCCATTGCCGAGGCCCGAGCAGCAGGGCCAGGTTGGTGAAGCGCTCGCAGCAGGATTTGCTCGCCCTCCACTCCGCCATACCTGGCGAGGGTGAGGGCCGCCACCTCTCGCAGCAGACCTTCGCTCGTTGCCGCACTGCCGCGGGGGGCGGGGGGCTTGGTGCCTCGCGGCGCGGGCTCACTGAGGATTCGGGCGAATTCGTCGCGGAGCGACGGATACGCCGCGTGGCGAGCCGCGATCCGAAGGATGGCGAGTCTCTCATAGGGATCGCGACCGGGGCTTGGTGGGTTCAGAGCACGTCGCAGGGCTTCGAGGGCATGTGGGTTCTTCTGTCGCGCCAGCGCAGAATACGCGAGCAGCCGGTCCTCGGGGTGCGACGATCCGAGAAGGCGATCGAATCGTCGATATCCGAAGCGGTCGCTCAGCAGTCCACCGGGGCGACGTTCCGGGCGCTCGGCAGCGCTTGCCCCCTCTTCATCCAAATCCGGCTGGGCGAGCCCGTGCGGGACCCACCCCATGAGTCCAAGCAGGAGCACGCAGCGGCCAAGCTTGCGGGGGACGAGTCGCCTCACGGCACGGGTGCGGAAGGAGTGGGGAGCGGAGGCTGGACCGGCGGGGTCGGTATGCGTCGCCGCGACGGTTTGGGGGTGAGGGTCACCACGACTTCCTCGTTGGGGGCGGCGCCCTCCCGAGCCGCAAACCCGACCACTTCGGCTGCGTCCCTACGCGCCGCCCAGCTCAGCAGCTGCTGAACGATGGTGAAGGCCCGATCGAGCGCGAGCTGTTGCGCCGCCGGCTCATCTGAGGCGGGCTTCACTGCGATCTGCGCCGTTCTCCGATGGTGCTTGGCCAGAAGTGCGCCCAGAGCACGCAGGGGCGCCCACTCCGTCGGGGCGAGCGCGCCCGTCTCGAAGCGAAGCGGGGCGCGGAAGACCACGAGCGTCTCTCCTTCTTGGCTACCGGCTGTCGCCGGCTTGAGTTCGAATGGCGCAGCCCCGCCCGGTTCCGGATCTGGGCAGCCGTCCTCATCACGATCGCCGTCGAAATCTTCGGCCTGCCGCGGGCACTGATCCTCGTTGACCCACGTGTCCCGATCGAGATCCGGGTTCGGACATCCTCGGAGTTCGGGGATCGCGTTGCGCGCCGCACGCCTGGTTGGGCAAGCGTCGATCTCATCGGGGATCCCATCGCGGTCGTTGTCCGGATCTGGGCAGCCGTCCTCGTCCCGAAACCCGTCACGGTCCTCCGCTTCCTTAGGACAACGGTCCGAATGGTCCTCCACCTCATCGCGGTCGTCATCCCGCTCGGGGCAGCCCTTGAGGACCATCGTGCCCGGCTCCAGAGGACAGCTGTCGCTCTTGTCCGGCAGCCCGTCACCGTCGTTGTCCGGATCGGGGCAGCCATCCTCGTCCTGGTAGTCGTCGACGTCTTCCTCTGCATAGCGGCAGCGGTCGTCCTCATCGCCGATTTCGTCGTTGTCGTCGTCGAAATCGGGACACCCGTCGGAGTCGTCGAACCCGTCACGATCTTCTTCGAGCTCCGGGCAGAGGTCCTGCTTGTCCGGGATGCCATCGCGATCCTCATCCGGCGACGTCGGGTTCCACGAGAGGCCCACCACGCCGCGGACCAACGGGATGCCGACTGCGCGGTTGAGGGGCGCTTCGACCCCCGCCAGGACCCGGAAGTCCCCGATGGAGTAGCCCAAGGAAGTGGAGCCTACTGCGGGGGTCTGTGCCGAGGAGAACCAGCTTGGTGTGACGGCGGCAGCCCCCTTGGCTTCCAGGTTCCACGTGAGGTTCGGCGAATCGACGAGCCCAAGGGCTTGGGGGAGGAGTGAGATCCCCAGTGCCCACGGCAGTTCGTGGCCGTACTCCTCCCCGAGCCAGGTATGCGTCTCGCTGACCACGCGGACACCGCCTCGCGCTCGCACCATGAGGGCCAAGAGCCGGAGTTCGAAGGCGGCATCGAGCTCGCCGGTGAATGCGTCCCCGCCCAGAAGAGCGTCGTCGCGCCCTGTTGGCGCCGTGACCCCGCCAAGGAGGGCCAAACCTGCTCCGCCGAGATCCCCCGGAGCGAGAAGATTCACCTTGGTTCGGAGACCGAGATCGCCGAGCGCAGTTCCCGCGGGACGCTCCAGCTCGAACTCCGTGCGTAGAGCCGCTCCTCGTTGGTAGACGACCGTGGGCACCACCAGCGCCACCTCGACGCTTTCGCCAAGCCCCAACGCAGCGAAGCAGTCGAAGGATGTTCGGTGGCGAATGAGGAACTGCCTCGAGTCGTTGCCGTCTTCGGCGGTGACGGCCAGTGCGCGGTAGTCGTAGGCGAGCCAGCTTCCGACGCTCCACATCCAGGGACCCATGGTGGTCGTGGGCTCGGTTGCCAGCGCGCCTTCTGGGGATGGCGGCGGAGAGAAACGCCTGAGGTCGATGCCCCCGGCCTGAGCCCTGGCCGCTCCGGACAGGAAAACGGCTGACATGACAAGCGCGGTGTCCAGAAGCCCTCGGCGCATCGTGGCTGAAGGCTACTCGTTCTCGAGTTGGATGCGACTCGGAAATCGACGAGCGCCTTCCGACCGCGAAGCCCAAACTCACGTCGGTGTGTCAGGAATCTGCCCCTGTTCCCCTGAATGAGAGGCCGGAATCCGGCGTCGAGGGAGGACTGGATACGCGCCGGAAGTCAGGACACGCGTTTCCAGGGCGCCGCGGACTGGGGTTGGCCGCTCGGCGGATATCCCCGGGGCGCCGTCTGCCTGGAGTCGGGTGAACGCGCTGGCTACGCGCACGGAATGGCCCGCGGCGGCATCGGATCGAGCGTGCAGTCGCGCCTGAACCTCCGTCATCGTCTGTTCCTTGCGTCGGTCGTTGCTTCGGCGTATCCGCGGGCGATCTATGGACGCAATTCGTATTCGCGGTGGTCGGCGCCTGGAGGGCTCCATTCGAGTGAGTGGCGCCAAGAACGCCGCGCTGCCGATTCTGTGCGCGACGCTTCTCTCCGAGGGGCGAAGCCTGCTCCGCAACGTGCCCGGGCTTCGCGACATCGAAACGATGGCGGGTCTACTCCGCCACCTCGGGCGCCCGGTCGAGCTGGCGATCCCAGAAGTCGTGGTGAACGAACCACCGGGCCCCGTCAATTTCGAGGCCCCCTATGACCTGGTGCGCCAGATGCGCGCCAGTGTTCTTGTGCTGTGCCCCTTGGTGGCGCGCTATGGCAAGGCCAGAGTGTCACTCCCTGGAGGATGCGCCATCGGAGCTCGGCCCATCGATCAGCATCTCAAGGGGCTCGAGTGTCTCGGCGCCACCATCACCGTCGAGCACGGGTATGTCATGGCCGAGGCCAAGCGTCTGCGAGGCGCCGAGGTCGTTTTTGACATGCCCACGGTGACCGGCACAGAGAACCTGATGATGGCCGCGGCACTTGCGAAGGGGCGTTCGACCCTCGTCAACTGTGCCCGCGAACCGGAGGTGGAGGAGCTTGGGCGGGTCCTCAACAAGATGGGAGCCCGGGTGGAGGGAGCCGGAACCGACATCATTCATATCGAAGGTCGGGATGAGCTCTGCCCCTTCGATCACGCCATCATTGCTGACCGCATCGAGGCAGGTACCTTCATGGCAGCCGTGGGAGCCGCGGGCGGCAATGTGCTGCTCGAGCACGCGCCACTCGAGGATCTCGAGCCCGTGGTAGTGAAACTGCGACGTTGCGGCCTTCATCTCGAGCGAGAGGGGGAGCACGTGCGGGTCGTGCGGGAGGGCACACTCCACCCGGTCAACGTGACGACGGCTCCCCATCCCGGATTTCCGACGGACATGCAGGCGCAGATGATGGCCATGATGTGCGGCGCCGCAGGCAAAGCAGTACTCACCGAGACGATCTTCGAGAACCGCTTCATGCACGTCCCGGAACTTCAGCGCATGGGGGCGGACATCGAGATCCACACTAACGTGGCCATCGTGCAGGGGCCCCAACTGCTCTCCGGTGCCAGCGTCATGGCAACCGATCTGCGGGCAAGCGCTTCGCTGGTCATCGCGGGGCTGGTGGCCGACGGCGAAACGATCGTGCGGCGCGTCTATCACCTCGATAGGGGCTACGAACGCATCGAGCGCAAGCTCGCGGGCGCAGGTGCGGATATCGAGCGCGTCCGCATGGTCGGTGGACTGCCATGAAACGGTCGAGCCCGTCACAGGGCGGCGAGCGATGGTACTTGCTGTGCTTTCCGCGCAGAGCGGCCCCAGGCCGGGGCTCCCTGGAGCCGTGATCGCATGCCCCGGCTTTCCGGGGCCGTGAATGCACACAGGAGCGGTGAATGCGTACCCCCGGCTTTCCGGGGCCGTGAACGCACACTGGAGCGGTGAATGCGTACCCCCGGCTTTCTGGGGCCGTGAACGCACACTGGAGCGGTGAATGCATGCCCTGGCTTTCTGGGGCCGCGAAC
>CAYRKE010000136.1:0-20006 GCA_964424695.1 uncultured Polyangiaceae bacterium
GATCGACTGGGAAACGCCCACGTTGGAGAGCGACACCACAACCTACGGGGAATAGGTATCCAAGCGGAACACCAGGGCTGGAGCAGAATGGGAGCGACACTCCTGGTTCTCGTAGGGTGCTCGCATGAGGGTCCTGCGATACCGCACACCGTGGCGTCCAAGTCCGCCGCTCGCCGTGAGCGATTGCCACAGCGGTCATGATTCCGGGTGTGTCGACTGCCACTCCATCGAGGAATCCTGGTTGCCACTCGCGACTCTTCCCACGGCCGCTCCCAACAGCTCAGCCCCCCACTCCGCACCAGACACCTCAGCAGACGGATGGGGCCTGCCACGGCTGTCACGACTCCGGAGACTGGCGAGCTCCGGTTCCGTCGCATGCCTCGGAGTCCAACTGCGCTGGCTGCCACTGAGGTCGCGATCGTTTCTGATCCATCTCGCGCTTGATGCGCGCCGCCGACCCCCTTGACCTCCCGGGCCACCTGAAGTCGTCTGGCGATTTCAGGGCAGACAAGCGGGCTACGGAGCATTCTCACAGAGTCGCGAGACGCCCCCGTTCACCCCGTGCGATACGAGTTCGTCGAGATAGGGCTTCTGTGTCTCGCAATCCAGTGGGTTACTCACCAACGACAGCTCGAGATTCTCCAGCGGGAGGAGCGGCGAGATATCGACAATCTCGTTGTCCTGGAGATTGAGCCAGTTCAAGCGAGTCAGGGAGGCTAGCGGTGCGACGTCCGTTATCTGGTTGAATCCGAGGAACAGCCAAGTGAGACGACTCAGGCTGGCGAGTGGGGTCACGTCGACAATCTGATTATCCGCGAGGTTGAGGGAAGTGAGTCGGCGCAGGGATGCGAGCGGCGACACGTCGACGATCTCGTTGTTCGTGAGGCCGAGCTTGATGAGGTTGGTGAGAGACGCAAGGGGCGATACGTCGACGATCTGGTTGCCCGCGAGATCCAGCACGGCGAGGTCGGTCAAGTCAGCGAGCGGAGCCAGGTCCAGCCCGGGGGCACCCTGGAAATCCAGGGTCGCCAGACCTGTTAGGCACTGGATGCCCTCGAGCGAGGAAGCTCCGTCGACTTCAAGCCTCGACAGGCGCGCGACGTCAGAGCTCAGGAGCTCTCGGTCAGGGTCGCCGACGGCGCTCCGCACTGCTTCGTAGAGCTGCTGGCTCGAGAATTCGAGTGGATCCGAGCAGACCCGACTGCGCTCAGGCGTACTGGGCAGACTCGCATCGAACGTGTTGGAGTCGTCTCCGGTGTACCCGTGACGCGCGTACTTCAGGGCGCCATGACGCGTATGGTACACCACGTGGACGGCGCCGTCAGGGTCGACAGCCAGGGTGTCACGCCCTTGGCCGGGAACGGTACAGTCAGTGTCGATGGTTTCAGTTACCCAAGAGCCGTCGACATCGCTCGCATAGCGGAGCGCACAGTCGGGACGCTCGCCGCCATCGGAAGCTCCCTCAGTGTAGAAGCTAATGTGGACGTTTCCCAGGGCATCAACACCCACGGCACTACCAATACCCGTTCGTCCCGCGCCGCCATCATCAATGGTGGAGTAGTCCCGCCACCGGATGGCATTGCCCCACGTGTGAAAGGCGCTTGAGTAGTCGAGCTCGGAATCGACACCGCTGCCCGAATCCCCCGGTTGCCCAACCCCCCAGGTCGCGTGCAGACGACCCTTGGGATCCGCAATGATATCGTTCGTCGAATAGTCGTTGAAGCTGCTCAGGTTGCGATAGTTGCCCATGGAACCAAGGTCATAGGACGTCCACCGATCACCGACGCGCGCAGCGTGGTATAGGGTATCCGCAGACCAAATGGCATTGGACGTGCTGACCGTTCCCGGGCACAGGATGTGGGGCTCATCGTCTGCATCGACAGCGAGACTGGTCGGACCATAGTACGAATAGTAGAAGGTCTCTATGTCTATTTCGTCGTCGCCGACACGATGATTCGCCAGCACGGCCTCGGTCACCCATTCTCCGCTCGGGTTGGCGGTGTGGTAGACGCCAAACTGCGTCGCGAAGCTCAGGTGGGCCGAGCCCGTGCTATCAACGGCCAACGACGGCGCGTCGCCCTCATCGACGCTTTCGGCGGTCCACGCGCCGCCCTGCTTGTGCAGGTACCAGATGGTGGAGTCACGTCGGAAGGCGACATGGACGACTCCGTCGTTACTGACGGCGAGCGAAGGTGAGCACGCGCCCGCCTGGGGCTCCAGCGGCTCGGCGCTCCAGGAGCCTGACGCGTTGGTTGCGTAGAGAACGGGGTTCTCCGAGTAGACGATGTGCGTGCGCCCCGACAGATCGAGGGCGAGAGCGGCAGCAGTCGCCGTGGGCGTTTCGTCCACCGTCAGTACTGCCCACCGCGGAGCTGCCCCCCCGCCTCCAGTCTCAGTGTCAACGGAAGACGTCCCGGCGTTTCCACCGTCAGCGTGGACGCTGGCATCGGAAGACGGTGAGTCGCCATCTCCGCATCCGACCAGGCCAGTGGCGACAGAGGTAGCGACCGCTCCCAGGGCGAGCAATCCACCTCGTGTCCGTCGCCGCCATGCCCAGCAATTTCTGCTCAGAGAGACCCGATGCGACTTGAACGCAGGCGTGGCAGGAGAGGAGCAACCCCAAACGCGAGGCCGCCGATTCCACGCAAGGGTTTGGGCCATACCTCCTCAGTGGTCCCCGAAGCGGGATCCGTCAAGCGATCGGTCCATCGCTCATTTCTTGACGCTTGCGTGGCGTCACTCACGTGGCTTCATCGAAAGGAGTACGGTCGGTGGCTTGGGGAGCACGAGTGCATGCGCCCTTGAGCCCAGCGGGTCGCCCCTGCGCCAAGGACATCGCGAAGCAGAACGTTGGTGTCGAAATGGGCCATCTCAGGGCTGCATCATCCAGCCCGGGTGGCGAGCTTCGAAGCGCACGACCCTTGTCGGGTCGGCCCACGCCCTCACGTGGCGCTAGCAACGCACGATTGGACTAGCGAAGAACATCGTAACGACGCCTCGCGTGCGCTTGGCATCCTCGACGGCAGCGGGCCGGGCATCCAACCGCCGTGCTCTGGCCGCGGCGGAACCAGGACGCCACCTCAAGCCGGGGTGTGGGAGGTCGATGGGGTTCCCGTTGCCCACCACGCGCCCCCCGCCTGGATCCGGGGGCGCCGCCGTCCCCCTTGACCTCCCAGGCAGCGTGAGGTCGCCTAGTGTCCTCAACGGAACGTTTGACGAAGGATGGGACGATGACGATCAACGAGAACCTCTCCGAGTTCATGGGGCGGAGCGTGTCCGACTACGACCCTGCGGTGGGATTGACCGACGCTGCTCGAACCGCCTACCGGGTCCGCGTCGACTGGAACCAGCACGAAGCCGGCGTCACCATGACGGAGCTGCTGGGCAAGCTCGTCGCCGACCCGGCGGCGGGGGGGCTCCGCAGCCTGGTGATCGGAGCGTGGGACTTCGAGCAGTCGCAAGACTCGTCCGCCATCGTCGAGGCGCTCGTTGCCGCAAAGGACCGCCTTGGCGGACTCGAGGGTCTGTTCCTCGGCGACATCACCTTCGAAGAGCAGGAGTGCTCGTGGATCCAGCAGAGCGATGTGACGCCGTTATTCGCCGCCTTTCCTCGGCTCAAGGTCCTCCGGATCCGCGGCTCGTCGGGGCTGATGCTCGGGGAAGTGAGGCACGACGCACTCGAGGAGCTAGCGCTCGAGAGCGGCGGCCTACCGCAGGAGATCACAGCGAGCGTCGTGAGGGCCGACTTGCCCCGCTTGAAGAGGCTGGAGCTGTGGTTCGGCGACGACAACTACGGGTACGACGGGAGCCTCCCAGTGCTCGGCTCATTGCTGGACGGAGCCGCATTCCCCTGCCTGGAATACCTCGGGCTGATGAACGCCGAGGACGCGGACGAGATCGCCAAGGCCATCGCGATCTCCCGCGTGATGGAGCGCATCAAGGTGCTCGACCTCTCGATGGGAACGCTGGGAGACGTCGGCGGCTCGGCGCTCCTCGATGGCGCAAAGCTGGGCGGCCTCCGAACTCTCCGCGTCGATCACCAATACATGTCGGACGAGATCCTCAGCCGCTTGAAAGCCGCCGTCCCCAACGTCGAGGGGGAGCGCGCGAGCGACGCCGACGATGAGGATCGCTACGTCGAGCTATCGGAATAGTGGCGTCGCGATGAAGGCAACCTGGTGGATCCTGGGCGACCGGGGCGACGTGCGCACGGTGTCGCTGCGTCAGGAGTTGGCCAGGGTCCACGTGGACTCGCGGGTGATCGACTACCGAAACGTGCTCCAACGTGGCGAGGCAGCTCTGGCAGAAATCCCCGATGGAGCGACGGTGCGCTTCGAGGCTCCAGGACGGGCTCACTCGATGTACCAGGGCCTCCTCGCCGCAGGCGCGGACGAGGCTGCTGCCGAGGGGAGCGAGTTCGTCCCGGCACGAGAGGTGTGGGAGCGCGAGGACGCCCCTGAACGCCTTCGCTGCTCGCGCCAGTGGTACCTCGGGTTCCGGGGGCTGCTCAGGGATGCGGGGGGAGCACTCCGAGGTCGCGGCGCTCGCATCCAGAACGATCCCGCGGAGCTTGCGATGGCCCTCGACAAGAGCGAGACGCGAGACAAGCTGGCCCGCGCTGGGGTGCCCGTGCCTCGCGCCCTCGGCGCAGTGCGGTACGTCGAAGACGTTCACCGGGCGCTCACCGCGGCACGGGGCAGGGGTTTCCTGAAGCCGCGCCATGGCTCCTCCGCAGCAGGCGTGATGGCGCTTCGGCTCTCGCCCCAAGGCGCCCTCGTTGCCGACACGACCATCGCTACCGAGGGGAGCGGCGCGTCCCTTCGCCTGCACAACACGCGGAACCTTCGCCGGCTCGTCGGGGATGAAGCGATCGGCCCCATCATCGATGCCCTCGCTCCCCATCACATGCAGCTGGAAGAATGGGTCCCCAAGGCCGGCCTCGACGGGATGACGTTCGATCTCCGCATCCTCACCATCGCCGGCGAGCCGCGACACGCGATGGTGAGGATGTCGCGTGGTCCCATCACGAACCTCCACCTGCGCAACCGGCGCGCGTCGATCGACCGCCTCCTCGCGCACCTCGCGCCATCCGTCTGGGGTGCGATCGAAGAGAGCTGCCGCGCCACGGCCGCAGCGTTCCCGGGCTGCCTCTACCTCGGGCTCGACGTGCTTGTGACGCCCGGGCTGCGGGGGCACCGCGTGCTCGAGGTCAACGGCTTTGGCGACCTCATCAAAGGCGCTCGCCACCAGGGGCTGACACCCTACGAGGCCGAGGTCCGCGCGTGGCAGGAGCGGGTGTCGTCATGATCGATGCGTCCGTGGAAAGGATGGTCGGAACCCACGACTTCGTCCTGATCACGCTGGACACCCTGCGCCATGATGTCGCCGCGCGCTGTGCGACCGAAGGCACCACCCCGGAGCTCACCCAAGTCCTGCCGGGAGGCCGCTGGGAAAAGCGGCACAGCCCGGGAAGCTTCACCTACGCGTCCCACCACGCCTTCTTCGCCGGCTTCCTGCCGACTCCGCTCGGACCTGGCCCGCACCCGCGGCTGTTTGCTCCCGCATTCCCTGGGAGCGAGTCCGTCACCGAGCGAACCTGGGTCTTCGAGGAGCCGGACATTCCTTCGGCGCTGGAGGCGCGCGGCTACCACACCATCTGCGTCGGAGGCGTCGGCTTCTTCAACCCCGTCTCAGCGCTCGGCCGCGTTCTCCCTGGGCTGTTCCGGGAACGCCACTGGGACCCATCGCTCGGCGTCACCAGCCCCCGGTCCACCGAGCTGCAGGTGGACCGCTGCCTGGCCTCGCTCGAGGGGCGCAATGAACGCGTGTTCCTGTTCCTCAATGTGTCCGCGCTCCATCAGCCGAACTGCATCTTCTCCCCGGGAGCCACGACGGACTCCACCGAGTCAATGGCGGCCGCGCTGAGCTATGCGGATGGGCACCTCGGACGACTCTTCCGCGGGTTGAGGTCGCGAGGCCCCTCGCTGCTCGTGATCACGTCGGACCACGGCACCGCGTACGGCGAGGACGGCTACCTCGGACATCGCGTGGCTCACCCGGTCGTGTGGACCGTCCCCTACGCGGAGCTGGTGCTCGCGTGAGCGCGCCGCTGCTGGGCCGGCTCGGGCGCGCCCCCTTCTCCGGGTACCTCTACGCGTACCCCCACAAGACGGCGTACCGGACCCTGGAGCCGCCCATTTCACTGGACGAGGCGTGGGCGGAGGAATCGCGAACGCGGCTCTTCCTGTATATCCATGTGCCGTTCTGCTCGTCCCGGTGCGGCTACTGCAACCTGTTCTCGACCACCTCCCACGACGCTGGAGTGCTCGACGCCTTCGTGGCCGCCGTCGCGCGACAGGCAAGGCGGGTGGCTCGCACACTGGGGCCATCCCGTTCGTTCTCGCGGTTTGCCGCGGGCGGCGGAACGCCCAGCCTCCTCGGGGCGAAGCGGCTCGCAGCACTGTTCGACGTGGCGGAGGAGCTCCTAGCGACCGGAGCCTCGACCGTGCCCACCTCCGTGGAGCTCGCACCGGCCACGACGACCCCGGCGCTGGTAGAGCTCCTTCAGCAGCGCGGGATCGAGCGCGTGAGCATCGGGGTGCAAGCATTCGATCCGGGAACGCTGCGTGCGCTGGGAAGGGGGCAGCGCGTCAACGACGCAGCTCGCGCCCTGAAGCTGATCCACGACGCGGGCTTCCCTTCGTTCAATGTCGACCTGATGTACGGGGCCGACGGTCAAGACATCGCGGCGTGGGTCGCGACCGTGGAGGCAGCGCTCGAGTACTCTCCCGACGAGCTGTACCTGTACCCGCTCTATGTCCGGCCGCTGACTGCCCTCGGGCGTGCGGGGCGCACGTGGGACGACCATCGCCTCGAGTGCTACGCTGCGGGACGCGACCTGCTCGTCGGGCGCGGGTTCATCCAGCGCTCGTACCGCCACTTCGCGAGGCCGCGACGCGAGCAGCCCGCCGCCCCCTACCGGTGTCAGGAGGACGGCATGATCGGGCTGGGTCCGGGGGCACGCTCGTACACCCGAGCGCTCCACTACTCTTCGGAGTACGCTGTCGGATCCGCCGCCGCTCGCACGTCCGTCGACGGCTACCTCGAGGCATCGGAGGACGATCACGGTTGGATCCGCCACGGGATCCGGCTTGCGCCGGAGGAGCAGCGGCGGCGCTTCGTCATCAAGTCGTTGCTTCACTCGGATGGTCTCGACCTCGAGGCTTACGCGGCGCGGTTCGGGACCTCGGCGCTCTCCGATCTCACCGAGCTCGGCGAGCTCGTCTTGACTGGACTCGCCGAGCGCAGCCAAGAGGGGATCCGCCTCACTGCCCGAGGTCTCGAGCTCTCGGACGCGATCGGTCCCTGGCTCGTGTCCGAACCGATCCGTGAGAGGATGGCTGGGCACCGTTGGCGCTGAAGCTCTCACTCCTCTACCGCGGCCCGGTCACGAGCTGCAACCTCGGCTGCGGCTACTGCCCGTTCGCCCACACCGCCGATCCTCCAGAGGTCGTCGACGCGGATCGCATCGGGGTCGCGCGCCTCGTGAGCTGGGCGGAACGGCGCCAGTCCGCCAAGCTTCGCTTCTTCTTCACCCCCCGAGGCGAGGCGCTCCTCCACGCGTACTACCGCGAGGCGATCGTGCGCCTCTCTCAGTGTAGCTCCGTGGAGCGAGTCGCCGTCCAAACGAATCTCTCCGTCGGTCTCGAGTGGCTGCGGGGTGCCGTTGCCCCGCGCGTGGCGCTCTGGTGCAGTTACCACCCAGGGCTCATCTCGCGCGAACGCTTCCTAGGCCAGCGCGCTGTGCTGGACGACCTCGGGATCCGTCACAGTGTGGGGATGGTTGGCCTTCACGAGCACCTCGACGAGATCGAGGCCATGCGCAGGGCGCTCCCAGAGAGCGTCTACCTCTGGGTAAACGCCCACCGGCGCGGCACCGGGTACACGACGCCCGCCGACCGGGCCCGCATCGAGGCCGTGGACCCGCTCTTCGGCTACAGCTTGGAGCACCACCCGAGTTACGGGCGGGCCTGCGCCACCGGGGCGACCGTCGTCAGCGTCGACCACCTGGGTCGCGTCCGCCGCTGCCATTTCGTGGATACCCTCATCGGCCACCTGGAGGACCCGGACCTCGAGCGACGCCTCGGGCCTCAACGGTGTCCCAACGAGCGGTGCGGATGCCACATCGGCTACGTGCACCTCGAGGCCCTCAACCTCCACGAGGCGTTCGAGGACGGTGAGCTCGAGCGGGTTCCTGTCCCGGCTCTGCTCCGTTCGCGACTGGAACCAGCGTAGAGGCTCGAGCGGCCGCGACACGCTGGCTCATTTCGACGCAAGAACCGCGCGTGACTCTGAGCACGCGATCTGCGGGCCAGGCTTCGAAAGACGCGGGATGGGAACCCTCAGACTCGCACCGAGGTGGGGCCGGTTCGCCGTTCTGGTCCAGAGCTCGATCTTTCTTCACCAGTTTCGCTCGCTCAAGGAACTGGGGGGGCGAATGATGAAAGGCTTCTGGCTTACAGCACAGTGTTTGTCATGGGTACTCGTGTGCCGCTCTGGATGGGGCGCTCCGCTCAGAGCCGACGCGGGAGAAGGCCACCGGTTCGACGCGCCAGCCTCGGATGGGGCAGTTGCGGGTGGGCAGGAGCACTCGGGTCCTCCCGCGACGAAGGGGCTGGAATACCGAGAACGAGTAGCGCTGGCAGTCTACGGCGACCGTGAGCTCATGCCTCTCGAGCGGCTGCGCAGCAGCCTAGAGCAGGAGCTCGGGGCGCCGGTCGAGCTAGCGACCAGTCCCCTCGAACGCCAGGCACTTCCGGCGCAGAAAACGGAAGCCCCGTCCCCGTCAGCTTTGCGCGAAGCTCCTCCGGCGCAGGACATCCCGGCAGGTCCTCAGGGCACAGCCGAAAGCGAGGGCTCCGCGATGCCACGACCATCCCGCATCGCCCCACCTTCGGGGAGAGCTTCCTCGGGAGTTCTCGAGGCGAGGAGCGCCCCACCGCCATCTGCGCAGGCCCTCTACGATGCGGCACATCGTCTGCACTTCGGCGGCGTCGACCGGATCGCGGCCGTCGAGGCGTGGGATCGCTATCTCAAAGCGTATCCGTCGGGGCAGCTCGCGATCGAGGCCCGCTACAACCGGGGCATTGCCCTAGCTCGTGTCGGACGCACGGCGGAGGCGAGACGCGCGCTCACCCCCTTCGCCCAGGGCGAGTACGGAGGGTATCGCCAACGTGAAGCCCGACGACTGATCGAGTACCTCGACGCGTCATCCACTGCGCCCGCAAGCACACCGCTACCATCAGCCCCTACCCGTTGATCGAGCGTCGGTGGCCACACCGGTTCTGGGTGAACGCCTACCGGCGCGGCACCGGATACACGACACCCGCCGACCGCGCCCGCATCGAAGCCGTAGACCCGCTCTTCGGCTACAGCTTGGAGCACCACCCGAGCTTCGGGCGGGCCTGCGCCACCGGAGCAACCGTCGTCAGCGTCGACCACCTGGGTCACGTCCGCCGCTGCCATTTCGTGGATACCGTCATCGGGCACCTGGAGGACCCGGACCTCGAGCGACGCCTCGGGCCTCGACCGCGTCCCAACGAGCAGTGCGGATGCCACATCGCGTTCTACGCCGTGCTTCGCAAAGCGAACCCGGCGCTCATGACCATTGGCACAGGCCTCGCGTTGCTGGGAATCGGCCTATATTTCACGACCAACCCGGCGCTTTCCATGCTGGCGCTGAGCCGCGAGTATGCAGCAGCCGACGCAGCCGGTAGGGCAGCCTGTGTGGTGGCGGGCCAAGCGGTATTGGCGGCGCGAAGGCTGCTCGAGCTGTCCCGCCAGCCATAGGGTTTGCATCGAGAGAAACCTGGGTAGTGGCTCCCCCCGCTCGGGCTACTGCCCGAGTGGGACCCCGAGCTGAGGTCCCCCGTGTGCGAGGTGGATCGCGCAGCGTGCAAGCAGCTTGGAAGGCGTGAACGGATGCGAGCGATCAGGTAGGCGAGTTCGCGAGCGAGTCGAACTCGAGCAGTTGCAGGTTCATGACCGCCACCATTTCCGGCGCGGACTTCGCGATGATGGCACGGACTCTCTGGAAGTACTCGCGCTGCATCTCTGCGAGCCGCAGGTAGTCCGCACGCGACACCGAGAAGACGTTGAAGCTGAACACGTCATTCTCGTGCGGCGCTGCCGTCCGGGTACTGCCCACATCCGACCAGTGTCGCGCAAGGCGGCGCGCGGCTTCGGAGGCGGTACCGGTGTCGACCACCATGGGATCGGACAGCACATAGCGACCTTTGCGGCGTGCGATGACGCCAGCCGTAACCATGTGCCTCAAGTAGCGCGCGACTTCCTCGCGGGACAGGCCGAACGTTCTCGACAGGGTGTGCTCTGCCTGGTCGCGCTCGAGGTCTGGAATGCACTCGAGTCCGGAGAGGAGCGCACTGGTCCATGGCCCTTCGAAAGCGAGGCGCCGCGAGACGGTGGTGCGCCGATGGTAGCCTCGAAGATCGCCGATGAGTTCGATGTCCACGCATTCGGCTACCAAGTCACTCAGCCTTCCCGTGCACGCATGAACGAGGGCGAAGAACTGATGAAGGCGAGGTTCGGTCTTGCCCGAGAGGATCCGTGCCACCTGGTGGCGCGAGAGCGCCGTGCGTCGAGCTACCGTGCTCACCGGGTCCTTGCCGCGCATGGCGTCGAGCCAATGAGCGAGCGTGGCAGCGTCGATGCCCGTCAGCAGCGGCGCCGTGGGCGGCCAGAAGCGCCGGAAGGCACCCACCACGTCGATGCCCGCGCGCTCACAGGCGCCGAGCGCGGTCGACAGTGCGGGGATACGACGACCCGACTCCCATTCCGCCGCTACGTTGCTGGCGAACCCGAGCCGGCGCGAGAAGGCGACCTGCGAGCGTCGGCCACGGACCGCCCGAAGGAACTGCCTCGAAATAGAGTTAAAGTCGACGGGTTGCGTGATTGCCATACGGCTATTATGCACACGCTGACGCGCTTCTGACACACGGATTGTGCGTATCAGACGTTGATCGGGGTGGAGTCCGAGGAGGCAAAGGCTAGACTCGGGACATGACCCAATCGAAACGAAGAGTGGCGTGTTCGGCGTTGATACTCGCGGCGTGCAGCGGCACCTCCACCGGCGAGCACCCAGGGGGAGCGGTCGAGCCGATGGTGCAGTTGACACTGGGGACACAGACGGGAGGGACGAGGGCTGTGGGCGACGAGGGTGCCGACATAGGTGTGTACTGTGGTGCGCCCGAGATCTGGGACGAAACGGATGAAACCCCGCCGCATCTCGGCGTCTACACGGGCGCAGTGCAGCTTCGAGGTTGGACGATCGAGTGCGGCGCTGCCTGTGTTGAGGCCCAGTGCAGCGTAGACAGATTCAAGTGCATCGCTGACTGCGGAGCAAACCCAGCGCCGGCCGGCAATGTGCGGTCGGCACGCATTGACGTCACCGCCTCCGGGCCGGTCGAGCGTATCATCGGCGCGGACGAAGACGAAGAGGCCGACGCCGATTGCGACGTTCGCAGGAGGCTCGAAGTGGAGTGGCGCATCGAGATCGAGGACGTTCTGGTCGCGCGCGGCACGGGGCGGCTGACCTATGATGCAGACGATCCATACTCGGCGTGGAAGCCCCCGGAGGCGCTCGAGATAGAGGAGCTCAACCCATCCTTCGAGATGGCGACGCTGGACGACTTCGACGCTCTGGGGGCCGGACCTTCCACTGCCTCGACGCGCAGCGTGCACGTCGACGGAGAGCTCACCTTTGCTGAAGGAAGCGTCCTGGCGCTGTTGAGCTGGAACTGCGACGGATGCACCTGGTACCCGCCGCTCGAGCTAGCACGCGGGGTGCTGAACGCTGAAGGAGCCAGCGCGGCGGTTTCGGAGGCGACGCCAACCGAGCTCCCCGATTGGGTCGAGTGGTCGTGGCCCGACGCGACGTGCGAGCGGCTGCCGGAGCAAGGCGGTGCCGCCGGTGCGCACAATTTCGTGAGGCAGTGGGGCGGTGGAGGCGGTACGGCGGGAGTCGACCCGAGCGGCGCGAGCGGCTTCGCCGGAGACTACCAACCAAGCGGCGCGAGCGGCTCTGCAGGGTCGTATGAAGAACAAGGGGTGAGCGGCGCAGCCGGAGAGCAGAATCACTCCTGGCCAGGCGGTGCGGGTGGCGCGCCAGGAGACGGAGAAAGTGAACCGCGCATCGACCCCTCCGGCCCACTCTGCGGTGGCGGGTTGGACGTGGCGTGTGGCGAAGGGTACTTCTGCAAGTACCCCATCGAGGCGGAGTGCGGCTTGGCCGACACTTACGGGGCATGCGAGCGGGTGCTCGGCTCCTGCCTTGACTATTACTCGGCTGTGTGCGGCTGCGACGGGGAGACCTACGGGAATGAGTGTGAAGCCGATGGATCCGGTGTGTCCGTGGCGTTCCATGGTGAGTGCGGCACGCTCGACTGAGGGTGCGTGCCTCGTGACGGCACCGCTGAACGCTCTTCCTTAGACCAACGGGTTTGCCGTGTCCGGCGGTGTTCATCCCGATGGCTTCGGCCCGCATCCCACGACGGTCTGCGACGCGCGAGCCGAACCGTTTTCCCGGTAGCCCGCCGGGGGGCGGATTGCTGTCGGAGCAGAATGTGGAATGCGATCCGAGCTTCATCAACGGCTACGAGACTCCGATCAGCCGCCGCGAAGCCTGATCACCGGCTCCTGGAGCCCAATTCGGCTTGATTCAGTGGCCTGCAGCACCCCTCCAGAACCGGCCCTGTGTGATACACGAATCATTTCAAGGCTGTCGAAGCTTCGAAGGCGTTGATCGAAGCTTCGAAGGCGTTGATCGGGGCTTGGACGACGGGGATCGAGGCTGCGGTGCGGCTGGCCAGGGTCTCGAAACGGCCGTCCCGCCCGACATCCTCCAAACTCCGGAGATTGTCCCAACGAGCAGTGCGGATGCCACATCGGCTACGTGCACCTCAGGGTCCTCAACCTCCGCGGGGCGTTCGAGAACGGTGAGCTCGAGCGGCTGTCGGTGGGTCCGCGGCTACTCGCAAATCCGTTCGACGAGTCTCGGCCTCGTGAACTCCGGCGGGGCAAACCCAAGCTGTCCTGTGCCGTTGTATCCCCAGCAGCGCACCCCGCCGTCCATCATCAACGCGCAGGTGTGACCGGACCCAGAGGACATGGCCTGTACGCCGCTGAGCACGTCGGTCGAGGGCGGCGTTAGGCGGTTAGCGACGGCGCCATCTCCAAGCTCCCCTACTTCGCCAGCGCCCCAGCAACGCACCCCGCCAGTCTGCATCAGCGCACAGGTGAAGCCACTGCCCGCGGTGATGGCCTGGACTTCGGTGAGCACGTCTTCGCTGGGCGGCGCAGAACGACTAGACGTGGTGCCGTCTCCGAGTTGACCGTACCAGTTCTCGCCCCAGCAGCGTACCCCGCCGGACTTCGTCACGGCACAGGTGTGCTGATCCCCGGCAGAAATGGATCGAACCGCGCTCTCACAAGGAACCGCACCGCCGCCTTCTCCAGCGCTCCCGCCGCTCCTCCCTCCGAGATTGGTGCTCTCACCGCCAACTCCTCCAAGCCCCGTGGTTCCGCCCGCGTCACTGCTCCCCGAACCATTTCCAGCGCCAGCTCCCGCTCCCGCATGGCCGACACCCGTTCCCCCAACGCCCACTCCGCCGAAGCCGGCTCCCCCAGCGCCGCCCGTCCCGCTTCCGCCGGTGGTCGCTTCTCCACCGTTCGTTGCGAAGACGCCTCCCGTGCCCGCCCCTCCGCCAACTTCAGTGCTCCCTAGGCTGCCGCCGCTGGTAGCGCCGCCAGATCCAATCCCTCCTGAGTGGTCACCGGCGCCGGTTCCCACCCCTGCGCCGGAGTCTGCTCCCGCAGTGGCGGCGGCTCCGCCAAGGCCACTGTCCTCGCCAGCTCCGCCCGCCTCCTGCAGCGGTTTGGCGCTGTCTCCGTCGCTGCACCCGCAGCCGCCCGCGCCCAGCCCCACCAAACTCGCGCCCACCAGCCAGCGAGCAACTTTGAGGATAGATTGCATGTGCCCCTCTCCATGAACCAAGGCCAAGCGACCACAGACACGTGGTCTGCGGCACCAACTCGACCCAGATCCTCGCACGCCAAGGATGGGCCGACAATCCGCCGGTGCTGCATGTATGCCGTGAACGGGACTAAAGCGCGACGGGCCGCCCTGCGATGGGAACCTCCCGAAGCAGGACGTTGGTGTCGAACTTGGCCTTCTCGAGGACGTAGACCGAAGCCGCCAAGTCGTACACCAGGCCCCACTCGACGGCGGGGTCGCCGGTGACGAAGAAGACCGAGGAGTCCTTGCAGCCCTTGGCCATACGCTCGATGGTCTCCCCGGTCATCGAGAGATCTGGCCCAGCGAAGCCCTTGGAGCGCTTGGCGGCCACCCCACCGTTGAGGCGCCACACGGCGGTACCGCGGTCGGCGCGCACCATGCCGACGAGGCTACACTTGGGTGCACTCGCAGCTTTCTGCTGCGGGGTGAACACGAGCTTCTGCTTGAACTCGCCGCGGCTCTCGGTCGCGACCTCGACCGCGTCCGCCCCGACGCGACCCAAATCGTCGATGACGGCCGCCACCCACTCAGTCTTCGCTTTGCGTTCCGCGATGACAGTCACCGTCTTGCCCCGAAAGTGCTCGGCGTTCTGCTCGAACTCCTTGGTGAGCTTGGCCCGATCCTCGTCCTTTTGCTGAAGGACGCGGGAGAAACCAACCCGCGGACTGAGTTCGTCGATGACGACCTCGGGAGGCCCACTGGGCTTCGGCACCTCCGACATGGCCGGAAGGGGCTTGGGCGCATCCGGAGCTGGATCGAAGGGGTTCGCAGGCGGAGGACTGCTGTCGCAGCCGCCCAGGACCGAGAGCACCACGAGATGAAGCGCGAGTTGGCAGATCCGTCGAGCCATTGGGCCGAGGTGTACCATTTTTGCGTGAAGAAAGGACCCTTGGACAAGTCGACCCGCAAGCCAAAGTGAGAATCTCCTCCGGCCATCGGTGATCCGGGCGTCGGGCGCTCGGCAGAGTCGGATTGTTTGCCCCAAGCTAGAGCCCTCTGCCCGGGTTTCGTGCTTGGCTTGGCGCTGCCCCCTCCCCAATGACGGACGTCCTCTCCCCCAGCAGCGAAGACCCTGCTCACTCCCACTCGCACAGTGGCAATGCGGGCCTTCCATCGCGCTCGGCAGCCCTGAGCGTGTACGTCGGTGCTATCGTCAGCATCGTCGTGTTCGGCACCGCGCTGGGACTCCTCGTCCCCGGAGCGTCACCCCAGACCACCGACGGCGGCGCGCCCCCAGGCGCCGTGCTCTCGAGCCCAGGTTGGCTCTGCGCGATCATCACCGTCAACGCCTTCGCCGGCCTGGCAGCGCTCCTGGTGGGCGTGAAGCTGCTGGGCACGAGCCGCCGCACGTGGTGTCCCACCCCGCGTGTCCCGGTGCGGGTCTACGTCGGCGGGCTTCTGCTCGTGCTGGGAACGGCGCCCGTGGCCGACCTCGCCGCCCAGTGGGCGGGCCTCGTGACTGGGACCAAAGCGGCGAGCGCCAACATCGCCCTGATGGCCGCCATCGATAGCAGTGCGGCCGAGTTCGCCGCCGTGCTGGTCGCCGTCGCAGTGGGCCCCGCGGTTGCCGAAGAGCTGCTCTTCCGAGGCTTCATCACAGCGGCGTTTTCGCGCTTCGGCACCCTCGCCGCAGCGGTCTGGCCCAGTGTGCTCTTCGGCCTCTACCACATCGAGGTGGCCCAATCCGTGGGCACGACCCTGCTCGGTCTCGCTTTCGGGCTGGTGCGGCTGCGCGCGGGCTCGGTCCTGCCCAGCATGGTGGCGCACGGTGCCTACAACGCCACCGTCCTCCTCACGCTTCGAGCCGCGGGGCGCCCTGAGGCTGGAACCCCTGATGTCGTGGATCGGCTGCCCATCCTCGGCGTAGGCGCGCTCCTCCTCCTGGGAGCGACGGTCCTGCTCCGCGCTCCCAGCAGGGCGAGCCGGGTGGCCTCAGCCAGCTCTCCATCGAGTTCGAGAAAGGCGCGCCTGGCGATGGCGCTCGATCGAGGGCTGCTCCGCCTGGCTGGGCTTCGCACCGCGGCGCCGAGCGGACGGGATCCCATTGCTCACCAACGACGACTCGATCGCCTGGCACGCTTGGCGACGCTGCTCCACGAGACTCCGCAGGCGGATCTCTGGCCCGAACCGAGCGGCGCGATTCCCGCAGGAGCTCTGGCCGTCAGCCCGACGGAGGAGCGCACCGAGCTCTGCTGGTTGAGCTCCCACCGACTCGTGCTCCCGAGTGCCCAGCGATGGTACGATGCCTGCCCGCAAAACAGCCAGGCCAGGGCGCGGGTGTGGCTCTCCGCTGTGCCGCGGCCCGTGGTCATCATCGTGCACGGATACCGCGGAGGGCACAGCAGCCTCGAACGCCTCGCATGGCCTGCGGAAGAGCTGCGCCGGCTCGGGTTCGACGTCTGCTGGCTCGTACTGCCTTTCCACGGGCGTCGCGCCGGAGGCTGGCTACGTCCGCCGCAGTTTCCTGGCCGTCACCCGGACCTCAACGCCGAAGCCCTGCGGCAGGGGGTGCTCGATCTGCGCGAGCTCGCCGCCTGGCTCCGGCAGCGCGGACACCCTTGGGTGGGCATCATCGGGCACAGCCTGGGCGGCTATGTCGCAGCACTGGCCGCTACCGTCGAGTCGGCGCTCGACCTCGTGGTGCTGCTCTCCCCTGCCGCGTCGGTGGAGGACTTCGCGCGCGACCACGGAACCCTGGGCGAAGGTCCCGAGCGAAACGAGCTCCACGCAGCCCTCAAGGCCCTCTATGCACCCCTCAGTCCCCTCGCTCGGCCGTCCCTCGTGCCCGCCGAACGCTGGCTGGTGCTGAGCGGCGATTCCGACGCCGTCACAGGCCCGCCCCACGCCCGGGCACTGGCAAACCGCCAGCACGCCCGGCTCCAGATCGTCGGAGGGGGCCACGCCCTATTACCCAGGAGACGCGACGTCTGGCGCGCGGTCAATGAGCTCCTGCTCGGTAGTGCGGGAGAGCTACTGCTCAGTAGTGCGGGGGCTTCTCGTTCGGAGGTCGCTCCGCAAGAGTCTCGAGCTGATGATTGAGCCCACGCACGACTCTTTCAAGTAGCTCGATGCGTCGCTGGAGCTCGATCACCGTGCGGCCTTGGTCGACGAGTGCGTCATTGAGATCCAAGAGCGCCTTCTCCTGAAAGGCGATCTTGGACTCGAGCTCGATCCGGACAGCCTCGATGCTCTCGTGGCTCATGACCGGGGCCTCAAAGGAACTCGCACAGGTAGGCGCTCGCCTGGGACACGTCGAGGTCGAAACCGCTCTGCCCCGGCACCTCGAACGCCGTTCCCGCCGGATAGAGCTGATACTGGCTATCGCCTGGCAGCTTGACGCGCAGCGCGCCGCTGGTGACCGTCATGCGCTCGGGCGCCCCAGTGTTGAAATGGTACTGACCGGGCTCCATCACCCCAACGGTCGCCTTGCGGCCGTTGCGCTCGAAGCCCACGCTCTGGACCTTGCCGTCGAAGTAGCTGTTATGGTTCAGCATGCACGCTTCTCCTCGTCGGCCCCGGGTGTAGCGCGCAGCGACCTAGCGTGCACGCTCGAGTTGCCAGGTGGAAGATCCCGGAGCGCCCCCGAGTTCGAGCTTGTCCCCAGCACACCGGTAGGTCGTCCCCGAGAAAATGGGAGCGGGATCGATCGCTTGCTGGCCGGGGTTCGGCACATCGGGCAGCGGCAGGTCGTCTTCCACCTTGGCCACCGCCTTGCCGACGGCCAGAAGCTCGGTGAGCGGCGTGTTCTTGA
The DNA here is from genome assembly GCA_964424695.1 of uncultured Polyangiaceae bacterium. Taxonomy (GTDB): domain Bacteria; phylum Myxococcota_A; class Polyangia; order Polyangiales; family Polyangiaceae; genus JAEWRL01. The sequence continues at coordinate 17,844 of CAYRKE010000136.1, forward strand.
AGAGCTCCACGGTTCCCGCGCCAGGCACACTCACCTTGGCGGTCACCGTCACCTTGGAGTGATCGACGCCATCGGCCTTGTAGGTCCCAGCGCTCGGAGTCGACAAGGTGGCCGTCGCTTTGCCGGCATAGGTGTAACTGAAGACCGTGGGCGGAGCGTCCGCGGTGACCGGGCTCATCGGACCGAAATCGATGGTGGTGGCGCCCGTCGGTTGGACTTCGAGGGAAATCCCCCCACCGCCGCTTGCCGAAACCTGGTCGCGGCGGAGCGTGACCTGGGTCGTCTTCCAACTTCCCACCAGGCAGCTGTCGAACGCCCCTGAGGAAGCCTGGCCGGCCGCCGATGCGCTCGAAGCCGGCACGACGATCGCCGCGCTCGCGGACGCCGAAATGGCGGCTTTCCCCTCTCCGTCCCCCTTCGCCGCGCCCTTCCCGTCGGGATCCTTACTGCAGGCCCCAACCAGAAGCACCAGCGCTGTCACGCAGCTGCTGATACCCACGATTCGACTTGCCGCACCCAGGGTGCGTCTGCCCTGTTCCATGGCTGCCTCCTAGCACAGCGGAGGCCCAAAACCGTAGCCCGGTCTGCACCACCGGTCGGGTGGCACACTGCGCAGGCGAGCAGCCACGCTGGATGGGGGCCAATCCCCTGTTCTTTCGCGGCCCATCTGGTAGCTTCCGCCCCCCAGGTTCCGAGGACCCACCGAGATGCTCAAGAAAGACAAGAGTTACGGACTTCAGACCCAGGCAATCCATGCTGGTGAGACGCCCGACCCAGTGACGGGCGCGTCTGCTCCGAACATCTCGATGTCGACAACCTACGTCGTTTCCGACGCCAGCGCGCAATTCTCGGCCAATGCCCTGGGCGACGATGCGCCCTTCGTCTATTGCCGCTGGGGCAACCCCACGGTTCGGCAACTGGAGCTCAAGCTGGCGGCTCTCGAGCATGGCGAGGCGGCCGTCGCGTTCGCGAGCGGGATGGCCGCGGCCACCGCGCTGTTCCTGTATCGGCTCAAGGCGGGCGACCATCTCATCATCAGCGACGTCGCTTACGCCGGGGTCGCCGAGTTGGCGCGGCAGACCCTTCCCAAGCTCGGGATCGATGTCGAGGGAGTGGACCTCACGGATCTCGGTGCCCTTCAGCGGGCCATGCGCCCCAACACTCGGATGGTTTACGCGGAGACCCCGGCCAACCCCATCCTCAAGCTCGTGGACATCCGAGCCGTCGCCAAGGTGACCCACGACGCCGGAGCCGAGCTCGCCGTGGACTCGACCTTCGCATCCCCGATCGCGACGCGGCCCATCGAGCTGGGCGCCGATATCGTCCTGCATTCGCTGACCAAGTACCTGTGCGGGCACGGCGATGCGGTGGGAGGCGCCCTCGTGGGGCGAAACGATCTCATGACCGGCCTGGCGCAGGACGCCGGCATCCATCTCGGGGGTATCCTCAGCCCGTTCAATGCCTGGCTAACCATGCGGGGGATCGCGACCCTGCCAATCCGGATGCGGGCCCACGCAGAAGGGGCTCTCAAGGTGGCCCAATTCCTCGAAAACCACCCCCGGGTCACCCGCGTCATCTATCCAGGGTTGAAGTCCCACCCGCAGCACGAGCTCGCTTGCCGACAGATGAACAACTTCTCCGGGATGCTCACCTTCCAGGTCAAGGATGGGCGCAGCACGGCCCAGCGGTTCGCCGACTCGCTCGAGGTGATTCACTACGCCGTGTCTCTCGGACACCACCGCAGTCTCATCTTCTACATGCCCACCGACGAGATGCAGAAGAACTCGTTCCACCTGAGCGATGCCCAAATGGCCGTGTACCGCAGCTTCGCCGGTGAAGGGGTCTTCCGGCTGTCGGTCGGCCTGGAAGACGCCGACGATCTCTGCGCAGACATCGATCAGGCGCTCTGAATCCTTTGTGAGGGATCGCCAGATCGGCGCGACGTCGTCAGGAGCAGCGCCGGGCAGACCCGAGATCCGACCCTGTTAGTACTACTGCCCCAGGTACTTCGCTTGCGCAGAAGGGAACTAGAAACAGGAAACTAGCAACGCGAACGCAAACCAGAAATGGGGACCGAGCGCGAAGACCAGCACAGTCTCCACACTCGTGCGCCCATTCAGCCAAGAAATCCCGATGCAACGACTCCAGGGCGGGTTGTTCCGC
>CAYRKE010000137.1:0-3241 GCA_964424695.1 uncultured Polyangiaceae bacterium
AGGGCTTGCGGAGCACGTGGGAGAACCCTCTGGACCGGAGCTGTCCGGTGATGGCTTCGTCGGCGTAGCCGGTGGAAGCCATGATCGGAACGTCGGGGTCCATGCGGCGTAGTTCGGCCACGGCCTCGAGGCCGTCCATTTCCCCCCTGACCGTCACATCCAGGATCAGGAGATCGAACCCAGCGCCCCCGGACCTTGCGCGCTCGTGTTCGAGGACGGCCTGCTCGCCGCTCTCAACGCCAACGACCGCGTACCCGGCGTGCTCGAGCGCGCGCTGGAGTAGGGCGCGAAGGGCTGGAATTCCTTCCATGACCAGGACTCGCGCGGGCGCGATCTTGGGGGGGGAGTCTGGCGGAGGTGGCTGACTCTTGGTGAGCTTGGGCGACCAAGGGAGCCACACATCAAAGGTCGTGCCCCGGCCGAGCTCCGAAGTAACCCCGATTCGCCCGCCGTGGTCGTGCACGATGGCGTGACAGGTTGCGAGCCCGAGGCCCGTGCCTTCGGGTTTGGTGGTGAAGTAGGGATCGAAGATGTCGGGCAGCACGCTGGGAGCAATCCCGGGACCATTGTCCTCGACTCGAACGAGGGCGAATCGCTGCGTCGTGGCAGCCCCGTCAGCGCGGGCTGGCTGCTCTGGGAGCTCGACGGACACTACGATGGTTCCACCATCGTTCATCGCCTGCCGAGCGTTGACTAGCAGGTTGCTGAAGACCTGAGCCAGCTGTCCCGGATCGGCGAATACCAGCGCGCTCACTGCTGGGAATCTGCGCTCGCAGCGAACCGGGGAACCGTTCAGGACCAGTAGGATGGTTTCCTCGAGGAGCTCCCTGAGATCGACGACGCGTCGCTCGGCCCTCGTGTCTCGGGAGAACGCCAACAGACGTCCAGTAAGGTCCCGAGCGCGCTGGAACCCGGCCAGAGCGACGCTCCGATACTCCTCCCGCTGCGCGTCCGTTAGTCCGGACGCCGTGCCTAGCTCGATTCCTGCCAGCATGGCCATCAGGATGTTGTTGAAGTCGTGAGCCACACCCGCGGCGAATAGCCCCAGGGACTCGAGGCGCTGCACTCGCTCGAGTTCGCGGCGCAGACGACGTTCTTCTGAGACGTCCATGCAGGAGAGCATGAACCCCACCCGCTCCCCTTCCCGGGACAGGATGGCATGAGCGGAGACCTTCAACGAAGCAGGCACTTCCTGGCTTTTCTTGGGAACCAGCGAGGACGAGAAGTGCCGCGCGCCATGACCCCGCGTGGCCCAGTCATTCCAGTCCGCGGGCAGGACCAGCCAGTCTCCGAGAGGAGATCCCGCCACGGTTGGCTCGCTCGTGCCCAACAGCCGCCCGAAGGCGGGGTTGATCCAAGTGACGATCGAAGCATCATTCGTGAGCACGATCCCGCTCTCCGACGATGCCAGGGCGAAGTCCTTGATGCGCAGCTCTCGCTCGGCGAGCTCGAGCTCACTGACCTTGTCCTCGAGTTTTCGGACGAGGACGCGGTTATACTCTTGGAGGTAGGGGGTGTCGCTGAGGGGGGGCCCGCTATCGCCCCGGGCCAGGGTGCCCTCCCGCTGTTGCTTTACCACTTCCCTGAGGCGATCCCGCAATACCGCGGGATCCGTGGGTTTGACGAAGAACCCGTCGGCTCCCAGGCTGAGGGCGAATAGCTCGTCCTTCGGGTCGGTGTAGGTTGCCGTGTAGAAGACGAACGGTATCTTGCAGAGTCGAGGGTTACCCTTCCACTGGCGGCACAGCTCGAAGCCGTCCATCCCCGGCATCAGGACGTCGGACACAACGAGCCCGACCGCGAACTCCTCGGCGCAGTCCAGCGCGGCTTGGCCGTTTGGCGCTTCCACGACGCCGAAACCATCGGCCGCGAGCAGCTGTCGCAGCAGATATCGGTTCTCTTCGTTGTCATCGACGATGAGCGCGACGGTCATTGCGGGCCTTTCGGGGGCAGGTGGCGACTGATCTGGTCGACGAAGGTAGCGGGGTTGATCGGTTTCTCGATGTAATCCGTGGCACCCGAAGCGAGCGCCCTTTCCCGATCGCCCACCATAGCATACGAGGTCACGGCGATGATGGGAGTCTCTATCAGGTGGCCTATCGCGCGCAATTCCGCGGCCACCGTGTACCCATCCATCTCAGGCAGCTGAATATCCAGCAGAATGAGCTGTGGGTCCAGCCTGGCGGCCATCTCCAGCCCCTCCCGGCCAGAGCGAGCCTCATGCACCACGAAGCCATGCTTCTCGAGTAGGAAGCGCATCAAGTAGAGGTTCTGCTCGTTGTCTTCGATGACGAGTACGGACGGCTGCGTCATGGGCTGACCTGCTCCAGGGCGACGGTGAAAGTAAAGACGCTTCCCTCTCCCGGCGTGCTACTGACCTCAATCGTTCCCCCCATGAGCTCCACGAGCCGCCGACAGATGGAGAGGCCGAGGCCGCTGCCCTCATGGCGTCGGGCAATACCGCTATCAATCTGAAAGAACGGCTCGAAGAGAGACCGGCGATGGACGCTGGGGATACCAATCCCTGTGTCCCGAACCGCGACCTGAATGGCGCCCGGCATCCGCGTGACGTGGACCGAGACCTCGCCGCTCTCTGTGAATTTTACGGCATTGCTGAGCAGATTCAGAAGAACCTGTTCGACGCGCCGTCGATCCCCAAGGAAGTCGCCAACCGTGGGGTCCACCTGGGTCTCGAGATGGACGCCTTTACGGTCTGCCATCGGACGGATCGTTCCGAGCGCCCGACTGACCAGCTCGCGGAGGTCGAACCGGTCATGGGCCAGCGTGAGCTGTCCCGCTTCGATCTTGGACAGATCAAGCACGTCGTTGATGAGGGCCAGCAGGTGCTGAGCGCTGGATTGGACCATGCCGAGCTGCTTTTTCTGTTCGGCGTTCAGGTCTCCGGCAAGCCCCTGAACAAGGATGCCGGTGAACCCGATGATGGAGTTCAGCGGTGTGCGCAGCTCATGGGACATCGTGGCGAGGAACGCCGACTTGATCCGATCCGCGGACTCCGCAGCCTCCTTGGCGATCAGCAACTCCTGAGTCCGCTGCTGCACCCGTTCTTCGAGCTCTTCGTGCGCTCGCTCGAGGGCGCACATGGCGTCAGCCCGCTCCCGGCGCGCCGCGAGACTCTCCATCCCGAAGGAGATGGTGTCGCCCAGATCCTCGAGTAGTCCGACCTCAGTGTCGTCGAAAGCGTCGAGTTCCCTTGCATAAATGAGTAGTACCCCAAACACGT